>NZ_JBFRDV010000015.1:0-210381 GCF_052113945.1 Paenarthrobacter sp. RAF54_2
GGGAACGACCCTCTACGACCTCCTCGAATTCGGCTCCTATTCCGAGGTTGCGGTGCTTGCCCTGATAATGGCCGCCGTTTCGCTAGTCGGGCTCGGTCTTGCCTTCCTGCTAGGCGGCCGAGGCGCCCTGAAAGGCCTCTAGAGGGAGAGAAAGCAGGCCCTGAGGATTCCCACTGCCTCGGAGGAGGCCGCGTGTTCCCATTGTTGAGGGCATTGCTGACGCAAATCTGTCTCCTGAGGCATTCGTCCTCGCAACAACAGCGATTGGAAGCTCGATGACTGGTAACAATGGACGAATAGCTGTCGTCACCGGCGGGATGAGTGGGCTCGGTGAGGCCTTCACCGCTCGCTTGCGTCAGGACGGTATCACCGTCTACACGATCGACCTGAACCCGGAAGCGGACTACAGCCTCGATATCTCCGATTCCTCCGCTGTCGCGGATGCCGCTCGTCAGATCGGACCCGTTGACATTCTCGTTAACAGCGCAGGGAAGGAACGCTCCGGACCTTCGGTACTGGAAACCTCCGACGAGGACTGGGATCTCATGCTCCGCGTGAACGCCGCGGGTACGTTCTACGCCTGCCGTGCTTTCATCCCCGGGATGATCGACAAGGGTTGGGGTCGGGTCGTCAACATCGCCAGCATGGCTGGGAAAGAAGGCAATCCGTATAACGGTGCCTATTCGGCCAGCAAGGCTGCGGTGATCGCATTGACGAAATCGATCGCAAAAGAACTGGCAACCACGGGAGTCCTCGTCAACGCCGTGGCGCCCGCCGTGTTCGAGACTCCAATCCTCAAAGGAGCCGATCCGGACACGCTGAAAGCCGTGGCCCAAAAGATCCCGATGAACCGGATGGGCCGGCCAGAGGAGGCCGCCGAGCTGATCGCGTTCCTCTGCTCCGACCGGGCTAGCTTCTCCACGGGATTCACCTACGACCTTTCTGGCGGCCGCGCTACCTACTGAGGGTCGTCGATGCCACTCGGGGCAGTTCGTCAATCTAGTTGTACTGCCCAAGGAGGTTGCTTGAGGCCGTGTGACGACACGGCGTGAGATTTCCGGGATGAAGAAGGGCTCCCGGTGTGGAGTGGAGCTGTCTAAGAAACCGCTGCACATCTAGGAGGCCTTCGTGTCCCACGCTAACGCAATGTTGACCCTAAAGGCCCGTTTGAAAAAGGCCAGTTTGAAGCTCGCCCAATTGGTCGTTGACCACCATTGGACTCACCCTCCCTCCGCCGGTTGGGGTGATAGCGGCAGAGCCCGGCCTGTCGGGGTCGGAAATCGAGTGGGTCTTTAACGCAGTGATGACGGTGCCATCTCTGTCGGCTTGACGGCACGTGTGGGCGACATCTACGGGCATCGCAAGGTCCCTATTGCACTGAGCTTCCTAGCACAGGTGGGACGCGCCTTGGCTGCGACTGGTGGTGGCTTTTGGCCTCTCGTGGCAGGCCGATTCCTTTTGGGCTTGGCTGTTACCCTTCCTCTGAGCTGGGGGCTCCTGCGCCCACGGCTACCGCCCCTCAGATGCGAATTGATCCGTTAGGACTCTCATTCCTGGTTGGCAATCTTTACACCGATCGCACTCGTTGTCGGCGGCTTTATCGTTGGATTGGGATTGCCGTGGCAGAGCGTTTTCTGGCTGTACGCGGTGCTGCTGGTGCCTGCCCTTGTCTCATCTGAAACGCCCGCTGCTTCCGGTTATGTCTATGCCGATCATTATGTGCAAAATCCGTATGCCGGAGCCCAGCCTGAACATAGTCCGCGACCCCGACTCCGAGAGGCAATCTGGCGTACCCTGACGTCTCATCGAGTGACGGCCGTATCTGCTACAGCTGGTTCCGGCAGGACGACGGCGTGGTCGAGGCCCTTTTTGGTTGTGGTCGTTGGGTGGCTTGGGTGTCGCTGGACAATCAGACAAGTCCACAGGCAGACTACTGACCTACATCGAGGCCGCGCTGTCAGAGCCTTCAGGGGCAAGCAACGGGTTGGTCATTGAGGCCTATGCTGCGGGGCTCCCGCATACCCAGGTGGCCGGGTTGCTAGCAGGGCTCGCCGGTGGGGCGGATTGGACCTGAAACGCTTGCCTAACTCTCGGCGAGACTACTGATATTTTCCGGCGGCTAGGGTGTGTCTCCTAAAGCCGCCAGCCAGATGCTGACTGCTCTAAGAACAGCCCCGCCGCGGTAGGTGAGTGCGAGTTTGTCGTAGCGTGTTGCCAACGCGCGCCACTGCTTGAAGACGTTGAAGTTCCGTTCGACGACGTTCCTGCCTTTGTAGTCCTCTTTGTCGACGGCCGGTGGCCTGCCCCCGGTGGAGCCGCGTCGTTTTCGATGACCGATCTGATCGGATGGTTGCGGGATAACAGCCATTATGCCGCGGTCGCGGAGGTGGGTCCGGATCGCCCTGGAGGAGTATGCCTTGTCCCCTCGGACACGGTCCGGGCGGGTGCGTGGCCTGCCCGGGCCGCCGCGGTTGATCTTCAGCTGGCCCATCAGGTGGGTGAACATCGGCGCATCCCCGCCCTGACCGGGGGCCACCAGCAGCACTAACGGCCTGCCTTTACCATCGACGAGGGCGTGGATCTTGGTGCTCAAACCGCCGCGGGAACGGCCAATCGCATGATCGTTAGGTTCAGCAAACAGATTCATGTAATTCGACGGGGCCCCTGTGGTGCGGGGAAGGTTGGTGCCATGCTGGTGGGCGCGGTTCACCGTTGAGTCAACTGAGATCGACCAGTCCATTTCACCGCGGGCATCCGCCACCGTCAGCAGCCCGGCCAGGATCCTGTTCCATGTTCCGTCGCCGCTATAGCGGCGGTGACGCTTCCAGATCGTCTGCCACGGGCCGAACTCGGCTGGCATATCCCGCCAGGCGATCCCGCACCGATAGCGGTAAATGATGCCCTCCACGACGCGGCGGTCGTCCCGGGAGGGGCGACCCCCATCAGTCAAAACAGAAGTTCGAGACACCCATAAAGCATCCCGGATAACCAAGATCTAGGAGACACGCCCTAGGCCGCGCACCAGCAGACCTGCCGCAACGAGTTCGATCGGTGGACGGCTGGCCAGCGCGGGTGCTATGCGCCCCTGACACGTTTGACCCAAGCGTGGTGGCCGGTGTTGATCTGCTTCAGAATTTCCTAGCAAATCATTCCGTGCACCAGCAGGTAGGCCGGACGAACACCGAACCGATAGGAGGGCCAGCAGGCGAGGATCGCTCGCGGCTGCCTCTTGCACAAGTTCCACCCGCCTCCGAACGATCTGCCCGGCATCGTCGTTATCTTTTTCAAAAAGAAATTAAGTTTCCTTGCAATCGTATCCAAGTCTCCTATACGTTGATTTTGCCTAATGGGGGAGGCCGGATTCCCGAAGACGTGGATTCGAGTCCATTGTGGATGGAGGACATAGCTGTGAAAAAGACCAGGGCCGTAATGGTGCATGGATGCCTACTTGTCGCGGGAGGGCTGCTCGCGCTGACAGGATGCGCATCAGCAGGGGCCGGTTCTTCAACGAGCAATTCGGGCGCGAACCCGGCTGACGCGTCGAAAAAGATCATGGACCAGGCGGAATGGTCGAAGGTAGTGGACGCCGCCAACAAGGAGGGCGAGCTGACCATCTACGGTCTTCTCAGCCCAAGCATGTCCGATCCGCTCCCGGCGGCATTCCAGAAGGATTACCCGAATATCAAGTTGACCTATGTTCGCTCGAACCCGGCGGATATCACAGCGCGAGTCGACGCGGAGCTCGCCGCTGGGAACGTGGGTGCGGACGTTGTCGACATCCTGGATCATCTGACTTTCGATGGATACGCGAATAAGGGGGCTTTGCTGCCGCTCACCGTTCCGGCGCTGGGTGATCCAAAGGTCGATCGAGCGAACAATCAGCGCACCCCGTACGTGGTAACGATGGGCAGCACCGTCTACGCGTGGGCGTGGAACACGAAGTTGATGCCGAAGGGCATCAACTCCTGGCAGGACCTCTTGAACGTGGACCCGTCGCATCTGGGGGTGACAGACCCCTCGATCAGTCCGATCGTGGCCTCGGTACTCCAAACGACGGAAAAGCCCCAGACCGGTGGTTCGGCGTTCCTTGACAAGCTGACCTCAAAGGGCGCGGCGCGTAGCTATCCTGGCTCAAACCCAGAAATCGCGGCGATGGCCGCAGGGGAGATCTCCGCGACTATGCCCGTGCCCGCGGGGAACGTGGCGTCGGTCAAGGCGACCGGTGCGCCGGTCGACTACAAGGTTTACCCGAACGCCGGGAGCATTCCCAACGAGGTGGTGGTGTTGAAGGCGGGCAAGCACCCGAATGCAGCGCAGGTGTACGTGAATTGGCTCCTGGGCGAGGCCGGTCAGACGATTCTTGCCAAAGGCATGTTCCCCGTTCGCGAGGGTGTGCCCGGGCTGATTCAAACCAATGGAGCCACGCTGGAAGAGATCCCGCAGATCACGACCGACGAGGCCAAAGCATTCCAGCAGCGATGGAAGAAGCTACTCGGCCAGTAAGGCCCATTGCGACTCTAATAAACGGCGATGAAGACACTGATGAGAAGCAGAGCAAATCTCATGGAGTCGGAGCTAACGCTCAACTCTGCCGGTGACGGCATTGACAATAACTTCGCCGAGAAAGTCAATAGATAAGCTCCGTTTCAAGGTCCCACCAGACCAAGTACGAAGAAAGAGAATTCTCGTGGAAAACGCTGACGTAATTCGAAAAGTCAAGGCAGTGGTGACCGAAGTAGACGATGCGGGTATCTCCCGCTTTCGGTCGACCGACCTCATAGAGCCCGCATTCGTACGAACTCCGGTAGGGGATGGGAGCAAGGAACGGACGGGAATCTCGTGGCAGGTCTGGGGTACATCGGACGGTGTCCCGGTCTTCCAGGACCCAGCAGAACCAGTGGCCGGCACTAATTTTCCGGGTTCAGGGGGAACGCGTTTCTCGGTCTTTTCGATTCCTCCTGATTCGTCGGTTACTGATGTAGTCGACCGCCCGGACGAGTCGTCTGGCGACGCTTTAGGGGTTGCGGCTACGCACGAGACAGCGGGTGATGCGGCATTCCATACGTCGAACACCATCGACTACATCTTCGTCGTTGACGGAGAGATTGAGCTCGAGCTCGACGGCGGAAGGCGCGAGTTGCTGACCCGCGGCGACTGTCTGGTCCAACGCGGAACCCGCCACGCGTGGCGGAACGTCTCCACTGCGCCGGCGGTGATGGCGTGTGTCATTGTCGGCGTGGAGGGTGGTCGGTAATTGACAATTACTCTCCTTGTAACTCGCGCGCGTTGCATCCGTCCACGGACGGCTCACGCCCCGGACCTTCAACGCAGTCGTGAAGGACTCCACCGATTGGCGTCTGAAGTTCACCGGTTTTCGCCTGACAAGAGCATTTGCCAAGCTTCAAAAGAAGCACTGAATAGAGAGGAGCCGTGCAATGGTGCATTATCCGAGGCCGTCGAGTTTGACTGTGGAGCAAGCTCGTGAACCTGTCGCGGCGGTTTGTTCACACTGTCAAAGCACAGATATCCGTCGCTATCCGGTGACTTCGGAGGGCGGGTGGTTCCTCACAACCCGGTGCCAGGAGTGCTTGGCCGAGGTCGATCGTGAGAGGTGGACCATGTTTGGGCCACTTGAATTTTTCGCTGACCGAGTGGAGGCCCTTCGGTGATGTTCTCAGTGGACGTCGGCGGGACGTTTACAGATGTGGTTGCTGTCTCGGGGTCGGATATTCGGACCGTGAAAGTGTCGACCGATTACTCGGCTATCTACGACGCGGTAGTGGGCGGCGCGAAAGAGCTCGGGCTGGAGAATGGCACGATATTCAATCATGCGAGTACGCATGGTCTCAATGCTGTTATCACCCGCAAGCTACCGAAGATCGGCGTGCTAGCAACCGTAGGGCACCGCGACACACTCGACCACGGCTCGGTCTTCCGCCCCATGAAGGCGCTGCTGGACCCGAACTGGCGACGTGAGTTCGGAGATGCGCGCCGTCCGCTGGTTGAGCGTTACCTGCGCCGGACCATTCACGAGCGGATCAAAGCAGACGGCTCGGTGTTGTTCAGGCTGGACGAAGATCAGGCGCGTGCCGAGATCAATGTGCTCGCCAAATGCAATGTTGAAGGCGTGGCTATCATGCTGATGAACTCCTACGTGAACGACACGAATGAGCTACGGCTCCGTGAGCTCGTGCGTGAAATTCTAGGTGACATTCCTGTGTCCATCTCGAGCGAGGTCTCGCCCATCGCGCACGAATACGCGCGGGCTTCGACGACGACGATCGATGCTTGTATGAAGATTCTTTTTTCGGACTACATTGAAAAGCTAGAGGGTGGCCTGAGTAAAGCGGGATTTAACGGCGCGCTCAATTTCGCCGATTGCGCGGCGACACTTGTTCCAGCAGACAGAGCTCTGATCCAACCGTTCCGGATCGTCTTCGCCGGTCCAGCTGCAGGGACAGTCGCGAGTGCCGATTTTGGCCGAATGATCGGTGAGCAGGATCTGCTGTGTTCCGATGTCGGCGGTACGTCATGCGACATTTCGCTGGTGACAAACGGCGCCCCGTACTTGAGCACGACGTTTGAGTTGGAGCATGATCTCGTCGTCAGTGCCTTGGCCAACGATGTCACCTCCGTCGGGGCCGGCGGCGGCAGCATCGTTCAGATTGGATCGTCGGGCGAGCTGCAGGTCGGGCCGGATAGCGCTGGTTCAACGCCTGGCCCGGCATGCTACGGCAAGGGGGGAACTCAGCCGACGACGACGGACACATGCCTATTGGCCGGCATCATCGAACCCGCTGGGTTTGCCGACGGCAGGATTGCTCTCGATATCGACAAGTCGCGGGAAGCGTTCGAGGCACTGGACACTGACTTCACGTATCAGGAGCGAGTTCGCTACGCGTACGAACTTGGTCTCCATAACCTCGCGGAGGCGATGACGAACGTTGCCATCAAGAACGGCATCGACCCCCGCGAGTACTCTCTTATGGCGTACGGCGCGGCTGGTCCGATGCTGCTTCCGGCAACACTGGACCTCGTGCACGCCAAGTCCGTGATCGTGCCCCCGCACCCCGGATTGTTCTCCGCGCTCGGGCTCCTGGCCGCAGAGCAGGTCTACACGAGCAACCGTGGCGCTTACACGTTCCTCGTGCCTGAGAACGCCGCTAAGATCGATGCCATCTACGCCGATATGGAGCAGGCTCTTCTGGAATCCCTCGACACCGATCGCGAGGTCACCATCGTCCGGTCGCTCGATGCACGACTAGCGGGCCAAGAGTTCGACATGCCGTTCATCGAGGTTCCGGACGGGTTGGTCGACGCAGATGCGATAGCAGCGATTATTCGAAACTTTCACGATACCTATTTCGCGCGGACCGGCAGCAGGTTCGAAGCTTTCGCTGTTGAAGGTGTGACGTATCGGATCCAGGCAACGGTGGCATCCGAGAAGGTCGAGTACCCCCAGCTTCCGGCTCGTGGTGCCCAGCCTTTGAGCCCCGTGCGGAGTACCACAATCCAGCTCATTGTGGACACGCCTGTACAGGTGCCTGTGTACAACCGGCTCGATCTGTGCGCTGGGGACCGCATTGAGGGTCCGGCGATCGTGTCCGAAAAGCTATCCACTACCCATATCACGGCTGGTCAGCGCGTGGATGTCGGGCTCCACGGTGAGCTCGTCATCACATCCCCGGCGTCGAGAGGAGAACAGAAGTGACCATCACCAATGAGCAGCCGTCTGGCACCGTGCACGAGACATTCCTCCGCGCTCTGACCAACGAGGAATTCGTTGAGAGGTACGGAGCTGACAGGTTCACTACCTCCCTTCTGAACACAAAATCTACGTATGCCGTGCAAAATATGGCGACGGCTTTCCGGCGGCAGGCCTTCTCTCCGATAGTTTCGCTCGTATACGACTTCTCCTGTGTCATTGTTGGGCCTCGCGAGGTCGACTATGCGATGGGTGCCATTAGTGACGGTTTGCCTACCTTCATCGGTGCAATGACGGAGTCTGTACGCAACACCGTCGAAGAATATGGATACGACGACCTGCGCGAAGGTGACATCCTCGTCGGTAATGACCCGTACAGGATCGGCGGGCACGTCAATGACCTGTGCTTCATCAAGCCGATCTTCGTTGACGACACGATTGTTTCGTTCGTCGCGATGAAGGTGCACCAGCTCGATTTCGGCGGCGTCACGCCCGGGGGATTCAGCGCTTCAAAGCGAAGCACTTACGAAGATGGGCTTGTCCTTCCGCCGATGCTGATGTGGTCGCAAGGTAAGGCGGTTCGGCAGACGTTCTCGCTGCTGTTCGACAACACCAGGTGGGCAGAATTAATCCTTCCCGACTTATTTGCGACACAAACGCAGTTAGGGTTCGGAGAGAGGATGATCCTGGAAATTATCGACCGTTATGGTCTCGAACCATATCTGGGATCCATTCGATATGCGACTGATGCTTCCGCAGAGAGGATGGCCGAAGCCATCGCCGACCTTCCCGACGGCGACTACACGGGATCGTCTGTCGTCGACGCGGACGGCGTCGATGAAACGGAAACGTATGCGATCAAGGTAGCGCTGCGCGTGCGGGGTTCAAAAATTGAGGCGGACCTGTCAGGAACCTCTCGGCAGGCACGCACGGGAATTAACTGCACGTTTATCGACGCTAAGAATGCGATCGGGTGTGGACTCAGCATGCTCCTCTCCCCGGGCATCGCATTCACCTCGGGCAATTGGCGCAACATCGACGTGGTTTGCCCTCCTGGTTCGATCGTTTCTGCCATGCCGCCCGACGGGGCAGTAACAATGTACTTCTATGCAACTGCCTCGCTTCTGAGTGCTGTGAGCAACGCGCTAGCGGATGCACTCGGTCCTCGGGCGGTGGGCGGAGACCTCGGCCGGAATGTACATAACACCGTCGGCGTGCGGCCCGATGGGAGCCAGTGGTCGACCGTCGGGGCATTCGGGGGAGAACAGGGCCCTTGGGGGGCGTCGGAGGTAGGCGATGGAGAAAACTACATCATCTCGATACTCGCCAACATTTCGTCCCTGGGGTTTGAGCCCATCGAGGCGAGTGTGCCGGTCGTGGCGCTGTCTAACCAAGCTGTCATCGATTCCGGCGGTCCTGGATATCACCGCGGGGGCATGGCGATGTCGCGCGACTCGCTGTGGCTCACGGACAGCACGCATTTTCCGTGTCCGGTGACGTTGACGGGGTCAGGCGGTTTCGGTGTTAACGGCGGAAAGGCCGGAATAACCGGAGCAGCCTGGACCTTCGCGCCGACAGTCGCCGCTATCGCGGAGCGACAGCAACTGCTCTCGCATAGCGCCGAAACTCTAACGTCCTCCGATCCGATCGCCGGTGTCCTCGACCCGGACACCAAACTGCAGGATGGGAAAGACGGCAAGTACTTCTACTTCGGTAGCCGACCGACGTGGGACCTGCCAGCCGGATCCGTGCTCCGCAGCATGACAAACGGGGGCGGCGGATGGGGCGACCCCTTCACTCGTGAAGAAGAACGGGTTCTCGCCGACGTGCGCAACGGGTATGTGAGCATCGTCGGGGCGGCGCGTGACTACGGCGTCGTCGTGGTCGGAGATCCCGAGACCGACCCTGAAGGTCTCACGGTTGATGTCGATGCGACAGTAAGGCTCAGAGAACGCAGTTGATCGCCAGGGATGGACTGGCGGGTAATCGGCTCGGGTAAGGGACCGTGCCTTCCTGGGCTTGCCATTGCGCGGAGGCGTTTGAGGTGGTGCCAGCGGGCGAACCGTTCGATTGACGCCTGGATTGGCGGTCCCGGTCCGGGAGCATGCCGTGATGGACGAGCATTTCCCGGAGGTACTCCACTGACCGTGACGCGGGAAGAGCATCAAAAGACTCGTGAGTGAGCGCGATGCTGCGTGTGCCGAGACTCGTGAGGAGTTCGTTGGCGTTGGCCCCGCGCATCCAGGTGTAGACGCTCTCGGGCCTCGCTGCGGCCGCGAGCACTCCGATGAGGCGTTTGAGGCTCAAGTCCGGGGGAGTGTGGGGGTGGAGCAGGGCTTCCAGGTCGGTTCGGAGGACGCAGCGGATGCAGTGGCCGGCGCGGAATCTTTCGGTTTCGGTGGCGCAGCCCTCGCAGGTCATATGGGTGGTGACCCTGCAGATGTCGGTGCCGTCGGTGGCTTTGCCGCGAAGGAGCCTTTCTTTACCGCAGCCGGAGCAGGATCCGAGGTTGCGCAGTGCGGTGGTGAAGTAGATCCCACAGATGGCGCCGTCGGGCCCGGTCACGCGGATCTTTGCGACCATCCGCCCGCATCGGTCGCACCGGTGGTCGCCCTCGGATCGGGGCGGTCCGCGGCTGACAGGCTTAGTCGTCGTCAAGGAGCCGGGCCCTGACGGGTTTGTAGGCGTCAGCGAACCGGACGACGTTCTCCCCGGAGGTGGCGGCCTGCTTCTGTTGTTTGGACCTCGCATCGGCGGCCGTGAAGGTGAACAGCTTCGTTCGCTTCGACGCCGAAGACGTCGCAGAGGGCGGCCAGGAGCTGGAACGAGATCCGTTCGGGGTTTTGGCTGACCATGCGGTAGATCTGCGACTCGGAGAGGGTGATACCGCGTTCCCGTAGCGGTTCCACGAGTTCGCGGGTGTTGCGCATGCCGTGCCGGGCCATGATTTTCCCGTGCCCGCCACCAGTATTCGATGTCCCGTTTCATTCTCTTTCCTCCTTCGGCCTGACGGCCTTCTCGATCATGTCCTCGAGCACGCGGCCGAGTTCGTCGATGTAGTCGCGGAAGCGGCGGTGCAGGTTGGACTTGGGAACCGGCAGTCCGTTGGCGGTGGGGAAGATTTCTGACACGGCCGGGGCAAGCCAAGGCAGTCCGGTCCTGATCCAGGTGTCGAGGACGGCGGGGGACCAGTCAAAGACCGTCAGTACGGAGCGTCGCTTGGGCGGTGAGCCGCGTTGTGCTTTGCCGTCTCGGACCTGTAGGACACCGAACTCGCCGAATTGCGGGGCCCATCGGTTTCGGGAAAAGTCCACGGTCTGCAGGTGGGTGACCTCGTTGGCCCGCAGCCCCCAGGCGTAGGCGGTCTTGAACACTGTGGCGTCCCGGTACGCGGCGACGGCGCCCTTGCGCCCGGAGACCAAGACCCGTTCAACCTCAAGGTTGGCCAGGTCGAAGAAGCCTTGCAGCTCGGCCCGGGTGAAGGGTCGTTTGGCCGGTGCCTGTTCATTGTTCTGGGCATGCCGGACGCGGTTGAATTCGGTGATGATCTGGGCGGGGGAGCGGCCGAACCCCTGGAGGCAGACCCGGTCCCATTCATAGACAGGATCAGTCAAAAAGTCGCAGAACACCTCCAGATGGGTCTGGTAGGCCCGGATGGTGGCGAACGCCAGATTCAGGATGGAGCGCTCGTGGGCGAAGAACTCATCGGCGTCGCCGACGGTCCAGTCCCAGGGAAAATGCCCGGTGTGATCCACGAACCGGCGGACCAAGCTCTCACGTCCACGGATCGTGCCGGCCGTGAAGTTCCGTGCCAGCGATAATGCTCTTAGGATGCATAAAATGCGAATCCGGGTCAACGAAACCCGAGAAATCCGGGGAATTATCTGGCTGCACGGTACCTCGAACCCGTCGACCGCTCATGTGCCGGACTGACGCCGGGCGCATCGACGAACAGGCCCCGATCGCAGTAATGGCGCGGATTCCAATGTCTAGGCAGTCGAAACCGGGGAGTGCGTATCACCGGGTCCTAATCTGCAAAATCTGCAATTGGATCACTTCGACTTTACATAATGTAGATTATCGGCGTTACAAATACGGGAGTAGAAGGGGCTTACCTGCATCAAGCCGGACTGACGGCGCGCTGCCACTATCAGGCCGGCGATGTCCGTGCGCTCGGGCGGCAATGTCGGCTCCTGGGATGTTGAGGCCTGCGGCAATTCCTCGAAAGTCTTGTCTGGACGTAGCTTGCAGAAATATCCGCCAAACCGCGGACTGGCTTTAAAAATTAAAGTCGGTATGGTGATTGCTAGATAGCGTTCAGAAAGGCGTGATTCCTGTGGCCGGTAAGTCCCCCAGAAATGTTAGTGCCAAAAAATCGGGAAAATCAATTCTTGAAAAAAGAGCCGCGAAAAAGGCAAAAATTGATACCAGTGAAAATCTCTTCCAAAAGCCGCGTAAAAACCAAAGGTGACGCGTCGCGCTTAGGGTCAGTGTTGATAGTGAATCTGGCACACGGGTACGACGCGGTCTAAATCGCGGGCAAGTCTATGTAAAAGTTTGCCCCGAGCGGTCACTTGGTCATTCCCAGGAGAGACGGGTTTGCAGCCGTGGGAGTGCCTGCCGCCCAGACATGGAAGGGATGAATTATGTATCGGAAACGCAATGCCCTGATTATCCCAGCTCCTCTCAGGCAGCCCGTCCGCGTCGAAAGAATCGATGCGGCCCTGCTCACCATGCAGGGGCTGGTTGAAGGAAGCGTTGAAGCAATTACCTGGAACGATTGGCACGTCTATCTTAACGACGAGGCAGGGTTTATTCCCCTGCCAATGAATGCCCGGGCAGAGGTGTTGCTGCGCGAAGCAGGCTTGGAGATTGAACAGCCCGTCAGTGGGACCGCCGTTCTACTTGGCCATGACGACCACGGCGAGGATGTAGATGCACCCCCTCACATGCTCCGGCTGGCCGAGCAACTTTTCGATGCAGCTCTTGCCGCGTAGCCAAAAGAGCTAGCCGCCGCTTCGAAGTCGATCAATGGCTAACGGCCCCTACGGATGGAACACCATCCGTAGGGGCCGTTCTGGTGGGTCCAGACAAGCTCACTGGTCACACTCCCACCAGTAAGCCTTCTTAGCCAAAAGCGTCCGCTACTCCCCCAGCATTCGGTCCCTGGTTATCAGCAACAGCGCGCCGTTAAGCCGTTGTTAGCGCTAACGCGTTGACAATGTGGCCTTCATCACTCATGCTTGGGATAACGATTTCCTGTCCAGTTCGCCCTCGGCACAGTCACGTGGGGAACGGGCCCTTTCCCCACGTTTCGTACCACCTCAAAGGAGAGACATATGAAGTTCACACACCGCAGGCGGGTCACTTTGAGTGCTGCCGTCCTAGCCTCAGCCGCATTACTTTCGGCATGCGGCGGGGGCGCTGCCTCACCGGCAGCCCCAGCGGCCCGGTCGGGCCCGGTCACGATTGACGTGTGGGGTTGGAATGCCGAAACGGGTAAGCAGATAGCGGACGCGTTCAACGCCGCACAGAGCGATGTTAAGGTCAACTACGTTCTCCAGGCCTCCAACACCGCTACCCAAACAAATTTCCGGAATGCCATGGAAGCCAAGAGCGATGTTCCATGCCTGGTTCAGGGTTTCGCGCCGTTGACCACGATGGTGGTCAACGGCTGGGCCCAGGACATCACTGATGCTGTCACTCCTACCGAGGACATCTACAACGACGGTGCCAAGGCCGCGGCTAAGGTGAATGACCGCTACTACGGTCTTCCCTCCGGATCTGACGGGCAGTTCATGATCGTCAACAAGGACACGTACGACAAGTACGGAGTGAAGATACCCACCACATGGCAGGAATTCGTGGACGCCGGCAAAATCTTCAAAGCCAACGGCGTTGACGTCACCAACCTCGCCGGTGAGGACCCGAGTACCCTGATGAACCTGGCCCAGCAGGGCGGCGCGGAGTGGTTCGCGATAGACGGGGACAAATGGAAGGTCAACTTTACCGACAAGGCCACGATGGCGGCGGCCGACATCGTCCAGCAACTTATCGACAACGACTTCGTCTCAAATCAGACCTATAAGGATAGGCCTGCCCTGTACTCGTACTTCGACTCAGGCAAGATGGCCTCCACAACCACGCAATGGTGGTCGCTAACTGGCTACAAAACGAACTTTCCCGCCACGTCAGGCCACTGGGAGGCAGTGGAGATCCCGCAATTCAGTTCCGACAAGAAGGCTACTCCAGGCCGATCGACTCCAAGCTTTGTCCCCGTTGGCTGCGACTCCCCCGAAGCTGTGGTCAAGTACGCCGACTGGCTAGCCACGCCCGAAGGTATCCAGGCGGGCAAGAACCCCAAGACTGGTTCCGTAGGCTTGCCCTCCTCCCTGAAGGACCCGTCCCCGTACGTCAAGGATGTCATCCCTAAAGGCTTCTTCGTCGACGACACCAAAGCTGCAGAAGTCATGGTGGAGGCCCAGAAGGCTACGGTCGGCAAATTCGAACTGGGACCGAACTACGACGCATGGTTCCCGGAATTGCAGGATCAATGGGGCAAGGCCGTGGCCGGGCAGATCAAGTTGAGCGAAGCACTGAAGAATGTCCAGAACTTCGTGACCTCGGACCTGGAAAAGAAGGGCATCTCATTCACCACCGGCAGCTAACGGCTGCGGTGCATTGAGAGCAGGAGGACTTCATGACAGCAACTATCCAGGCAGCAACCAAGCGACGCCGGTCCCCTCGTGGAAACACGACCCGGAAGAAAAACAGCGGTGGAACGGGCGGGCCAGCCCTTCGGGCACGATCCGGGTGGCGCGTAAAGCAAGACCTGAAAGGTGCGTCCCTTAGTCTGCCTTTCCTCCTCGGGTTTGCTTTATTTACCCTCATTCCAGTCGCGATGGCACTCAAGGAAAGCGTTTTTGCGACCAAGACGTCCGGGCTCGGCTTCGGCAAGGCAACGTCAACCTTTGTTGGCTTTGACAACTTTGCCGAAGCCCTCGCGGACACGTCCTTCTGGGCTGGAATGTTTCGCGTGTTCATCTACGCGGTCATCGTCGTTCCGCTTGGCCAGTTGGCCAGCCTCGCGATGGCTTTGGTGCTCGACGGCGTCCGGCGGCGGGTGGCGGCGCGGTTCAGGATCGTGCTGCTGCTCCCCTACATGGTTCCAGGGCTGGTGGCCACCATGGTCTGGATTTTTCTCTACAGCCCCGTTGTCGGACCACTGAGTGATCTCCTCCAGGTGTTCGGGGTCCAGGTAAATTTCTTCGCCGGCAACACCATATGGTCCTCAATCGGGAACCTGGCAATCTGGGGCGGCATCGGGTTCAACATGCTCATCATGTACGGCTCCCTTCAGTCAATCCCCCATGAAATTTTTGAAGCCGCCCGGATCGACGGCGCCGGCGAACTGCGAATCGCCATGGACATTAAGGTGCCGTTCCTTCGGGGCTCCCTCGTTCTGACAAGCCTGCTGGCAATCATCGGAACGCTCCAGATCTTCAACGAGCCGCTTCTCTTCCGAGCCGTGACTCCGGAGACCATAACCAAGGACTTCACGCCCGCCATGATGATCTACAACCAGGCCTTCCAAGTGGGAAACATCAACTACGCCACGGCGCTCTCAATCGTGCTGGGAGTCGTGGTGGGCATCGTTTCGACCATCATTTACCGTTTTACGAACAGGATCGAGTCATGACCCAGGCATCATTGCGGCCCGCGGTGAGCGGGACAGTCCCTGAAGGAGTAGACGCGTCCCACACTGCTCGTTTCCCCCGCAAGCGGAGGCGAAATCCAAATGTACAGCGATCCGCGAACGAGGCTGTKGGAGTCTCCCGCTGGGTCATGCTGGGAATTCTGGCTTTCCTGGCCGTCTACTCTGCGGGCCCGCTGTGGTGGCTTATCGTGGCATCGACGAAGTCCAAAGAAGAGCTGTACACAACCAATGGCATGTGGTTTGGGGAATTCAGTCTCCTGGACAACCTCTCGGACCTTTTCACTTATCAGGACGGCATCTTCGCCCGATGGCTCTGGAACACCGTGGTCTATGCCACGCTGGGCTCAGTCGGGTTGACGTTGGTTGCCTTGGCAGCGGGTTATGCCATCGCCAAGTACCGCTATTTAGGGCGAGGGTTCACCATGGGCCTCATTATCGCTTCGTTCCTCATTCCCGGAACCCTCATGATCGTCCCCTCCTTTGTGCTCTTCACGCAGATGGGTATCTACGACACGATCTGGGCAATGATCCTCCCCGGTATGTTCGGCTCGTTTTCCGTCTACTTGGCGAAGGTATACGCCGAGGGAGCAGTCCCCAGTGAGCTCATGGAGGCAGCCAGGATCGACGGAGCTGGTGAATACAGGATCTTCTTCTCCCTCGGTCTCAGACTCATGACAACTGCAGGCGCAACAATATTTCTCCTTCACTTTGTGGCTTCCTGGAACACGTTCATGTGGCCTCTGGTCTTCCTCAAGGGCGCAGACAAATGGCCTGTCATGCTCGGACTCTATTCATGGCTCGAGCGCGGAACTGACAGTCAGTATGACCTGACCGGTCTCGTGATCACAGGATCACTCATCTCCACGATTCCCATGATCGTCCTCATGATCGCCATGCAACGCTATTGGCGCTCAGGCGTGACCATGGGAAGCCTGAAGTAGGAGCCTTCGCGACAGAAGCGGCTACCAGGAAATCCCCTCAGTGGACACGGTCCGCCTGATCCGGAATGAGGCTGCCGTCCCCGCGCATCACCGGCCCCTTGCTGCTGTCCGGGTTGGTGTACGCCTTGGTGGTGCATGGATACGGCTCACTACGCTGTGGTTTGGGGTCGATGAACATTGGCGTGATCAACCACTTGCCGTCCTCGTTGTCGTACGCGCGGCACATGATTTCGGCATTGTTCCGGTTCACCACCAGCCTGGCTTCGGTGGCGTCGCCAACGAAGGTTACGTCTGTGCCGGAGTCACCGGCGGCCAGGATCTGGCGGCGTTCGGCAGGCAGCTGCTCAAAGGCTGAAGGACCCTCGACGCCGAAGATCACCTGATTGGCCCAGCAACGTTTTCCTTCGATGTAGGTCATGACGGAATCTTCGCCGTCGGGTATTCCGCCGCAGCCTTTCAGGTGGGACGTTTGGATGCCGTCCTCGTAGACGCTGCGGACGCCCACGACATGCCCGGCGTCGATGCCGACGTCGCCGGCCCAGGCCTTGACCACCGGCTCCGGCGATGCGGACACCACCCAGGCTTCGAAGCCGTGTGCCTGAAGGACACCGATGAGGTCCTTCATCTGTGGGTAGATCCGGATGTAACCATCCACCTGCTGGCTTCCAACCATCTGCATGCTGCCTTGTGCTGCGGACAGATTCTCCTGCTTCATCGCGAGGGCGAACTGGCCGAGTTGCTCCTCGGTATATCCTGCAGAGAGAGCCGTACCCCAGGCGTAGGCGCCTATGAGGTGGCGGGCATTGAAGCCCTCAAATGCCGGTTCGCCGGAACGTGTCTTGTCCTCAAGGATGGCGAGGATTTCATCGGCGCAGTCAATGTTGCTGCTGGTCTTGAGAGGTTGGCCTGCGGGAGTGTCAGTGCCGCAGGCCGCTGTCAGCGCCTTCGCTGCCGCATCTGTAAGGTAGCGGTTTGTGCTTTTCCAGTCCTTGTTCGCCGGTTGCAGGACTTTGTCGTGCCGCAGCATCCAAAAGTTCGTGCCATAGCCGATGTCGTTCTTCACCACGGTGTTGTCCCAGTCAAAGATCGCCACTGGAGCTTGGTCTCCGCGGGATGTTCCGGTGCAACTGCTGTGGGCGTCGATGGTTTTTTGTAGTTGTTCCCGGACCTCATCCGGCCACGTCAGTTTGGCGTCAAGTTGGCGGCACTCGGCTGCTGGCTCAATGCCGGTTGCGAGTGGCGTGGCGCACGACGTGGCCGACATGAGGATCGCCACTGCCGCCACAGTGGTCGCAAACCGGAAATGGTGCTTCCGGCGAGATTCCTTCGCGTGGGTGTTGTCACCCTTGACCAAGCCTGACGAAAATGTGGACATGCTTCCCCCTGCGCTCAAGATCTTTAATGGTCTATAAATAGTCCAAATCTTGAGTAAGTGTGGGTCACATCACAGGGAACGGTCAAGGAATCCCGTAAAAAAAGCTTAGAGAAGCGGCTATAGACGGCTTCGCAACAAGCTGGATTGGCGTCTTTTCAGGCCAATCGAGTATCAAGCCCGACGTAAGCCGCCAGGTGCTTGCCGGTCAGCGTCGAGCGGTCAGCCACCAAGTCAGCTGGCGTGCCAGAGAAAACAATTTTGCCGCCGTCGTGTCCGGCGCCGGGACCGAGGTCGATGATCCAGTCGGCATGTGCCATGACGGCCTGGTGATGTTCGATGACAATGACTGACTTTCCTGACTCCACCAATCGATCCAGCATCCCGAGCAGATTCTGGACGTCGGCCAGGTGAAGGCCTGTGGTCGGCTCGTCCAGGATGTAGATGTCGCCCTTCTCCGACATTTGCGTGGCAAGCTTGAGCCGCTGGCGTTCTCCACCGGATAGCGTGGTGAGCGGCTGGCCAAGCGTCAGGTAACCGAGTCCGACGTCGGCAAGGCGGTCCAGGATCTTGTGGGCGGCCGGTGTGCGTGCTTCGCCTTCGCTGAAGAAGATCCCAGCCTCGTTGACAGACATTGCAAGCACGTCTGCAATATTGCGGCCACCAAGCCTGTACTCCAGTACGGATGCCTGGAAGCGCTTGCCTTCACATTCCTCGCATGTTGACTCCACAGTGGCCATGACGCCCAGGTCCGTGTAGATGACCCCGGCGCCGTTGCAGGTGGGGCAAGCGCCCTCGGAATTGGAGCTGAAAAGTGCCGGTTTCACGTTGTTGGCCTTGGCGAATGCCTTGCGGATGGGCTCAAGGAGTCCGGTGTAGGTTGCGGGATTGCTCCGGCGGGAACCCCGGATGGCACCTTGGTCGATCACCAGGACGCCGTCACGTTTGGCTACGGACCCGTGAATGAGCGAGCTCTTGCCCGATCCGGCCACCCCGGTGAGCACACACAGCACGCCCAATGGAATATCAACATCCACGTTTTGAAGGTTGTTGGTGGAGGCGCCACGGACTTCAAGAGTGCCGGAGGCGGAACGTACCTGCTCCTTAATGGATGCGCGATCGTCGAGGTGGCGTCCAGTGATGGTGTCGCTCCCCCGCAGCCCGTCCAGATCGCCTTCGAAACAGACGGTGCCGCCGCCTGTGCCCGCGCCGGGACCCAGATCCACCACGTGGTCAGCGATCGCAATCGTTTCAGGCTTGTGCTCGACTACCAGGACAGTGTTGCCTTTATCCCGCAACTGCAGCAGCAACTGATTCATGCGCTCGATGTCATGCGGGTGCAACCCTATGGTTGGCTCGTCGAAGACGTACGTGATGTCAGTCAGGGATGAGCCCAGATGCCGGATCATCTTGGTTCGCTGCGCCTCTCCCCCGGATAATGTACCGGCAGGCCGATCGAGGGAAAGATATCCGAGGCCTATCCCGGCGAAGGAGTCCAGAAGGTGCTGTAGTCCCTTGAGAAGCGGCGCCACTGAAGGCTCATTGATTTCACGGATCCACAAAGCAAGGTCACTGATCTGCATCTTGCACACATCCGCAATGCTCTTGCCGCTGATTTTGGAAGAACGTGCCTCCGGGCTCAACCTGGTGCCTTCACACTCCGGACAGGTGGTGAAAGTGATGGCCCGCTCCACGAAGGCGCGGATGTGTGGTTGAAGTGCGTCAACGTCCTTTGAGAGTATCGATTTCTGGATTTTGGGGATGACACCTTCGTAGGTGAGGTTGATGCCTTCGACCTTGATTTTGGTGGGTTCCCGGTACAGGAGGTCGTGGAGCTCCTTCTTGGTGAACTTGGCAATTGGCTTGTCCATATTGAAGTAGCCTGATCCGCTGAAGATCCGGCCATACCAGCCATCCATCGTGTACCCCGGAATCGTGAGCGCGCCCTCGTTCAAGGACTTGCTGTCGTCGTAGAGCGCGGTGAGATCGAAATCGTTGACCGAGCCCATTCCCTCACAGCGTGAGCACATGCCGCCGAGGCGGTTGAAGCTGGCCTTCTCCGTCTTGGTTTTGCCCTCGCCGCGGTCGACGGTGATGGCCCCGCTGGCCTTAACGGTGGGCACGTTGAATGAGTACGCGTTCGACGACCCGATGTGGGGCTGCCCGAGCCGGCTGTAGAGAATGCGGAGCATGGCATTGGCATCTGTCGCAGTGCCCACGGTTGAGCGCGGATTCGAGCCCATCCTCTCCTGGTCCACGATGATGGCCGTTGTCAGGCCTTCCAGCATGTCCACATCCGGCCGTGACAACGAAGGCATGAAGCCCTGAACAAAAGCGCTGTATGTCTCATTGATCATCCGCTGGGATTCTGCGGCGATGGTTGCAAAGACCAAAGAACTCTTGCCCGAGCCGGAGACACCCGTGAACACAGTGAGACGACGTTTGGGGATCTCTACGCTGATGTCCTTGAGGTTGTTCTCGCGCGCACCCTGCACCCGAATGAGGTCGTGGGTGTCTGCTACGTGCGACGCAGCAGACTGCGTGTCGGTGCTCGTGGCAATGCTCATGATTTCTCCATCTTTAGGCACCATCTGTTGGTCGGCGCTGCCCAAAAGCTCGTCGGCCCGCCTGGCCCGGACCGGCCAGCCTCGGTCAGTACGTAAAATTCTCGTTCGTCGTCGCGAAAGCGGCAACGGTCATTGTCCACACTAACGGCCTGCGCTGCATGCCTTCGGGAGGACGCGAATCCTGAACCACTCCAACCATTGTCTTCAGCTGCGGACTCACTAAGAATGAAGCATGCCGGTATACATGAGGTCCCTTGAAACCGCAGTTCCGCCAACCATCCTCGTGCAGTCTCAGGCACGCGACGTCTTCGCAGCGCAACCAGGCCTGACCCGGCTGGGGTCGCGACTGGTCTCCACCTGCTTCGACTCCGCTGCCATAGATACCCGCTATACGGCGGTGGAAGAGCTGAGCCTGGACGCGCATCCCGAAAATCCACGATTCTTCGATCCCTCAACCAACCAAGTGCTAAGCCCGAGCACCAAAGTCCGGAACGAGATTTTTGCCGTAGAGGCCACCAAGCTCTTCATAGAGTCCGGCAAAGCTGCAGTAGCGCGCGTACCGGATATCGATCTCGATGACATCACTCATGTCATTACTGTTTCCTGCACTGGATTCTTCAACCCTGGTCCCGACTACAAGGTCGTCCGAGCACTGGGACTGAACCCCTCCGTGCAGCGTTACCACTTGGGCTTCATGGGCTGCTACGCCGCTTTTCCAGCCCTGAAAGCAGCCAAGCAGTTCTGCCTCGCTGATCCAGCCGCCGTCGTTTTGGTTATCTGCGTGGAGCTTTGTTCGCTGCACGTGCGCACCTCCAACGACCCTGACACCATCATGGGCTCGGCGATCTTCGGCGACGGTGCAGCCGCGGCCATCGTGACGTCCAAGGAACCCCAAGGGCCTGAGCCCGTCATCAGGCTGGACCACTTCGAAACGGTCCTCACTCCCGTAGGTGAAGAAGCGATGGCCTGGAACATCGGTGACGAGGGTTTTGAAATGGTCTTGGGTTCGTATGTGCCCCACATCATCGAGGAGCACATCACCGGCGCCTTGGAGCCGCTGCTCGCCAAGGAGCCTCAACTGGCAGGACTCCCCTATCGCGACATAATGCACTGGGCCATTCATCCGGGTGGGCGCAGCATTCTGGACAAGGTCGAATCCAAGCTCGAACTCACTGCGGAGCAACTGGTCCCGGCAAGGGAGACTCTCAGGGAATACGGCAATATGAGTAGCGCCACTGTGCTGTTTGTCTTGAAGTACATGCTCGGGCAGGCGGCACATCAACGCGAGGAGTGGATCTGCTCCATGGCGTTCGGTCCCGGCCTCACGGTGGAGACAGGCCTCTTTACCCTGGTCTCTCCCAGCCTGTGAGCCCATGGGGATCCCTGAAGGACAGGGACTTGCAGGCCATCGAGGACATGGACCGGCCTGATTGTGACCTCCAGCGCCTGGATCGCAGCTACGCCCGCTTCCCGGTGGTTAACCGCCTCCTTTCCGGATGGCACCGGACGTACCGTGACCGCTTCCGGCCAGTTCTCGCAGGGAGTGGCACGGCGTCGGTCCTGGACATCGGATGCGGTGGTGGGGACGTCGCTCGAAGCCTGGCCAAATGGGCGGCAAAGGATGGATTTGCATTGGAGGTGACTGCCATAGACCCTGACGAACGGGCATACAATTTTGCGACCCGTGCGCCAGCGGTGGAAGGCGTCACCTACCGGCGGGCGCACAGTGCGGAGCTTGTGGCCGAGGGCAGCAGTTTCGATATCGTCCTGTCGAACCACATGCTCCACCACCTCGACGCTGAGCAACTCGCCGGCGTGTTGCAGGACTCGGAAGTACTTAGCCGCAGGCTCGCGCTGCACAACGATCTCAAACGGAGCAACATCGCCTACCTTCTCTTCGCGGCCGGCTTTTGGCCTTTGGGCGTTGGATCCTTCATCTGCGGAGATGGTTTGGTCTCCATCAAACGCAGTTTCACCTCTGCAGAGCTCCAAACGGCGGCTCCGGGGGGATGGAGGGTGGATCGAAACGGACCATGGCACAACCTGCTCGTCTACGAGCATGCCGGCAATGGATCCTGGACATGAAGTTGGACGACCATGACGTCGTCATCGTGGGTGCCGGCCCCGTCGGGTTGTTCCTGGGCGTTCTGTTGCTCAAGCAAGGGCACCAGGTCCGTATCCTTGAACGCCGACTGAACAGGAGCCACCGTTCAAGGGCCATAGGGATTCACCCGCCGGCGCTTGGCGAACTGGAAAGGGCCGGTCTGTCCAGGGCGTTAATCGCATCCGGCGTGCGTATCGAGCGGGGCGTTGCGTTCAGCAAAGGCAAGAAAATCGCGGAGCTGCCCTTTACAGGGGACCCGCACTTTCCCTTCATCCTCGCGGTGCCGCAACCAGTGACGGAGCAGGCACTGGAGCAAGCAGTCCTTGCGTTGGACCCGGACGCGATCGTCCGCGGCGCGGACGTGTGCGATTTTGCCGACGACGGCGGCACGGTCACCATCCGGGCTACGTCACCTTCAGGAGAACTTTCGTTGACCAGTCGTCTTTTGGTGGCGGCTGACGGAGCGCACTCGCTGATACGGCAACGTCTCCTCCCGGACCAACCGGCACGCAACTATCCGGACAGCTACCTGATGGGCGACTTCATGGACGGGACCGGACACGGAGACAACGCGGTCCTGTATCTGGAGCCCGAGGGAATCGTGGAGTCTTTCCCCTTGCCTGGGACTGTTCGCCGGTGGGTGGTTCGGCTGGGAGCCCCGGCCAGAGGCGCGACGGCGTCCGACCTGGCTGCCCTGGTCCAAGCCAGGACCGGCGCGGTGGTGGATGCGCACAGCAACACCATGCTGAGTGCATTTGATGTCCAATCCAGGCTTGCGGGGCGCATGATCCATGGCAGAACCGTGTTGTTGGGCGACGCCGCCCATGAGATCAGCCCCATTGGCGGCCAGGGAATGAATCTTGGATGGCTTGACGCTGCTGCCTTGGCACCTCTCATTGGTGCCTCCCTCAGGGGGCAGGGCGTCGGCCGCCAGCTTCAACTGTTTGAGAAGGACCGACGCCGGGCAGCCGCCCGCGCCTCCTTACAGGCGGGGTTGAACATGGCGCTCGGAAGGCCTCTGCCTCCGGCAATCATGGCGGCCAGAAACTCGTTTTTAGCCCACGCCTTGGAACTGCCGGGGGTCTCAGCACTGGTGGAGCGGCGCTTCACCATGCGCTAGCTCGTCCACGTTCCTCCAGCGTTCATTCAGGAGCCTGCGGCTGCCTGTTCGGGAAGGGTGTAGTAGCAGTCGTACGTGTCCTGGCTGACGATCAATCCATCCCGTAGTTCAAAAACAGCTGTGCTCCGCGCACGTATGGTTTCGCCAGCGTCCCAGTGCGGGAGGTCCAGCAGCAATGTGGCTGACCAGTTCATCTCCAGGACTACCCGGTTGCCTTCGCAGGTGGTCCGGACCACCTCAAAGCTCTGGTTCGCCACGATGTTCTTACTGTGATCCGCGCCGGTGAGAGTCTCCTGAAGAGTCCTGGTGGACCCGGTCTTGGATAGTGCGTGCGGCCATTCCGTGAGTGTGAAGTCGTAGGCCAGGTACGGACTGATCTCAGTGGCGCCGCCGCCGGACTCAACCGTCCTGATAAATCCGAGTACATGGTCCAGGGGGTTGCTTTCGCTCATTCGACGAGCCTAGCTGAACACGGAGACCGAGGCCCGGCAAGGGCGAACCGTAGTGCAGGACGCAGGCGCGAAGCGGAGCCTTCGCGCTAGGCTCGAGTCATGACGCAGCAACCTCACTCCGAGGCGCCCAGCCCGGCCACTGATTTTAATCCCCTTCAGATCAGGGACGCAGTCCTGCGGCTACTTGAAACCGAGGAACTTCCGCCGATCGTTCAAGCCGGGCACCCCGTCCTCCGGCAACAGGCGGCGCCCTATGACGGCCAGCTTGATGGCACTGAATTGGCGGCGTTCATCGAGCGGATGCGTGAAGTCATGCATGCGGCACCGGGGGTTGGACTGGCGGCTCCGCAGTTGGGCATTCCGTTGCAGTTGGCAGTCCTTGAGGACAAGTACGAGGTGGATCCGGAGTCGGCAACGGTCCGGCACAGGGAGCCAATGGAGTTCATGGTTGTGCTCAACCCGCAATATCGGCCCTTGGGCAATGAGACAGCGTCCTTCTACGAAGGGTGCCTGTCCATTAGCGGCTACCAAGCGGTGGTCACCAGGTATCGCAATGTGGAATTGAGCTACCTCACGCCAGAGGGACGTCCTGTGGAGGAATGGTTCTCAGGGTGGCAGGCACGCATTGTGCAGCACGAAACAGACCACCTGCAGGGAGTTCTCTACGTGGACAAAGCAGAAATGCGATCGCTTTCCAGCAACGCCGAACACTCCCTACGGTGGTCCAATCCGGACGTTGAGGATGCACGTCGGACCCTCGGTTTCCTGCACGGCTAGCTAGCTGCTCCTCTTCGTGCATCAATCCGCCATATGGTTTGAAGCCGTAGGCAGATGCCTGGCCCACCACGCAAGGATGTGTTCGAACCGTTGCTTTCGGTGGTGCGGAGTCCCCGAACGCGACAGTTCATGGTCTTCGCCCGGGAAGACGAGTAACGACGTCTCAATTCCTCTATCTTTGAGGAGCGCATAGTACCGCTGCCCTTGTTCAAGAGGACACCGAAGGTCGTTTTCGCTGTGGATCACCAGGGTCGGTGTCACGACAGAGCCGGCTACGGCCAAGGGGCTCTGTGCCACAAGCTGATCGGGTGTGGCTCCAGCGTACTCGCCGCCAAAAAACCAGCCGATATCGGACGTACCCGCAAAGCTGACAGGGTCCAGGAATCCGCGTTCGACAATGGCCCCTTTGAAACGGTGGTCGTGTGCGATGGTCCACGCCGTAAGGTAACCGCCATAGGATCCACCCATGATGCCCACGCTGTCTGCGTCCAAGGTTGCGTGGGCGGACAGGGCAGCGTCCAGGAAGGCGAGCACGTCCTGCATGTCCACGGTTCCCATGCGCTCCTTGATGACCCGGCCATGTGATTGTCCGTAGCCTGACGAGCCCCGCGGATTGCACATCACTACTGCGTATCCCGCAGCTGCGTAGACTTGGGCTTCGTCCAAGAAGGCTCCCGTGTATTGGGAGAACGGACCCCCGTGGATGGTCAGCAGCACAGGGTGCGGTCCGGGGCCGTCGGGCAGCACCAACCAACCGTTCACGGGGTATCCGTCGTCGCCGGTTGCCTGCAAATCCACGGGCTCGCTGACTCGTGAGTTATTCCGTAGTCCCGCCGAGAAGTCCGTCAGCAGACGCAGTTCACCACGCTCCAGGGAGGCGACGTCGCCGGCGGTAGACGCGTCCAGGAAGCTGACGGCAATTTCACCATTGGCAGCGACAGTGGCGCCGTTGACTACCCGGGCTCCATGGACGAGCGGTGTAATGCTTCCTTCCGCAGTGACATCGAGGAGCTCCACGCTGCCCAACGCTGTGTTCAGGACCAGGACGCTGTCTGGTCCGCTCGGTTCCAGCGGACCCGAGACGTCCAAATGCTCGACGTCGGTCAGGGCCACCGCATCTCCCCCGATGACAGGCATTGAGTAGAGAACGCTGTTGCGCGCGACAAAGTCACGTCCTGTGTCGCCCAGGTCCTGCGCGGTGAAGAACAGCGAGCGGCCATCGGTGGACGCCCGCACGGCCGTGACGGTCTGCAGTTTTGGGTTGTGAGGTTCGACGAGCTGGGGTTCGCCGCCTGTTGCGTCCATCCGATACACGGACGTTACGAGGTCGTCATCATGCCCGTCGTGGAGGGCGGCTACGAAGTAGAGGAATCTGCCGTCGGCCGAGAAGCAGGGCGCCTCATGGTCTGATTCGCCGAACGTCATCTGCCTGGCATAGGGAACGCCAGTTACCCTGGCGCCTGGCCGTTCGTGGGCGGCTCTGCCGCGGGGAATGACAACAGGCTCGCCACCCAATTCCGGCACGTCAACGACGAACAGTTGCTGGCGCTGGTCCAGGACGTAGCCCACGCCGTTCATCAGGTACTGGTTCACGCCGATAAGCCGTGCATCTTCGCTGCCGGAAGTAACGCCGTCGACCGTTCCATAACGGCCTGGTTCCGCAACACGACTGGTGAAGACCAGCCGATGGGAATCGGGAGCCCACGCAAACCCGTTGACTCCGGCGTGCTGATCCGTGACCTGCTGTGGCTCGCCACCTGCCGACTCCACAACAAACAGTTGTGCTTTTCCCTCTGCGTCGCTCCGCAGGAAGCCCAAAACCAGGCCGTCAGGCGAGAAAGCCGGGGAAGTATCCCTGAACCCGCGGGTAATGCGTCGTGGGCGCTTGGTGGTGTCCAGCGGTACGTTCCACAATTGACCGACATAAGCATCGGCGTCGAAATCGGGCCTGACGACGGATACCACCGCTTTGGTCCCGTCAGGATGGATGGCTGGGGCGGAGACGGAGTTCAACAAAGGCAGTTGCTCGGGTTTCACCTTGGTGAGCCTAGCCCCGCTGGCTTGGCGCCGGCACCAGACACTCCGGCCCACCGTAGGATTGAATCCATGTTGTCCGACGCCGTTGCCGCCCTCCGATGTCCCGTTTGTGAAGGGCGGTTTCAGCTCGTCGAAGATCCACAGCGGCGGCTCGTTTGCGATTCCGGGCATGTATTCGATGCCGCGAAGCAGGGTTACTTCAACCTGCTGACGGGCAAAGGCACAGTGTTCGAAGCTGATTCGGCGGAGATGGTGGGAGCCCGCCTGCGATTCCTGGACAGCGGACATTACGCTGTGCTGGCCGATCGCGTCGCCAGTTTCGTAGCTCCATCGCTGCAGCGGCCCGGGGCCGTGGTTCTCGACGCCGGAACGGGCACCGGGCATTACCTCCACCGCGTCCTGGAAACCACTCCGGCCTCCGCGATAGGGCTGGACATCTCCAAATTCGCGCTGCGTCGCGCCGCGCGGCTCAACGGGGACGCTGCCAACCTCGTCTGGGACATTTGGCGTCCGCTACCCATTGCCGATGACGCGGTGGACGTCGTGCTGGTGGTGTTCGCCCCACGGAATCCGTCAGAGTTTGCCCGAGTACTGCGGCCTGGTGGACAACTGATTGTGGTGACGCCGCAGCCCGGACATTTAGCTGAAATCGCTGCCCGCACCGGAATGCTCAGCATTGAGGAAGGCAAGGCCGAGCGCCTGGCTGAGTCGCTGGGCGGCTATTTCCACGCTAATTCAACGTACAACCTGGACGTGCCGCTCATCCTCACGGGCTCCGAGCTGGCCGACATCGCCTATATGGGGCCAGCCGGCCACCACATCAAGCCCGAAGAACTCGCACTTCTGGCCGATGAGCTTGGGACCGTAGCAACCACCGCGAAGTTCCGAATCAGCCGCTTCACAGTGGGGGCTTCGGCTTCCTGACGAGGGACTCAGCGTCGGGCTAGGATGGAGGAACAGCGACTGTGATCCCGCCTGCGGCGGAATCCGGGACCAAGGGGGAATTGATGTTTGAATGGCTCGGCGAGAACTGGTGGGCGCTCTGGCTCACGGTCTTCCTCGCGTTCGCGGTGGTGGAGATGCTTACCCTCGACCTCTTCTTCATCATGCTCGGCGGCGGCGCACTAGCGGGATTGGTCGCGGACTTCGCCGGCGCCGATTTCTGGCTCCAGATCGTCATCTTCAGCGTGGTCTCCCTCTTGATGATCGCCTTCGTCCGGCCGGTCGCCTTGAAGCACCTGCACAAGGGACCAGCAGAACAGCGGACGAACATCGACCGCCTTATCGGTCAACCCGCCCTCGTCATCGAAGCCGTCACGGGCACCAGCGGACTGGTAAAGATCGGCGGCGACGTCTGGAGTGCGCGCAGCACCGCCGGAGTCCTCGACGCCGGTGCCACGGTTCAGGTCACCAGGATTGACGGCGCGACGGCGGTAGTTGCCTCGCCTGCGGAAAACAGCCCGCGCTGATTCGAACCGGAAAACCAGAATTCTGCGGATAACGGCTTGGCAGCCTGCCCGCAAATGGCCAAAGCAAGCCACGCAATTGGGGAATCAAGGAGACGCATGGACGGTTTAGGAGGAACAGCGGCAGCAGTTGTGCTGATTGTTCTCGTCATTTTTGTCATCATCGTGTTGGTCCGGTCGGTAAGGATCATCCCGCAAGCACGTGCCGGCGTCGTTGAACGCCTCGGTAAGTACCAACGCACGCTCAACCCCGGCCTCACCATCCTGATTCCGTTCGTCGACCGGCTCTTGCCGTTGCTTGACCTCCGTGAGCAGGTGGTGTCCTTCCCGCCGCAGCCGGTCATCACCGAGGACAACCTCGTGGTTTCGATCGATACCGTGGTCTACTTCCAGGTAACGGACCCCCGGGCGGCCACCTACGAAATCGCCAACTACATCCAGGCGGTAGAGCAGCTGACTACCACCACACTTCGTAACGTTGTGGGTGGCCTGAACCTCGAAGAGGCGCTAACCTCCCGTGACCAGATCAATGGCCAGCTGCGTGGAGTATTGGACGAGGCCACAGGCCGCTGGGGCATCCGCGTCTCGCGCGTGGAACTGAAGGCTATTGATCCGCCCCACTCCATCCAGGACTCGATGGAAAAGCAGATGCGTGCAGAGCGCGACCGTCGAGCAGCCATCCTGACTGCTGAAGGAACCAAGCAGTCGCAAATCCTTACGGCAGAAGGCCAGCGCCAAGCGGCCATCCTTGCAGCTGAAGGTGATGCGAAGGCCGCGATCCTTCGGGCAGACGGTGAAGCCCAGGCCATTCAGAAGGTCTTTGATGCCATCCACAAAGGCAACCCCGACCAGAAGCTTTTGGCTTACCAGTACCTGCAGACGCTACCCAAGCTCGCTGAGGGCAGTTCCAATAAGCTGTGGATCATCCCTAGTGAAGTTGGCGAGGCCCTGAAGGGCATTGGCAGCGCGCTCGGAGGCGTCAACGGTGACTCCGATGCCGCTGGCCTGTTTGGCGGCAGCAACAAAGCTGCGGCTTCAGAACCGGCGGCTCCGGTGGAATCCACCACGGCGGCACAGTCACGGCCCACAGAATAACTCTTTCGTCAGGCAGTTGAGCGGTCAGCCAGGCGGCTGGCCGCTCGCTGTGTTTGCACTGCTTTTGGGTACTCGCTATCCATGGGCGTATAATGGGATATTTGTCCGGCTGGTTCAGTGTGGATGGAACATTAAAGCTTGGCCAGGCGTTGCAATTAGTGATGCAAGGTGTGCAGAAGTAGTCCGTTGGGACCGTAATAACGGCTTACGGCTAGCGCGGGGTTCAGGCTCCGCGAACAGACAGAGGGAGTAATCATGAGCGATCGCAGCCTGCGGGGTATGCGTCTTGGCGCCCAAAGCATGGAAACCGAGTCCGGCGTTGAACCGGCACCGCGCCAGCGGGTTGAATACCGCTGCGAGGACGGCGAGCAGGTCTTCGTAACCTTCTCTGCCGAAGCCGAGATCCCCCCTGTTTGGGTTTCCAAGACTGGCAAGGAAGCCTTGCTCGTAGATGGCGAGCGTCCCGTGGATGCCAACGAGAAAGCCGTCCGTACCCACTGGGACATGCTCCTGGAACGCCGCAGCCTTCCGGAGCTGGAGCAGATCCTTGAGGATCGTTTGAACATCCTGCGTGAGCGCCGCGGAGAGCGCCGCTCAGCTTAGTCTTCAGACTCAAGCAAAAAGGCCGGACCGGTTCCTCGTGGGAACTGGTCCGGCCTTTTCTTGTGGAATTTTTACTTTGCGAGGGCAGGCTGTTTTCTGGTGAGCTTGGCCCACCGTGCTGCCAGGCCCCATTTGGTGACGTTGATCATGGCTTCCACCACAATGTTGCCGCTCATCTTCGATGCGCCGAGTTCCCGCTCAACGAAGGTGATGGGTCGCTCCTCAATACGCAGGCCGAGCTTGGCCACGCGCCAGGCAAGGTCAACCTGGAAGCCGTAGCCCACTGAATCCACGTCATCCAACTTGAGGGCTTCAAGTGTGCTGCGGCGGAAAGCACGATAACCGCCCGTGACGTCCTTGATTTTCAAACCAAGCATGAGGCGGGCGTACGTGCTGCCGATTCGGGAGATTGCCTGGCGGTAGAGAGGCCAGTTCACAACGCTGCCTCCCGGCACCCAGCGTGAGCCCATGGCAAGGTCCGCGCCCTCCTTGACGGCATCAAGAAGAAGGGGCAACTGCTCGGGCTTGTGGGAGCCGTCGGCGTCCATCTCGACCAGGACGTCATACCCTGCCGCGAGGCCCCATTTGAAGCCGGCGATGTAGGCTGCGCCGAGGCCTTCTTTGCCTTTGCGGTGCAGTACGTGCACTTGCTTGTCCTCGGCGGCTATGCCGTCGGCAAGCTGTCCCGTGCCGTCCGGGCTGTTGTCATCAACCACCAGGACGTCCGACTCAGGTACTGCTGTCCGCAGCCGACCCAATGTCTTGGGGAGCGATTCCAGCTCGTTGTAGGTAGGGATGATCGTCAGGACACGCAAGAAGAGGCCTTTCCTTGATGGAGCGGTCAGTGTGCCGGACCAGCCTTGGGGCTGGCATTCTGGCGCAACTCTCCATTATAGGACGATCGAGTGCACTACTAAGGGCAGCTGTGGCCATGGCCACACAGGGGTAAGTGCTGAGGGCAGGTCCATAGACCCAGGACCAGTGTTGTCCGGACAGTTATTTTGCCGGACGAACTGTTTTCTAGGACCCTATGGGCCTGCCCACTCGCGTACCGCCACCAGACCATTTTCTGGCCGCGACCAGATAATTACTCGCGGGAGAACCCGAAGCCCTAACGATCTGTTGAGGCTCAATGTTACGGACTTTACAAAAGCTGTCAACCAGGACTTGACCTGCGGGTTCGTGTATCGTCCCAGTTCAGGGGGCCCATTCGAAGCCAAGGAAATAGTGCCCTCAGACCCGGAGGGATTCGTGAGCGAAGAGCTCCTGGCCTTCCCTCACGGTCTGCAGGCATACAGGATCGCTGCCAGTATCCAGTGCCGGGAGCAAGGGGGTGCGGGCTCGGGGATCGGTGCTCCACGATTGCACACGGCTATCCGCTACTTGCACCATGAGTTCCTCAATTTCCCATACCGCGAAGCTTGCTGGCGCGCCAGGGACGAGTTGGCCCATGAGAGGGTTCCTGTGTTTGGTGGCCCGCCAGCCCGCCCTCGTATGGCCAAGGAAAGCCGCGCGGGCTGAAATGCGCTGGTCCGGGTTGCTGTGTTCCAGGCAAGCCCGGATGCTGGACCAAGGGCTGAGCGGTGTGACCGGGCTATCGCTGCCAAAGGTGATCGGAACTCCGCTGGCGTAGAAGGACGCAAACGTGTTCATTGCCTTGCTGCGGCCGCCGAGTCGTTGCTCGTAGAGTCGCCCSGGGCCTCCCCAGAGAGCGTCGAATGCCGGCTGCATGCTGACAGTCACGGAGTACTTGGCCAGCTTCTCGACGGCGGACTGGTCGGCGAGCTCAACGTGTTCAAAGCGGTGACCCGCCGCGCGGATCCGCTGCTCCCCCACCTCGTCAGCTGCTGCGTCCAATGCCTCAAGCGCAACATCAAGTCCTGCATCTCCGATGATGTGGAAACCGCCCTGGATGCCCAACAGCGAGCATGCAGCAAGGTGCTTGGCGACTTCATCCACTGAAAGATACACGTTGCCCCGTTGACCTGGCGCATCGGAATAGTCTTGCCTCAAGGCAGCTGTCCGCGAACCAATGGAACCATCGATGTTCAGATCTCCCGCCAAGCCCAGGACCTCGGGGCCCACGCTGTCCAGGATCCTGCGGGCATGATCTTCCGATGAAGCCAGCTCGCCCCAATACGGCAGCACCTGCGGTTTGCCGGCTTGCCTGTTCCAGGACATGGCCATGTGAAGATCTTCCGGCCCGCAAATGTGTGGGGCCGACATTTCAGCCAAGGCAACGTAGCCGTTGGAAGCCGCATAATGCAGGGCCTGTTCCTGATACCCACTCCGTTCGGCCTCACTGAGGCGCCGGGCCGCGAGGCGGGCGGCGGTGTGGGCTGTCCTGACTACGCGGCCGCTGTCCCCCGTGAAGCCGTCCATGCCAGCAAGGCCTGCCGACGCCGCAAGGGAGGATGAAACGACGGCGGAGTGAACGTCAATGCGGGAAAGGTAAACCTGCCTGCCGCCCGAGGCCTGTTCCAGCTCTTCAAGCGTTGGAAGGGTGGCATCCTGCCAGGTTGTTTCATCCCAGCCATGCCCAAAGACAGTCCCGGTACCGCCAGCGGCAGCAACGGCGTCCAGCAGTTCCCGGGCAGAGCGAACGCCCGTCAAGGACAGTCCAGCCAAAGCGAGGCCCGTCTCCGTCAAGTGCGCATGGGAGTCAACAAAGCCCGGCGCCACGAGGGCTCCCCGAAGATCAATGATGTCCATCGTGGAATCAGCGATGGATGTTGCCGCTTGCTCGGAACCCACCCACGCCACCGTGTCACCGTCCACCACCATGGCGGTAGCGAACGGATCGGCAGCGGTATAGATCGAACCGTTCCGGTAAAGGGTCACCTTGCGAACGTTTTCGTGGGGGCGGTCGCCGGCGGACAGGCCTGGCTGGTTCATGCGGTGTGCTCCTCGAGCGTTGAAGAAGGTCTGGGTCTCGAAAACGGTTCCGGGTCAGGCGATGGTGGAGTAAGCCACGACGCCCCGGCGGACCAGATCGATGGATTCACGGCAGATCCGCGTCAAGCGGGGATCCAGTTGTGGAATTTTGGCGAGTTGGTCCAGGAGGTCAACCACTTGCTTTGCCCAACGGACGAAGTCGCCCGCAGCAAGGTCCGTGCCGCTGAGCACGTCCTGAAGATGGCGGCCTTTGGCCCACTTGTACATGGGCCACATGAGGCCCAGCTCCGGTTCGCCGGTCAGTGGAAGCCTGTTCTGTTCCTCGGTGTCCTCAAGTTGCGACCATTCCCGGACGACGATGTCGACAGCCGTTTCCAGTGCAATCGAAGGCATCCTCGGGCGAAGGCCCCGGTCTTCACGCTTTGCCTGGTACACCAAGGTGCTGGCCAAGGAGGCCAGCTCGGCAGCATCGAGATCGTTGATGGCACCCCGCCTGATGGACTGCGAGATGAGCAGGTCCTTCTCACCGTAAATGCGCCGCAACCGCTGCCCATCCGTGCTGATGGTGACCTTGCCGGCGTCGTTGGTTTCGAGGTAGCCATAGGCGGACAGGACATCGCAGACGCGGTCGAAGGTCTTGGCAATCGTGTTGGTCCTGCTTTGGATCTGGCGAATCAGGCCGTCTGTCTCCTTGCGAAGTTTCCACCAACGCTCCCCCCAGCGGGCGTGATCTTCTCGTTCACTGCAGCCATGGCAAGGATGCGCCCTGAGCGCCCTGCGTAGTTCAGTGATCTTCTGTTCCTGGTCCGGGAGCCGGGATCCCAGTCCAAAGTCTTCATGCCTGCTGTTGCGACGCGACTTGGGCGCTTCGTCGCTGATGGCATGGCGCATGGAGGAGGCGAGGTCACGCCGCGATTTGGGGACCTTGGCATTGAAGGATTTCGGGATCCTGATCCGGGTCACAGGAGAGACCGGGGCATCGACGTCGTGAACGCCGATCCGGCGCAGTTGATTGTCCGAGGTGAGGACAGAAGGCCTCGGCTCGCGGGCATTGGCATCGGAATCAAGCACGACGGCGTAGCCCGCCAGTCTGCCGCTGGAGATGCTGATGACGTCTCCTGGAATGAGCCGTGTCAGTGAGTCCGCCACCCTGGACTTTCGCGCACGGTGGTAATTCCGTTCAGCGAACTGTTCAGTATCACTGAGCTCCCGCCGGAGCCTGGCGTATTCGGTGAAGTCGCCCAGATGGCATTCCATGGATTTCGCGTATCCTGCCAGCGACTCCTCTCGGCCACGGACCTGCCTGGCCAGCCCTACCACCGAGCGGTCTGCCTGGAACTGCGCGAAAGACGACTCGAGGATTTCCCGTGCCCGGACCCGTCCAAACTGGGCAATGAGGTTGATGCTCATGTTGTAAGTGGGCCGGAAGCTGGAATTCAGCGGGTAGGTGCGGCGTGACGCCAAGCCAGCCACGGCAGCGGGATCTGTTCCCGGCTGCCACAGTACGACGGCATGGCCCTCGACATCGATACCCCGGCGTCCAGCCCTCCCAGTGAGCTGTGTGTACTCCCCCGCCGTGATGTTGACGTGGGCTTCGCCATTGAACTTCTCAAGCTTTTCCAATACCACGCAACGCGCAGGCATGTTCACCCCGAGTGCCAACGTTTCGGTGGCAAAAACCGCCTTGACCAAGCCATCCGCAAACAGCTTCTCCACTACCTCCTTGAAGGTGGGAAGCATGCCTGCGTGATGAGCCGCGAAGCCCCGTATAAGGCCATCTCGCCAGCCCCAGAACCCCAAAACATCGAGATCGTCTGCAGGGATTTCGTGGCTTGCTTCGTCCACCCGCTGGGCAATGATCTGTTGTTCGCGCTCAGTAGTGAGCCATAGTCCCGATGCCGCGCACTGGGCCACTGCAGCGTCACAACCGGCCCGGGAAAAAATGAACGTAATGGCAGGCAGCAGGCCCTGACGGTTAAGGCTTTCAATAACCTGGGGGCGGCTTGCTTTCCGGACTGGACTGCGCTGTTCAGTGTTCTGCCGTTCATCCCGATAGCGGTCCTGCCGACGGCGACTCCGGCCACCGTGGCCGAATCGGCCGTTGAAGTTCATCCGGCTCTCGGAACGGGCCATTGCCAGCAGATCCGGGTTCACTTCGAACTCGGGGCCTGTCACTGCCTGACGGACAGGAGGTGCCACGGAACTCTTTACGGCGATCTTCCGGGTTTCTGCCGGGAGGGTGGCCTCGTCCACGGCGTCGTCAGTATCGCTAAGATCCGGAACTTCTGTATCCGGTATCTGGGGAGCGATTTCATCAAAAGTGGTATCGCCGGCAAAAAGGTCGACGATCTCCCTGCCCACCATGACGTGCTGCCACAATGGCACGGGCCTGTGTTCGGACACGATGACATCAGTATCGCCCCGAACGGTATCCAGCCAGGCACCAAACTCTTCGGCGTTGGACACAGTGGCGCTCAGCGAAGCAACCTGCACTTCACTGGGCAAGTGAATGATGACTTCCTCCCAGACGGCTCCGCGGAAGCGGTCCGCGAGGTAGTGGACCTCGTCCATCACGACGAAGCCGAGGTCGCCGAGGGTCTCCGAGTCGGCGTACAGCATATTGCGGAGGACTTCGGTGGTCATGACCACAACGGGCGCCTCACCGTTGATGGTTGTATCGCCCGTCAGCAGGCCAACGTTGGCAGAGCCATACTTGGCGGCGAGCTCGGAGAATTTCTGGTTGCTCAGCGCCTTGATGGGTGTCGTGTAGAACGCTTTGAGGCCACGTTCCAAAGCCAGGTAGATGGCAAACTCGCCAACGATCGTCTTTCCCGCACCTGTGGGAGCCGCGACGAGGACGCCGCGGCCTTCCTGCAATGAGCGGCACGCCTCACGCTGGAAATCGTCCAATTCGAAGTCCAGCGTCAAGGCAAAGGCACCAAGATATGTCTTGGCCTCAGCTGCCCGGTGAGCTGCCGCCTGGTAGCGGTCTGATGGTGATGGAGACCCGGAAATGGAGGACATGCACCAAGCCTAATGGCCTGAGGTCTAGAGATTCTCCAGATCCGAGGCCGGGGTGGCAATATCTGCCGTGGCTTCGGTCTCAGCAGCGCGCTTGATGGCGCGGCGTTCCCGCCGGCGGTCGTTGAAGATGCAAACGCCGATGGCCGAGAAGAACAAAACCAGCAGCGGCCCGGCGAGGAGGAACATAGACAGGGCGTCAGCGCCGGGGGCTGCTACGGCCGCCAGAACGAAGACGAGAAAGACGGTGATCCGCCAGGCTTTCAAGATCGTCTTTCCTGAAACCAAGCCCGCCATGTTGATGCCAACCAAGACCACTGGCACGAGGAAGGCGAGCCCGAGGAACAAAATCATTCGAGTGACGAAGTCGATGTAGTCTCTCGCGTCGATAATGTTGGCCACGCCGGATGGCGTGAACTGCGTAAGGGCCCTGACAACCTGGGGTGTCACCAACCAGCCAACCCAGACTCCGGCCAAAAACAAAGGAACAGCTGCTGCCATGAAACCGAGGGTGTACTGGCGTTCCTTCTTCGTGAGTCCAGGCGTGATGAACGCCCACAACTGATAGATCCAGATGGGGCTGGAGATGACCAGACCAATCAGGATGGCTATCTGAAGCTTGAAGTCGAAAGGGGAAGCTATGCTGCTGAAGTTGATGGTTGCGATGGCGCCGGTATGGCCGGCGATCGAATCAACCGGGGACTTCAGAGCATCAATCACCGGGTCATACAAAAACCAGCCGGCAACAGCCGCGACTACTACACCTATCGCTGCTTTGATGAGGCGGTTCTTCAGCTCCTTAAGATGGTCAAGCAGTGCCATCCGGGCTTCAGGATTGGCTTTGCGCCCTTTCGTTGTTACCACTTCTTCTTAGACGCGGTTGGCTGGCGGAACGTCGGTTTCGCCGTTGTTCTTGGCCCTGGCGTCGGGGTGGTCCACAACCCGTCCCTCTACGGCGTCGGTTGTATCGGCAGAGTCTTTGGTGTCGGACTTGCCATCGTTCTTCATCTCCTTGACCTCGGACTTGATGATCCGCATTGACTGTCCAAGGCTCCGTGCCATCGCTGGCAACTTGGGGGCAGCGAACAGGAGAAGCGCAACGATGATGATGATGACGATCGGCCACGGCCCGTCAAATAGTCGTCCCATTGGGGAGGTCCTTTCCTTTTGGATACATCCTACGTCTATCTGAATTCAATGTCGTGCAGGGATTGGGGCTGACCCCGCTCTGCTTTGCGCTGAACGCGCTTCTGGCGACGAACTTCCTGGCGGAAGGCTTTGGCCGTCAGGTAATCATGACGCATCTGCTCCGGCGAGGCAAAAATTGCGGATCCGGGCTCCGGCCGGCGCTCGGGGGCCTCAACATCGGAGGTTTCTGCGGCAGGAGAGACATGGCTGAAACGTTTCCCGGCGTCTCCTAATTCGTGAACAGTGGCCATGAATTTCCTGAACAGCCGAAAACCAAGGGTCACATGAAGGAGCAACGACAGGGCTATGAGCGCGATCCACAACAGGATCCAAAACCACCAAGGCATCTGAGTAGTCTAGCCAGCCACGTTGTCCGACGAGGAAACTTCGCCGTATTGGGCAAGCGCCGCCGTGAGCCACGCTTGGACTTCCTGACGCAACTCCGCAGGGTCCAGCACCCGCACCGTCCCTCCATGTTGGGACACAAACATCGGTAACCACTCCACATTTCCAAAGCGCACCTCGGCGAGCAGCCCGCCGTCGGGCAATTCCGCAGTGCGTTCGGCATAGTAGTCGTCAGCCAGGCCAGCGCCCTGCCGGGTCAACTCAAGCACCACCAGGACGTCGTCATCACTGGGCGTGAAAAGCCTTGCCGGAAAGTCTGCATCAGCAGTCGCCGTCCCGGAGACAGGACGGCCATTGGGTTCCAGGGATTGCACACGGTCAAGCCGGAAATTCCGGAGTCCCGACTTGCTATGGCAGTAGGCCTCGAAGTACCAGGTATTGTCCATGGAGTAGAGCCGCAGAGGGTCCACGTCGCGCTCGGTCACTTCATCCCTTTGAGGGGAGAGGTAGCTCAGGCGCAGTTGTTGGCCGTCCCTGATGGCGTGCGTGATGGAGGCGAAGGCTTCCGATTGCTCGGGCGCCACCGACTGGCCTGCAACGGCACCGGCCAAGCGTCCGGCCTTTCCTGCGGCACCGGTTAATTTGATGGTCACAGACTCCAGGGCACTGCCCGGTTCGTCTTCGGGCAAACCCGCAAGTGCGGGGAGATCGCCGAGCATGGACAATCCAGTCAGCAGCGCCGCGGCTTCGTCCTCGCTGAAGCGAACAGGACGGTTCAGGTCCAAATGCTCCGTGATGTACACATGGTCGTTTTCCCATTGGATGTCCAGGAGGTCGTCCGGGTAGCCTCCGGGCAGCCCGGAACAGATCAGGATTTTTAGGTCGTCGATAAGTGCTTTGCGGCTGATGCGGAAACGGTCGGCTACCTCCTGTACGTGCAGGCCCTGATGGTGGACGAGGAAGGGCACCAGTTGCAGCATGCGGGTGAGTTGGTCTTCGGACGTGCGTTTCCTTGATCGCTGCGCGCGCGCAGCTTCGGGGAATTCCACGGGGATGGCCGGAGACGCATTGAACTCCGCAGCGCTTTTGAGCCGGCGTACGACGGCGGCACGCAGCTCGGCAGGTTCAACCACTTTGATGTGGGGGCCATACGAGGCCAGCTCCTCGGCGAACTGCTCGGGATCCCGGAAGTCCACCACGAGCCTGTCCCGGCCGTCCACCCCCTTCTCAGCCGGTTCCTTCCCGGCGCCGATGGAATCAGAACGTTTGCGCAGGGCCAGAAGTCGTCCGGCATCTACGTCCATGACAGCCTGCTGCACGGGAAGTTCGTTGAGCGAATCCAGCTCCGCCCGGGCGTTGAAACCGGCGGGGGGCTCAAAGGAACTGCTTGGTATGACTGAGACGGCGGTGGTCATGCGTGACAACCTGAAAATCCTCTTGGCTTCCCTCCCCCGGTCAAACCCCACGAGGTACCACTGCCCGAACCGGCTTCCCAGGCCCCAAGGTTCTACCTCGCGCAATTCCTCACGCCCGGTGCTTCCGGCGAGGTACCCGAAGCGGACCGCATGCCGGCCGTGCATGGCTCCAACGACGTCGTCGAATGCTTGTCCCGCTGGCTTGATCCTCGGCTGGACACCGGCAGGCAGGTCGACGTCGGTAAATCCGCCTGCGGCCTGAAGCTTGCGGACAGCGTTGACTGCGGCGTTGCCGAGAGCAGCGCGTTCCCACAACTGGGCGGCAAGGAGGAGGACAGTGGATTCAGCGGGAGTCAGGCTGACATCAGGAAGCCTGTTGGAATCCTTGCCGATGCGATAGCGGGTTGATGCGGGATCGTCGGACCCGAAACTGCGGGGGTCGGTGAGGGTCTCGATCTCAAAGCCGAACTGCTTCAGATCCACTTTGTCGCGCTCGAACATCCGCCCGAAGGCGACGTCGTTTTCAGCGGAGCCGTGATAGACCTTCTCCCGCAGGACAGAGCGCGGAAGGCCCACCCTGGTGTTGAGCAAGGCAAGCAGGAGATTCAGGAGTCGTTCAGTGCGGGATGCGGACACACTTGCTACGTTACTAAAGTCCTGGGCGAAAGCAGCAAGGCGCGTCACCGGCCCGGCAAAGCCGGAAGGTAACGCGCCTTGGCAGGAAGCTTTCTGCCCTAGCGGACAGCTACGAGGTCAACGACGAAGATCAAGGCCTCATTGGGCTTGATTGCTCCACCGGCGCCACGGGATCCATACGCCAGTTCTGAAGGGATCTCCAGGCGGCGACGGCCGCCAACCTTCATACCCAGCAGGCCCTGGTCCCAACCCTGAATGACCTGGCCCACGCCAACACGGAAGTCCAGCGGAGCGCCACGGCCCCAGGAAGCGTCGAACTCTTCGCCCGTAGACCAGGCGACGCCAACGTAGTGGGTGGATACGGTATCGCCGGCTTTGGCCTCGGCGCCGGAACCCTCGATGAGGTCCGTGATGACGAGTTCGGTGGGAACGTCGCCTTCCGGGAAGTCGATTTCGGGCTTGGTGCGGTCGAAGTCACGCTGACCAAATGACATGGTTGCTCCTTGCTTTGGGGGACGTAGGGGTGTGAGGGACGAATGGTGTCAGGAACCAGCTTAGCCAGTTGCGGATCAGGCAGCTGCCTACTTGACGCCCAGGATGTCAACGACGAAGACGAGATCGCCCTTGGCTTCACCCTGACCAGCCGCACCGTAAGCAAGGTCCTGCGGGATGACCAGAAGAACGCGGGAGCCAACCGTCTTGCCTTCCAGGCCTTGGGTCCAGCCCTTGATGACACCGGAAAGCGCGAAGCTTGCTGTCTGCCCACGGTCAAAGCTCGAATCGAACTTCTGGCCGCCCACAAGGTTGACGCCCACGTAGTTCACCGTGAGGGTGTCAGTGGCCTTAACAGCAGCGCCGGAGCCCTTGATCAGGTCCTGTGCGATGAGTTCCTTCGGAGCGGCTGCGCCGTCAACGGAGATCTGCGGGATGCCCTTGTCGTCTTCCTTCACTGTGGGAAGCCCAGCCGGAGGAGTGACGGTCTCACCTTCCGGCTTCGAGAGAACTGGAGCTGCCTCCTTGGCGGAAAGCAGCTTGAAAACCACCAACTGCGTAGAGCCGGCGGCCGCGCCCGCAGCGGCCGAGCCCGGCGCGGCGAACGCGATGTGGGAACCGATCTTGGCGCCAACAATGGCGTTGTAGATCAGCTCGTTGCCCTTCTTCAGCTCGTCATTCAGCTCAATGGGCTGGGGGCCATTCTTGTAGACGTCTTCAACGGTCTTGCCGTCATTGCCATCCACGGCGATGTATGCGAGCTCGGCAACCTGGCCGGCCTTGATACGCTCGCCGTTGCCTTCGCTGACTACCTTGATGGTAGGTTCAGCGACGGTCAGCGGCTTGGTGAAGTCCAGACCCGGGGCCTTATCATCGCCGTTGTCCGTCACTTTCACGGAATCGAGTTTGGAGACATCGCCGGATGACTGGCTGGTGGGCTCGGCGGCTGGCGTGCCCCCTCCCCCACACGCAGTGATGAGCAGCAGGGCAGGAAGAAGAATTGCTAGGAGTCGGCGCACAAAAAAGACACTTTCGTCGGGGCAAAGGACACTCGGAAAGGCGCATGGCAGATCCAAGGCAATGGCCTCTTGGAAAGAGGCCACTGTCCAGAATAGCGCGTGAAGCTGGGAGTCCGCTCAGAAAGGCGGTTAGCCCATGGAGTCCAGCAGCGCATCGACGCGGTCGTCAACGCTACGGAAGGGGTCCTTGCAAAGGATCGTCTGGTGTGCGCGGTCGTTGAGCTTCAGGTGTACCCAATCCACCGTGTAATCGCGTCCAAGCTCCTGCGCCCTTCGGACGAAGTCGCCCCGCAGCTTGGCCCTGGTTGTCTGTGGGGGCGTGTCCACGGCGTCCTTCACTTCGGTTTCCGGGACCAAACGCCGTGCGGCATCCCGCGATTGCAGCAGGAAGAAGAGGCCGCGCTGCCGGGAAATGTCGTGGTAGGTGAGATCCAATTGAGCGATGCGTGGCGAGTCGAGGCTGAGATCGTGCCGGCGCATGTAACCGTCCATCAGCTTCTTCTTGATCGCCCAGTCCACCTCGGTGTCAATGGTGCTGGTATCGCCACTTTCAATCGCATCCAGGGTCCGCTCCCACAGGTCCAGAATAAGCGGCACGTGGGCATTGTGTGCGCCGTTTGCGGCCACGAACTCTGTGACCTTTGCCAGGTACTCCCGCTGGATATCGAGCGCCGAGAGCTGCCTGCCGTTTGCCAGGCGGACCAAGGCGCTGCCCGTGAGGTCGTGCGAAATTTCCCGGATGCTGCGGATCGGGTTTTCCATTCGCATGTCCCGCATGATCACCCCTGCCTCGATCATGCGCAGGATGAGGTCCACCGTGCCCACCTTGAGGAGTGCCGAGGTTTCAGACATGTTGGAATCACCCACGATCACATGGAGCCGGCGATAGAACTCGGCGTCGGCATGCGGCTCGTCACGGGTGTTGATAATGGGGCGTGACCTGGTGGTGGCAGATGACACGCCTTCCCAGATGTGGTCCGCCCGCTGTGAAAAGGCGAAAGTTGCGCCATGGGGTGTCTTCAGGACTTTGCCCGCCCCCGCGATGARCTGACGGGTCACCAGGAACGGAATGAGGATTTCAGCCAACCTGGAGAATTCACCACGGCGGGGTATGAGGTAATTTTCGTGGCTGCCGTAGGAGTTTCCGGCGGAGTCGGTGTTGTTCTTGAAGAGGTATACCGTGCCGTTGAAACCCTCTGCAGCGAGGCGGGCCTGGGCCTCATCGACGAGGTCGTCCAGGATGAGCTCGCCGGCGCGGTCGTGGGCGATGAGCTGCGCGAGGTCGTCACATTCCGCGGTGGCGTATTCCGGGTGCGAACCAACGTCCAGGTAAAGGCGTGAACCGTTGGTCAGGAAGACGTTGGAGGACCTGCCCCAGCTCACCACCTTGCGGAACAAGTAGCGGGCCACTTCTTCGGGGGCCAAAGGACGGGAGTCGGGGCTGGAATAGGAAATTCCAAACTCCGTTTCGATGCCGAATATGCGCTTGTCCATCTCAAGCCTCCTCTGTGAGCAGCTGTGTCATGTCCTCGGGAAGCAGACGCCGGAAAGCCCGGCGGGAACCCCTGTGACTCTCCGAAGCGCGGTCCAGGACGGCGGCTTCGACAGCGGTCGCCGGGAGGGCGTCGGCTTCCTTATCTGTTGCCAAAGCGCGCAAAGCCAACCTCATGGCCCCGGCAAAACCAAGCTCAGGCTCCCAAGCCCCACTGACGACGTCGGAAATCTGATCGGCAAGTCCACCCATCACCACGAAGCCGTTCTCATCGGCAATCGAACCATCAAAGGTGAGCCGGTACAGGTGGTCCTGCTCCTGGGTCGGGGCGACTTCAGCCACCGCCAGTTCCACTTCGAAGGGCTTTTGTTCGGCGGTGAATACGGCGCCGAGGCTCTGCGCATAGACGCTTGCCAATCCCCGGGCGGTCACGTCTTCGCGATCGTACGAGTAGCCGCGGACATCTGCGTACCGTACCCCTGCCTGCCTCAGGCTTTCGAACTCGTTGTACTTGCCCACTGCCGCGAAGGCGATTTTGTCGTAGATCTCGCCGATTTTGTGCAGCGAAGGTGACGGGTTCTCAGCAATCAGTGCGATGCCATCAGCGCAACTGATCACCACTACTGAACGTCCTCGGGCAATCCCTTTCCGTGCGAAGTCCGCACGGTCCTTCATCAGCTGTTCAGGCGAGACATAGAACTGCTGCGTCATGTCAGGCCTCCCGTCCGGCGATGGCACGGGATTCGACGATGGCACCGGCTATCGCCGCCAGGTCCCGTTCAGGTACCCGGCGATTACCCGCACGGTTGACCGTGTAAACCACTGGCCATAGCTGGCGGACGGGATCCGGGCCGCCCGTTGCGGAGTCGTCGTCCGCGGCGTCGTAGAGGGCCTCAACTGCGACGGCAACGGCTTGTTCTTCCGAGAGGTTCGGCTTCCAGAGTTTTTTCAGGGCCCCACGTGCAAAAACAGAACCGGAACCCACTGAGTGGTGTTCCTGTTCTTCGTAGCGCCCACCGGTTACGTCGTAGGAGAAAAGCCGCCCTGTGCCCGATACGTGGTCGAAACCAGCAAACAAGGGAATCACCGCCATGCCCTGCATTGCCATGGGCAAGTTGCCGCGGATCATCGCACCCAAACGGTTCGCCTTGCCCACCAGGCTAAGGAGCGTGCCCTCAATCTTCTCGTAGTGCTCCAGTTCCACCTGGAAGAGCCGCGTAATGTCGATCGCCAGGCCGGCGGTACCGGCAATACCCAGAACCGAATACTGGTCCGCGGGAAAGACCTTCTCAATGTGCCGGCTGGCGATCACGTTTCCCATGGTTGCCCGCCGGTCCCCCGCCATCAGCACACCGCCGGCATACGTCAAGGCGACGATGGTGGTTGCGTGCGGCGAGGACGGTACGGTGCCGGCTGGCAACGTTTGGTTGAAAGGAAGGAGTTCGGGACGCGAGCGTTGAAGGTGCTCCGTGAATGAAGACGTTGCCTGGGTGGCCAGGGGGCCTGTTGATGGGTCCTGCATTGCTGCACTCCTTCGACTCTGCATTCCGATGCCCGGCGGCCTCGCGCCGGCCGGGCAGTACATAGTTTGTCCGGGTCCGCTTACTGGCCGCCCTTTTGGACGAAGGCCCTGACGAACTCTTCAGCGTTGGATTCCAGGACGCCGTCGATTTCGTCAAGGAGATCATCCACACCCTGCGTCGCATCCGAGGCTTGGGCTTCGGGTGCTGCCGGTGGGGCCTCCGGGACGTCCACTTCAGTCTCGGTGTCCCGTGACTGCGGTTGCTGCTGTTCCTGAGCTGCCATTTCATTCTCCCTACTGTCAGCCCCCGTTTGTGGGGACTTCCTACTGCCATATTGCCACGCCGAGGGCTGCTGCGCCCGGCTTTGCCGGGGCACCATTTTCCCTTCGGCCTGAACGACTCATTCCTTGGGTGGCGGCGGTTTTTGGCCCAGCAATTCGGCCAGGAACGAGCCAGCCTCCTGATGCCGGTCAAAGAGGGCTCCAGTGAGCGCCCGGGTTCCCCGAAGCGGTTCCCGGGTGGGGACACGCTGCAGTTTCCCAAGTCCCGGAACATCGAAGATGACAGAGTCCCAGCTGGCGCCAACAACGTCTTTGCCGAAGCTTGAAACGCACCTTCCGCGGAAATACGCGCGCGTGTCCGACGGCGGTTCACTCACCGCCCTGCCGATATCGGCGTCGTCGACGATCCGGATCATCCTGTCCCTGGACAGCATCCTGTAGTAAAGGCCCTTCTCCGGGCGGATATCGGACCATTGGAGATCAACCAGCCCGAGCCTGGCATTGTCCCAACCAAGGCCGTCCCGGTTCCGGTACCCCTCAATGAGGGACTTCTTGGCTACCCACTCCACGGATGATGCCGCAGCGGCGGGGTCGCTGCCCAGCAGTGACAGGGTGGATTCCCAGCGCTCAAGGACGCCATGCGTGTGCCCGTCGCCAGTGACGGAATCGGCAACTCCGGTCTCTTGCGCCAGCTTTGCGGCGGCCTCGTAGTACATCCACTGGATGTCCAGGGCGGTCACTCTTCGTCCGTCGAGCAGTCTTACCGTAGTGGTCAGGGTGGTGTCATGGCTGATGGCCTGCAGCGCTTGAACGGGTTCGTGGACTTCGATCCGGGGCGCTTGGCCAGCCTCAATGAGACTGAGAACCATGGCCGTGGTGCCGAACTTAAGGTAGTTGGAAACTTGGCTGAGGTTCGCATCGCCGATGATGACGTGGAGCCGCCGGTACTTATCCGCCGTCGCATGGGGCTCATCTCGGGTGTTGATGATGGGGCGTCGGATGGTGGTCTCAAGGCCCACCTCAGCCTCGAAGAAGTCTGCCCGTTGGCTGATCTGATAGCCGGGAGTGGAACTGTCCTGTCCGATCCCCACACGTCCGGCTCCACAAATCACCTGCCGGGACACGAAGAAGGGTGTGAGCCCGCGGATGATGTCGGAAAAGGGAACTGAACGGGGCATGAGGTAGTTCTCATGGGAGCCATAGGACACTGACTTGTTGTCAGTATTGTTCTTGTAGAGATTGATCGGCGGAAGGCTGGTGTCTGCCGCCACTTTCCTCACGGTGGCAAGTGCGACGAGATCACCGGCGGCATCCCAGGCCACCGCATCCCGTGGGTTGGTGACTTCAGGGCTTGAGTATTCCGGGTGTGCGTGGTCTACGTAAAGGCGCGCGCCGTTCCCGAGGACCATGTTCATCAGGAGCGATCCGGACTCGTCCTGGCCGTCCAGCTCCAGTTCCTGGCGGCCATACGCCAACGCGACTGCCTCGGCGTCGAGCACTGGCGGCTGGTCAGTTAACTGGCTGGGATCGGCCGACGCCCGGTCAACGGTCCAGCCGCGGGCATCGTGTAAAGGTTCTTCGTCCGTGTAGTCCCAGCGGGTTTCCGCTCCCCCGGCGGCACGTTGGCGCGTGACCGTGGCATAGGCCTGGATGATCCGGGCGGACATCATCGTGGCGTTCGCCCCAGGCGCCGACGGCGCATGGATTCCGTACTCGGTTTCGGAACCCATGACGCGCATAGCGCCGCCCGCAGGCAACCTTTCCCCGGGCACACCCTCGGTTTTGGCCGTCACAGGTACTGACCTGTGTTGGCCGTGGTCTCGATCGACTTGCCGGGTTCTTGGCCGGCCTTCCCTTGCACGATCGTGCGGATGTACGTGATCCGTTCACCCTTCTTCCCTGAGATCCTTGCCCAGTCGTCAGGGTTTGTGGTGTTCGGCATATCCTCGTGTTCCCGGAATTCATCCACCACTGCACGCAGCAGGTGGTCAATCCTCAGGCCCTTCTGATGGTTTGTCAGCAGGTCTTTAATGGCGTACTTCTTAGCCCTGTCCACGACGTTCTGAACCACGGCGCCTGAGTTGAAATCCTTGAAGTACAGCATTTCCGTATCACCGTTGGCGTACGTGACTTCAAGGTATTCGTTCGACTTCTCGGTGGAGTACATTGCCTCCACGGTTCGCTGGATCATGGCGTCGACAGTAGCTTGGACGTCCCCGCCGTACTCCGCCAGATCCTGTGCATGGAAGGGAAGGTCCGTGGTGATGTACTTGCCAAAGATGTCTGCAGCGGCTTCGGCGTCGGGTCGCTGGATCTTGACCTTTACGTCAAGGCGGCCCGGTCGGAGGATCGCTGGATCGATCATGTCCTCGCGGTTTGAGGCACCAATGACGATTACGTTGTCCAATCGCTCCACGCCATCAATCTCGCTGAGCAGCTGCGGGACGATGGTGGTTTCGACGTCGGAAGACACGCCAGTTCCTCGGGTGCGGAACAGCGAATCCATTTCATCGAAGAAAACCACCACGGGGCTGCCATCGGACGCTTTTTCCCGGGCACGGGAGAAGATCAGCCGGATGTGCCGTTCGGTTTCGCCGACATACTTATCCAGGAGCTCAGGACCCTTGATATTGAGGAAGTAGCTCTTAAGGTCGGTGTTGCCTGCGCGCTCGGCGGCACGGGCTGCCAGGGAATTGGCCACAGCCTTGGCGATGAGGGTCTTGCCGCAACCTGGCGGACCGTAGAGAAGGATGCCCTTGGGCGCCTTGAGCCCGTGTTCCCGGTAAAGGTCCGGATGCAGGAAAGGGAGTTCAACGGCATCGCGGATCTGTTCGATCTGCGGACCAAGGCCGCCGATGTCCTGATAGGTGATGTCCGGAACTTCTTCCAGGACAAGGTTCTCCACCTCAGCGCGCGGAACTTTCTCCAGCGCGTAGCCGGTGCGCGAATCCAGTGACAGTGCGTCTCCTACCTTCAGGTGCACGCTTTGCAACGCTCCGGAAAGGCGGACTACGCGTTCTTCGTCCGCGCGGCCAACTACCAACGCACGGTCCTTGCCCAGCATCTCCTTGAGCGTAACGAGTTCACCCGCCCGTTCGTAGCCGAGTCCGGCAACCACCAGCAGGGCCTCATTCAAGAGGACTTCCTGGCCAACGGCGAGTTGGTTGACATTTACCAGCGGGCTGATGCCTACACGCATCTTGCGGCCTGCATTGAAAATGTCCACGGATTCCTCCGTGGCCGCCTGGCCGGAACTTCCCGGGCCCGGCTGCCTCCGGGGGTTGATCTGTACCACTGTTCCGAAGCTGTAGGGCGGCTGCCCTTCCTGCTCCAAAGCACCCTTCAAACGGAGGATCTCGCTCTTCGCCGTTTCAAGCATGCTGACGAGCTTGCTGTTGTTCTGGGTGGCGGCGGCAAGCTGGCGGTCGATGTGGCGAAGCTTGTCCCGAAGGATGTTGATCTGGCGTTCGGCCACGGTCAATTCACTGGATGGGTCGGGCGGCTGGATGGCGGCAAGCCTCCGGTTTGCTGCCTCTTCAGCAGCGGCGTTAGCTTCCTCCGGCGTCGGCCGTCCAATGTCGTTGTTGTTCGACGTATCCACGATTCATCAGCCCCTTCCTGCGCTTAACAAGACCTTAGTCCCGAAAAGCGCAGGGTGCTTGGTGACATCCGGAATGCGGACCCTATTGTGACCTTTTCAGTTTGTGACCGAGGGCTCGTCCTGGACGTTGGTTCCGGCGATGGCATCACGTGCGGCGCGCCGGAGTTTCTTGTCCGATACTGCGCGCTCCCCTACTGCTCCCGGAGTCCAGGCGTTCAGGTCTTCCTCGCTGAATTCGGTCTTGGACGGGCGCCGTTTGACGGAGATTCCCGTGACGCCGTCGGCGAGCCGCCTGGTGACCAGGAGGAATCCAGTGTGGGCCACCATGCGGTGGTCCGGGCGCACGGCCAGTCCTTCAAGGTGCCAACCGCGGACCATGGATTCCCACGCATCCGGCTCGGTGAAGCGTCCGTCAGCGCGGATGGCTTCGGCGGTGCGGGACAACTGGGTGACGGTTGCTACGTAATTGATCCAGACGCCGCCGGGAGCCAGGACTGTTGCAACAGCGTCCAAGCACTCCCACGGAGCGAGCATGTCCAGCACTACACGGTCTACGGAGCCGGGTGCCTCGGCCTTGACTACCTCTTCCTGGAAGTCGCCCAGGGAGATCTGCCAAGCGGGGTGCGGGCCACCGAAGATGGTCTCGACGTTCCCCCGGGCGATGTCCGCGAATTCTTCGCGCCGCTCAAAGGAATGGAGGTAGCCGCCGTCGCCTACTGCACGGAGCAGGGAAATGGACAGCGCGCCGGAGCCAACACCGGCTTCAACAACGCGGGCCCCGGGGAAGATGTCAGCCATCGTGACGATCTGGCCAGCGTCCTTGGGATAGACGACGGCCGCGCCACGCGGCATGGACAGGACGAAGTCCGAGAGCAAGGGCCGCAGCGTCTGGTACTGCTGCCCGATGTTATTGCTGACTACCGAACCATCAACCTTGCCGATGATTTCGTCGTGGTTCAGGAACCCTCGGTGGGTATGAAAAGCTCCGCCCACCTCAAGCGTGATGGTGTTCATCCGGCCACGCTCATCCGTGAGCTGCACCCGCTCGCCCACACGGAAAGGCCCACGGCGCCGGGCTGCCCCGGTTGGCTGCGTGGCAGAGTCCGTGGCTGGCTTGTCAGTGCCTGTGTCCGCGCCCGGGACAGTGCCTGCGATTGTCTGCGCCGCGGCGGTTTCGCTGCTCATGTGGTGTTCCTCGCTCCTGGGCGGCTGCGCCGCCATGTGTTGCTGCCGTATGGGCGTCGAAAATCGATGGTTTGTTTTTATGGACCGGCACGTAACTCTACCGGCAAGCCCGTTAGGCGCGCCCGCTGCCCCGGGCTTCTTTACCTGTTATCGCTGTCACTACTGCTTGCTGCCTGAGCAACCCGGTCACGGTTCCGTTGTGGTCCACCACAGCGTATTCGCCACCCTCCAGCCGCGCCAGATACTGGATCAGCTCCTGGCCTTTGGACCATTCCGGGACGTAGGCACCGGCCGCCAGTGCATGCGCTACGGCGGTGACCGGCGTCGTCGCTACGGCCGCGGGAGGAACCGCGGCAGCCGCGCCGGGATCAACCACTCCTTGAGGCTTTCCGTCAGGTCCGCAAATTACGACGGCGGGACGCCCGGCAGGTGATACCGCCAGGATGTCTGCCACAGTCGCCGCGTTCGGGAGACCCACTGCGGGCTCCGCTAGCCCGGCCGCGCTCACCAGGTAAAGGCGGCTGCGGAGTTTTGCGTGGTTGATGGAGCTGGAGGCTCCCATCCAGAGGAAACCGCAGACGAGGACAGTGATGAGCATGAGGCTGATATCCAGGGGCGCTCCTGTGAGGAACGGCACTCCGATAAACCAAATGACAAGGGCGGCCACGATGACACGGCCTGACCATCCTGCCGCAATGGTTCCCTTGTCCTGGCTGCCGGTGGCCTTCCAGACCGCCGATTCCACCAACCGACCGCCGTCCAAGGGCAAACCGGGAAGAATGTTGAAGATGCCAATAAGAAGGTTGGCCCACATCAGGATGTTTGCCAGGATTTCCGCGACGCCACCGAGGATGCCTGAAGAAAGGACCGCCCACATGCCGCCGGCGAGGATAAAGTTTGACACCGGTCCGGCAAGGGCAACGATGACCGAGCGTCCCGGCGATGCGGTGAAGCTCTCGAATTGTGTGTGCCCGCCCCACAGGTTCAAGACAATCTTTTCCGTTGGCCAGTTGAACGCTTTGGCGCTGAGTGCATGGGCAAGCTCGTGGACCAGGACGGAGAGCGCGAGCAGCAAGGCATAGCCGAGGGCAACAAAGTAGGCCCAGATGCCGAGGTTGGGCATTCGCACCAGCAGGGCAGGCCCATAGACGATGACGGTGAAGCCAGCGATAACGAACCACGAGTACGCGAGGTACACGGAGATTCCCGCGATTTTTCCGAGAGGGATGCCGTCCTTTTTGGTCACAGCATGGTGTGGCGTGGAGGAGCTGCTCACCTAGTTTGCCCCTTCAAGCAGGTTTCCCTGTGCGAAGCGGTTGGCCACCAGCTGGCTGACGTCTGCCGCGGACCGGCCCACCAGGGTTTCCCACATGATCATGCCAGGGTACTCGGGCAACGGAACCTGATGCGGGATGCCCACTGTCAGTATGCCCGATGCCAGGGCAGCCGTAGCGCCCGGAATGGAATCTTCCAACGCAACACAGTTATCAAGAGTCAGCGACGGGTCATCGAGCCGAAGCCGTTCAACAGCCGTGAGGTAGGCCTCCGGATGTGGTTTGCCGTTGACGACGGTATCTCCCGTGACCAGGAACTCGAAGTAGGGCTTGGGGAGGCTCTCGACGATGACGCCGGCCAGCGGGCCCTCGGACATGGTGACCAGGGCACAACGGATACCTGCCTGGTGCAATTCGTCCAGCAACTCGCGTGCTCCTGGGCGCCAGGGAACTTCATTGCGGACGTGCTTGATTACCTGTGCGCTGAGGGTATCCACAATTTCACGGGCTTCGAGGCGGACTCCTGCAGCTTGGAGCACTGCGGCGGAGTGCAGCAGGGACTGACCCACCAACTGCATGGCCTGCTGGTGTGACCAGCTCCCACCATGCGCCTCCACGAGTGCGCGCTCGGCTGCGATCCAGTAGGGCTCAGTGTCCACTAGGGTGCCATCCATATCCCAGAGCACGGCTTTGAGGAGGGGCTGACTGGATGACGAAGGCATGGTTTCAAGTCTACGTGGAAGTCGGGGCGCTTCCGGCCGGGCTTGCGCTGTGGGCGAATACAGGACACGCTTCGGGGCGAAATGCCATGCATCCACAAGGGTCTTGGACGTAGGGTGAGTGGATGAACAGTGTGGACGGGACCCCCGAAGGACAGGACATCACCGCGGAGCCCGAGCGTTTCCTTAAGGAACCCGCGGAAGGCCAGCGCGTCACCGTAATGATCGCCGCGTTTGAAGGCTGGAACGACGCCGGCGAGGCCGCCAGCGATGCGCTGCACTATTTGAACAAGCTCTGGGACGGCAAGAAGGTTGCCACAGTGGACGCCGAGGAGTACTACGACTTCCAGTTCACCCGGCCCACCGTGCGGCGTACGTCCTCTGGTGCGCGCAAGGTCAAATGGCCCTCGACGCGGATCTACAAAGCGTCAGTTCCGGACAGCAATGTGGACGTGGTGTTTGTTCTGGGCACAGAACCTTCATACCGTTGGCGCGCGTACACCACCGAACTCCTGGTCCACGCCGAAGCGCTGAAGGTGGACTCGGTCATTCTTGTGGGTGCGCTGCTGGCCGACGTTCCGCACAGCAGGCCCATTCCGGTAAGCACCACCACGGAAGACAGTTCACTTCGGGAACGGTTGAACCTGGAGGCCTCCCAATACGAGGGGCCCGTGGGAATTGTGGGGGTTCTGGCCGAGTTTGCCATGCTGGCAGGGCTGCCGACGGTTTCCCTGTGGGCAGCGGTCCCCCACTATGTCGCACAGCCGCCCTCGCCCAAGGCCCAACTCGCCATCCTTCACAAGATCGAGGACTTGCTCCAGGTTCCCCTGGACAGCCAGGCCCTGGCGGAAGAGTCCGAGGCCTGGGAACGCGGAGTGGACGAACTCGCCACCGAAGATCCTGAGATTGCTGCCTACGTACGCCAACTGGAGGAGGCCAAGGACACGGCGGACCTCCCGGAAGCCTCGGGCGAATCGATCGCCCGCGAGTTCGAGCGCTACCTCAAGCGGCGGGGTAAGGACCGGCCCTAAAGCTCCACGCCGAGCAGCGCGTCTACGGCATCGCTCATAAGTGCGGCGTCGATCCCGGACGCCGGAGCGTTGTTCCGCAATGCCTCCTCAGCCCAGCGATCGACGGCGGCCATCGCTCCGGGAGCGTTGAGGTCATTGGCCAATTCCATGCGCATGGCGGCGACGAGTGCTGCGGCCGAACCGGCAGGGGCGGCGTCGCGGGCATTGCGCCACTGGGCCAGCCGATCCTTTGCTGCCTCGAAGTCCGCCTCAGTCCAGGACCAATCAGAGCGGTAGTGGTGGGCGAGGATCGCAAGGCGGATGGCTGCTGGTTCTTCTCCTGCAGCCCGGAGCTTGGAGACAAGAACCAGGTTGCCCTTGGACTTGCTCATCTTTTCCCCGTCGAGGCCCACCATGCCCGCGTGGGCATAGTGTCGGGCCAGCGGAACGCCCGCCAGCGAGTAGGCGTGTCCTGCTCCCATTTCGTGGTGGGGGAAGATGAGGTCCGAGCCGCCACCCTGCACGGTGAATGGTGCGGGGAGATACTTCTGGGCGATGACCGTACATTCGATGTGCCACCCGGGACGGCCGTCGCCCAAGGTGGCCCCCGGCCAGCTGGGTTCTCCTTCGCGTGCTACCCGCCAGAGCAAGGGGTCGAGCGCCTGGCGTTTGCCTGCCCTGTCCGGATCGCCCCCGCGCTCTGCAAAAAGAGCAAGCATTTCCGCTTCGCCGAGACCTGAAACGTCGCCCAGAGTCCATGCATCCGTGGCGTCGGATCGTTTGCCGGCCATTTCGACGTCGTAGTAGACATCGCCGTCGGGCTCCCCATCAGTACCTTGTACGCGGTAGGCGACGCCGTCCGCAATAAGCCGCTCGATCGCCGGCACAATATCCGGAATGGCTTCGACTGCGCCGATGTAGTGATTGGGGGCAAGGACGTTCAGGGCGTCCATATCGGTGTGGAACAGTTCAATCTGGCTCTGCGCCAAGTCACGCCAGTCCACGCCGGTGGCGGTGGCGCGTTCAAGCAGCGGGTCGTCGATGTCCGTAACGTTTTGAACGTAGTCCACCCGGATCCTGGCATCGCGCCACGCCCTGTTGAGGAGGTCGAAGGCCACATAGCTGGCGGCGTGGCCCATGTGCGTCGCGTCGTACGGCGTAATGCCGCAGACGTACATCGATTGTTCCGGCTGCGGCTCTATCTCCACGACGCGGCCGAGGGCGGTGTCGAAGAGGCGTAGTTGCGGCATGCTGCCGGGCAGCTCAGGAACAGGGCGGGAAGTCCACGATTTCACGACTCAACCTTAGTGCTAGGCGCTGATCACATTGAAACCGAGCAGGACATACAAGGCCAGGCCAAGAAGGATGCGGTACCAGACAAAGAGCCTGTAACTGCGTGTGGAGACGAACTTCAGGAACCAGCCGATGATCACGTAGCCCACCACGAAAGCGATGACTGTGGCCAGTGCCGTCTCCGGAAGGCCGTAGGGACCGGCGAGCCCCTCCTTGGAAACTGTTTTGTAGAGCTGGTAGAGGCCGCTGCCGAAAACCGCCGGAATGGCGAGGAGGAAYGAGTAGCGGGCCGCAGCTTCACGCGTGTACCCCATCAGCAGCCCGGCAGTGATGGTTCCGCCGGAACGCGAAACGCCCGGAATAAGGGCCATCGCCTGGGCAAGGCCGTACAGAATGCCGTGCTTATAGCTGAGCTGTGTCAGATCCCGTTCCTGGCAGCCAATGGCGTCGGCAACTGCCAGGATCATGCCGAAGACAATGAGCATGGTGGCAACTATCCACATGCTTCGCAGGACCGACTCGATCTGGTCCTGGAACAACAAGCCGAGCACGATGATGGGAAGGCTGCCCAGGATTACCAGCCATCCCATTCGGGCGTCCGGATCGTTTCGTGGGACTTTCCCACTCAGGGACCTGAACCAGGCCCCGATGATCCGCACGAGGTCGCGCCAGAAATAGACAATGACCGCCGTCTCCGTACCCAGTTGGATAATGGCCGTGAAGGCGGCTCCGGGATCGGCTGCATTCGGAAGGAATGAGCCCACGATCCGCAAGTGGGCGCTTGAGGAGATCGGGAGGAATTCGGTGAGGCCTTGCACCAGGCCCAGCAAGGCTGCTTCTATCCAGTTCACGTGAATAGACCCTACGTCATGAAGACTGGGAACTCCCCGTAAGCTATCAGCATGCAGCAGCGTTATGTCGGGAACAGCGGGTTCCGTGTCTCCTCTTTGTCCCTCGGAACAATGTCCTGGGCGCAGGAGACGGATGAGCAGGACGCCGCGGAGTTGCTCCACGCTTTTGTGCACGCAGGTGGCACCGTCATCGACACCGCTGCATCGTATGCCCAGGGGCAGGCTGAGGCGATGCTGGGCTCCATGTTGGGTGATGTCGTGGCTCGCTCGGAAGTCGTGATCTCAACCAAAGCCGGCGTCTCGTCGTCGGAATCCAGGCGCAGCATCAACGCATCACGCGGTGCCCTGCTCGCGGCGTTGGACGCCAGCCTGGCAAGGCTTGGAACGGATTACCTCGATATCTGGTTCGTTCAGGAGTGGGACCCGAATGTTCCCTTGGACGAGACTCTGTCAGCGTTGGAGCTCGCGCAGAGGTCAGGACGTGCCCGCTATGTGGGAATTTCCAATTACAACGGGTGGCAGACGGCCAAAGCGGCGGCAGTCGCAGGTTTCACGTTGGTAGCCAACCAATCCGAATACTCCTTGGTACAGCGCAAACCGGAGGACGAGCTCATTCCCGCCGTGGAAGATGCCGGCCTCGGACTCATGGCCTGGGCTCCCCTGGGTCGTGGTGTCTTGAGCGGAAAGTACCGGGGACAAATTCCTGCGGATTCCCGTGCCGCGCAGAGCCGCCTGGCTGCGTATGTTGAGCCATACCTTGAACCGAAGGCATCACGGGTGGTGGAGGCCGTAGCCATGGCCGCCAGGGGTTTGGGACGATCGCCCCTGGACGTGTCGCTCAGCTGGTTGCTTTCGCGCCCCGGCGTTGCCACGGCGATAGTGGGAGCCCGGAACGCCGTCCAGCTCAAGGAATTGCTGGATGCCAAGTTGACGGTTCTCCCGGCCGAGATTGCGCGTGCCCTGGAAGACGTCTCGGCGGCATAGCCCGCGAGTTCCTTACTGGCGGTCGAGGATGTCCAACAAGTAGCTGCCGTAGCCACTCTTGGCGAGCTTGGAAGCCTGCTGGCGGAGTTCTTCGTCGTTCAGGTATCCCATTCGCCATGCAACCTCCTCCGGCGCTCCGATCTTCAGGCCCTGCCGGTTCTCGGTGGTGCGGACATAGTTTGAAGCATCGTTGAGGTCGCCGAAGGTTCCCGTATCCAGCCAGGCGGTCCCGCGGGGGAATTTCTGTACGTGGAGCCTGCCGAGCTCCATGTACTGCCGGTTGATATCCGTGATCTCCAGCTCCCCTCGAGGGGAAGGTTTGAGGTTTTTTGCCATGGCGACGACGTCGTTGTCGTAGAAGTACAGGCCCGGGACCGCATAGTTGCTCTTCGGGACAGTGGGCTTTTCTTCGATGGAGACGGCCAGACCATCGTCATCGAATTCCACGACGCCGTAAGCACTCGGGTCCTTGACCCAGTAACCAAATATGGCGCCGCCTTCGACGTCGGCGTACTTGCGGAATTGGTTACCCATTCCGGGACCGTTGAAGATGTTATCCCCCAGGATGAGCGCTACTTTGCCATTGCCAATGTGCTGCTCCCCCAGGATGAATGCCTGGGCCAGGCCATCCGGTGTCGGCTGCTGTGCATAGCTGAGGTTTATCCCAAATTGGGATCCATCCCCCAGGAGATTCTCGAACTGAGGGGCATCAGCCGGTGTGGTGATGATCAGGATGTCACGGATTCCAGCCAGCATCAGCGTGCACAGGGGGTAGTAAATCATTGGTTTGTCGAAGACCGGGACCAATTGCTTACTGATGCCAAGCGTAATGGGATGAAGCCTGGAACCTGTGCCGCCGGCAAGAATTATCCCGCGCATATTTGCTGTCCCTCCCGCTGCACTTAGCCGTAATTGACGGCTACGCTATGGCCATGCAGAGAATCCTTGTCACCGGCGGGGCCGGATTCATTGGATGCAACTTTGTCCACTACATCATGGAGCACACTGTGCTCCATGTCACGGTCCTGGACAAACTCACCTACGCCGGCAACGAAGAGTCTTTGGCCGGATTGCCGGCTGGTCGCCTGGACTTCGTCCGGGGAGATATCTGTGATGCCGCACTGGTGGACACGCTGGTGGCCGATACGGACGCCGTGGTCCATTTCGCCGCTGAATCGCATAACGACAACTCGCTCGAAGATCCCAGGCCGTTTATCGATACCAATCTGGTAGGGACATTCACCCTGATCGAGGCAGCACGCCGTTACGGCACGCGGTTCCATCACATTTCCACGGACGAGGTCTACGGCGACCTCGCACTGGACGATCCGGACCGGTTCACGGAGGGCTCTGTGTACCGGCCCACCAGCCCCTACTCAGCCACAAAAGCGGGATCGGACATGTTGGTGCGGGCATGGATCCGTTCCTTCGGGCTGCAGGCAACCATCAGTAATTGTTCGAACAATTACGGGCCGTTCCAGCATGTGGAGAAGTTCATCCCCCGGCAGATCACAAATATTCTGGACCAGACCCGTCCGCGTCTTTACGGCGAGGGCAGGAACGTGCGGGACTGGATCCATGTTGAAGACCACTCATCGGCTGTCCTCGCGATTCTGGAGCGGGGACGGATCGGTGAAACGTACTTGGTCGGGGCTGACGGTGAACATTCCAATCGGGAAGTGGTGGAATTGCTGCTTTCCATGGATGGCCAGTCGCCGGATGCCTACGATCTCGTGACGGACCGGCCGGGCCACGATCTGCGGTATGCGATCGACTCCAGCAAATTGAGGACGGAACTTGGGTGGGCCCCCCGCTACAAGGATTTCAACGCGGGGCTGGCCGACACCTTGCGCTGGTACGTGGAGAACGAGGACTGGTGGCGACCCCAAAAAGCCGTGACCGAAAACAAGTACGCCGAACAGGGCCATTAGCCTCATGGAACCGGCAGACCAGCTAAGATCCAGACCCACGCCGATCCCCGGACTGGTCCTTTTCGATCTCCCGGTCCATGGCGACAACCGTGGCTGGTTCAAGGAGAACTGGCACCGCGAAAAGATGGCGGCCTTGGGACTCCCGGATTTTGGGCCTGTGCAGAACAACATCTCCTTCAACGCCCTCCGTGGAACAACCCGCGGTATCCACGCCGAACCATGGGACAAGTTTATTTCGCTCGCATCGGGGCGGATTTTTGGTGCCTGGGTGGACCTTCGTGAGGGCCCGACTTTCGGTAAGGTCTTCCACACAGAGATGTCCCCCAGGGAAGCCATCTTTGTTCCCCGCGGGGTGGGCAACGCCTTCCAGACCCTCGAAGACAATACCGCCTACACCTACCTGGTCAACGATCATTGGAGCGCCGCGGCGCAGGCCGACTACACGTTCCTCAACCTTGCCGACGAAGACGTCGCTTTGCCTTGGCCCATCCCGCTGGAGCGGGCCGTGGTGTCTGACCAGGACCGGACCCATCCACGGTTGGGCGACGTGGCGCCCATGCAGGCGCGGCGTACGCTGATCCTCGGGGCCGGCGGTCAACTAGGGACCGCCCTCAGGCGCGAGTTCGAAGGCGACGCCACAGTTGATTTCGCAGGCAGGGCACAGTTCGATATCACCAACGAAGACGCCTACCTTGCTACTAATTGGCGTAAGTACTCCACGGTCATCAACGCGGCCGCCTTCACCGGAGTCGACGCCGCCGAAACCGACGACGGTCGTCGGGCAGCATGGCGCATCAACGCACTTGCCGTATCGCGCTTGGCGAGGGTCGCCGTCGAACATTCACTGACGCTTGTGCATGTGTCCAGCGACTACGTGTTCGACGGTACGGCCGCCGTTCATCGGGAGGACGAGGCACCCGCTCCCGTCGGTGTCTATGGCCAGAGCAAAGCCGCCGGAGACGCTGCCGTTGCTGCGGTACCGCGGCACTACATTGTGCGGAGCAGTTGGGTAGTGGGCGAGGGCCGCAACTTCGTTCGAACCATGGCCAGGCTGGCCGCCCAAGGCGCGTCACCGGCCGTCGTCGATGACCAGTGGGGACGGCTTAGCTTCGCCGAGGACATTGCAGCCTGTATCCGGCACCTACTGCAGAGTGGTGCGCCCTATGGCACCTATAACTTCAGCAATAGCGGGGAACCGCAATCCTGGGCGGACATAGCCAGGGAGGTCTTCCGGCATTGCGGCTCCGATCCCACTCGGGTTGGGTCCATCAGCACTTTGGACTATTCGGGACCAGGAACTGCTCCGCGCCCCCGCAGCAGCGTCCTGGACCTGTCCAAGATTACGGACGCAGGGTTTGCTCCTCCCAACGCCACAGAGCGTTTGGCTGAGTACCTTGAGGCAAGGGAGCCCCTAGCGGAGTCCGGCGAAACGGCCTAAAGTAGCCCTACCGGCAGCCTCCAGGGGCCGGGAGACACCTCAAGTGAACATGTTGTGAGGCGGCAGCTGTCCGCCGACCACGATCCAAGCCGTGCAGCAGCCTCGGATCGTGGGCCACATGGTTGTGCCGTGAGCTGGACCCGAGCCTGGAGCCGAAAATGCTGCTACCGAAAATTACGTCCGTCGGTGACGTTGCGCACCTGACAGTTCCCCGCCTCCGCCCGTTCGGCAGACTTAACGGCGGCCGTCTCCTTTTTCAGCCTCCCACGGGCGAGATTGACGCTGGGCCGGGCACCGCTGAAGGGACCTGGGTTTGCCTGGGTGGGGTCCCCGTGAAACTGACGCAGCTCAATGATGCACTGCAGGAAATTGTGGATCGCGCAGCCTCCGCTGAGGCCACCCCCATGGGCGTATGCTCAGCAAATCTTGACCACATCCGCCATTTCGGCGCAGGAAGCCGGTGGATGGGCACGCTGGACCAGCCAGCGTCCATTCAGTGGCTGACCTTGATTGACGGTGCACCCTTGGCGACGCAAGCCCGTCGCCTCACGGCCAGGGCGTGGCCCAGGCTTGCTGGCAGCGACCTGATCGAGCACCTGCTGGATTCGGCCTCGCAACGGGGCCTGAGGGTTGGCTTCCTGGGCGGCTCAGAGGAGACGCAACAGCTCATCCGGACGAGATTCGCTGTTGAGCGCCCGGAGCTGGAGGTCGCCGGATGGTGGGCGCCTGGCCGGCCAACGCTTGGGGACGACACGGCTTCCCGCCAGCTCGCAGCCCATATTTCGGAGACAACACCTGACATCCTTGTTGTCGGTCTGGGCAAACCCCGCCAGGAACTATGGATATCCGAGTACGGCCATTTGACCGGGGCCAAGGTCCTCCTGGCCTTTGGGGCGGTTGTGGACTTCCTGGCCGGACATATTCGCCGTGCGCCTTCCTGGGTGAGCTCGCACAGTCTTGAATGGGCGTGGCGCCTGATGTTGGAACCGCGCCGGTTGGCCCGCCGGTACTTGGTGGAAGGACCGGAGGCCTACGTGAAATTGCGCACGGCCAGCAGTCGTGACATTGAGGCGAGCACTACGGAGGCCGCCCGGCCATCCATCGCTGCAAGGTCCGTCCCGGGGCCCGTGCCCAGCCGGGCTCCGGGATCGTTTGTGCCGGTGACCGACAGGGCCGACGTCGCTGTGATTGTTGTCACCTACAATAATGCGGACGACGTCGGGCCGCTTGTCGCGGGCCTGCGGAAGGAAGCGACGAATCAATCGATCAAAGTGGTCGTGGCAGATAACTCCCCTGATGAAAGCACCCTCCTTCAACTTTCGCACCATCCCGACGTCACAGCAGTTCGAACAGGTGGAAACCTCGGCTATGCCGGCGGTATCAACGCGGCGGTGTCGGCGGCCGGCGACGCCGGAAGCTACCTCGTCCTAAATCCAGACCTGCGCGTCGAACCAGGCGCAGTCGCCGCCATGCTCAAGCGGATGAATGAGCAAGGGGCGGGCATGGTGGTGCCGGTCCTGCTGGACGATGACGGCAGTATCTACCCTTCGTTGCGTCGTGAGCCGGGCGTCCTGCGAGCGCTGGGTGACGCTGCGTTGGGCAGTCATGTGAAGGCCAGGCCTGGATGGTTGTCGGAGATGGACTTTGATCCGGAGAGTTACCTGCACGGGCATCGCGTTGATTGGGCTACGGGTGCGGCTCTCCTAATCAGTGCGGGGGCAGCGACGGCGGTGGGTGCCTGGGACGAGCAGTTCTTTCTGTATTCGGAAGAAACGGATTATTGCCACCGGGTGAGAGATGCGGGTTTTTCCATCTGGTTTGAGCCCGCGGCCCGGATGTGGCACGAAGGTGGGGGGTCGGGCACGTCGCCGCAGCTGACTGCGTTGATGTCCGTCAATCGGGTTCGCTATGCAGCTAAGTATCTTGGGCGTGGCCGGGCGCTGGCTTTCCGGGGTGTGGTCCTGGCCGCGGAAGTTGCCCGCTTGAATAAGCCCGGGCATCGGGTTGCGGCGTGGGCGGTGCTAAGTCAACGGCGTTGGGACTCGCTCCCCCACGCTACTCGGACCTCGACCACAGTTATGCCATGACTGCTGCTTCACATCCCTCCGGTGCAGTCATTATCCCGGCGCATAACGAGGCCCGTGTTATCGGCAGAACGCTTGATGCGTTGAGGGAGGTCATTGCGTGGGGCACTGTTGATGTTGTGGTGGCCTGTAATGGGTGCGTGGACGCCACAGAGGCTATTGCGTCCAGGTGTGAAGGTGTCCGCGTCCTTCACGTGACTGAGGCGTCCAAGACCGAGGCGTTGAACGCTGCCGACCAGGCGACGCTGCGTTGGCCGCGGCTGTATTTGGACGCCGATATTGAGGTCCCTGCTTCGGCGCTGCGTGTGGTCTTTGCGGCGCTGGAGAATACCGGGTTGCTGGCTGCCCGTCCTGCCTTTCGATATGACACCCGAGGCGCTTCGGCGCTGGTCAGGGCCTACTACCGCGCCCGTAGCCGCATCCCGGGTAACGCCCAGAGGCTTTGGGGTGCCGGTGCGTATGCGCTGAGCTATTCAGGGCATGAGCGGCTGGGTACGTTTCCTGCCCTTACAGGTGATGACTACTATGTGGACCGGCTGTTCTCTGCCCGGGAGAAGGCGGTCCTGCCCACCGAGCCTGTGGTTGTCCGGACGCCGCGGACGTGTGCCGCATTGTTGTCTGTCCTGAGGCGTACGTACCGGGGAAACGCGCAGCAGGATCGCATGTCCGGAGGTGCTTCCGCTGTGCGGACCATACGTGAGTTGATCGCCTCCGTCAGGGGGCCGCTGAGTGCTTTTGATGCCGCGGTCTACGTCGTGTTCGCTGGTGCGGGCCGCCGTCGTCCGCTGTCCTCCGGCAATATGGTGACTGCCTGGGAGCGGGACGAGACCAGCCGTTAGTCAGAAGCCGCAACTGCCGCCGCCTTCAATGCTGTAAAGGTGGACCGCGTTGCCGTCGGCGAAGGTATCGGTGAAGGTTCCCTTCACCATGGGGATGGTGCGGTTTTCGTCGATGACGACGGCGGTGCTGCCGCCGCATTTCACCGCGAAAGTTGCTGCTCCGCCGGTGTTCTTGTTCGCTCCGGCAAAGATATAGAGCTTGCTGTTGTGGAGTTTAGTGGCGAGGTCCACGGGGCCGCTGGCTGTGGTGGCGCCGTCGAGAAAGGGTGCATTGAGGATGGGTGCGAGGTCGTGGATTTGCTTATTGACGGCAGTCACTGTGGATTGTGCTTCGCCCGGGCAGTCACGCAGCACATGCTGGGTCACGCAGTCTCCGCCGAAACTGTGGTTGAAGTAGATGATCCCGCGGGCTCCGTGGATGAGGCTGCTCCAGACTGCTGCTCGAATTTGCGGTCCGCTGATGGTTGTCGCCTGCGGCGAGTCCTCAAAGGGATGTCCGACTTCTACGAAAGCCCAGACGGGTGCTTTCCCCCCAGTGAGTTTTCGGATGCGTTCAACTGTCCACCCATAGTTTGCTGCCAGTCGGCATTCGGATTCCGTCAGGTCGTTCGTCGAGCCGTTGATTGCCCCGCCCTCTGTTTTGGCGCAGATGTTGGGGTCAGTGAACCAGTAGGTGTCCGCTGATACGAGATTCTGGGTTCCGTTGATGAAAGCCCGTGATTGTTCGTCGGAGAGCCAGAACGTTATCCCTTTGCCATAGTTCGCGTAGATCATTGATCCTGGTGGTGCGGCGGCGCGTAACTGGTTCTGGACTGTGTAGCCGCATTTGGATTGTTCCGGGACGCAAATAGGTCCTTCGCCCGGGTACTTACCGGTCCATGGAGCGTCTCCTGCACCAGCCCACATGTCCACTTCGTCGCCTAAGGCATAGCCTGATGCCTGGGCTGCTGCGAACGTCGGAATTGCGTACATTCCGGAAGCCCGGACGAGGTCGAGGTCGGAATCTGTGGTTAAGACAACGTAGGTGTTCAGTCCCTCAGCGCGGTCCTTTGCCACGTAGTCCTTTTCCAAAGCGCTTTCGAACCAAACGCCGACTGGGAAGAAATGTGGTTCCGTGGGTAAGGCATTCGTGAATGGCGAGTAGAAGTCAAGGCCGCCGTCGACATCGCGAACATCAATTCCAGGCATAGGGGTCGAGGTGCTGTGCGGCGTTTGGATGCTGGGAGCGGGTGCAGTGATCGGGCCTGGGATAGGCGCGCCGCTGACCATCGCGGTTGTCGCCAGAAGGCACAACGCGGCAAGGGCGCCGAACCTGGCGATTGTTCTCCGCTTCATGGCTAGCGCCTTTCTGGCCTGCCATCGAGCGGCCGCGTCGCTCCGTCGCCGGTGCTTTGTCGTGCCAAGCGCCACAGTGCACCAGCGATTCCCAGCATGAAGAACAAGAGGCTGGCTGCCATGGGGAACGACAGTCCGTCAAAGAACGCGAATGTCACGGCGATCGCGGTTATTGAGGCGAGAACGGCCTGACTGATCTGGCGCATTTGTGCATCGGTCGACAGCTTCCGTGCACGCCAGGCGCCAACGATGGCACAAAGAATCAGCCCTGTGAATGCTGCCAATCCAGCGAATCCCAGTTCCACCAGAATGCCGAGGAATTGATTGTCCACGATGACGTAGTCCGGGAGGAACGTCCCGAACCCACGTCCGACGACGGGGTTGTTTGCCAGCATGCCAAAAGCTGTTGCGTATGCGCTGGTCCTCGAACTGATGCTCGGGTCTGCGGTGCCCACCGTGAAAAGCCCGCGGAGGGTGCCAAGCATCCCGGGAGTCACCAGATACATTCCCGCCGCGAGCACGATGCCGAGCAGCAGCGCACCACGCCGAACCTTCTTGGGCCAGGACGGTATCAGGGCAAGCACAGCGACGCCGAACGCCATCAGTGCCGAGCGTGAGACGGATAGCACAGCTGCTGCAGAGATGGCCGCCACGGGCAGCCATCGCAGGATCCAGCCTTTGGCCCGGTCAGTAACGGCGAGCGCTATGGCGATGGGAAGGGAGGCAGCGAGCACCACTCCGTACTCCAAGGGGTGGCTGGCCATTCCGGCCGCACGAATGAATCCGCCCCTGGATTGCACGCCGGTCAATTCCGAGGCGGCGCTGAAGCCTGGAATGCTGATCCAGTCCACAAGGGATGATCCGGTGGCGAATTGCATCAATCCCAGGACAGCAGTCGCTGTCCCGACCATGACGAGGCTTCGCAGCACTTTGATCAGTGTTTGGCGGCTGGCCAGTCCGTCATTGATGAGAAGGAAGATGCCGGCCCAGCTGGCCAAACGGATGAGGCCGCTGTCTGCGGGGCTGGCCTCCGGATCAGGAACACCGTGCAGCATTGCCAATGAATAGCTGGTCAAGGCGGCGGCGAGAAAGACCACCATGGCGGTACGGACTGTTTGGACGCCTGCGCGCGTTGGCGTGGTCCGTTGCAACTGATAAAGCAGCCACCAAGCCAGGGCCAGGAGTCCGCACAGCGTGGTTGGCCGGCCTACGGAACCCAAGGCTGTAATGGTCAGATTTGACGGAATAAAGCACGTAGCCACCAAGTAAACGATGACAAACCAGGAAACGTCCCTGCGCTCCGGGGGGTTCGCGGTGCTGAGGATGCCGGGATCCTTGGTGTTCTCATAGGAGGGATGCATGGACTGTCCCCTCTACTGGCGTGATCCGGTTGTGCTTCCCTGCGGGTTTGATCCGGTTACGCTTCCGTCGCACCAAAACGCGATCAGCGTAAAGGGTTGCTACTGATGTTAGGGCCAAAGACAGCCCTGCCCACGCTACAGCGCCCTTCATGCGGGTCACGGGGGTTCCGCCGCCGAAGATGACCTCGGCTTTTGACGGCGTGGTCTGCGTGGATATACGGTCGGCCTTTACGGATGCCTCGTTCTGCAGTTGGATCGTTGCGTCGTTGATACGGTCAAGAATGCCTGCCAGAACCTGGTTCACCCTTTCGGCGCTCGTGTCCACCACCTGAACTTTGAGCACGGGTTGGCTGAAGGTCTTGTTCCATTGACCACCGCTGGCGGGGAGTGTCACTGAGAACCCCTGTTGAACGCCGGCGCCATATAGGGTCCCCCTGGTCAGGGCCAGGTCCACCGACGGAGCTTCCTGGTTGACACGGCGCTTGACCATGTCGGCGAATTCAGTCAAGGTCATGGCGCTGCCACCCGAGATCCAGTAGGCCGGTTCGCGTTCGGGGGCCAGGAAAGTGACGTCAGCTTCGGTCCAAAAGACGGGCTCCGAGGAACGGATCGCGCCAAGGGCAGCCAGGCCTACCGCCAGTCCGAAGGCCACAATGTACCATCGGCGCAGAAGTATCCCCAGGAAAGTTGACGCAGTCATGGCTAGCTTGACCCGGAGGACAGTGGCAGGACGCCATGGATCTCTTCATCGGTTTCCTTGGCGTCGTGGGAAGTGTGCCTGCTCCGGGATCCCCCGGGGCGGATCTCGGAGGGGGCGGTCACGGCCTCTTTTGCCAGCATCGTCGGGCTGTGGACAGTGGCATGTTCGGCGGTGTCACGGCCCTCAAAGGGAGAAGCGTCGCCCTCCGGCAAGGTATCTTTCCTTGCTGCTTGCTTCTTGCGGGCCTTGGTCATCAGGAGTCCGTCCACCAGGACAGACAGGAGCAATGTGAGTGCCAGCCCCCCAGCCCCGGCAATGAGGACCAACTGCGTGCGGGCCTTCACCTCGGGAACGGCTTGCCGGTCCACGAGAAGACTCATCGTGGTGATCCTGGCCGGCACCGCGACGTTCAGGGTTTCCTGCATTTCGTTGAGTGAGCGGGGAGTTTCGTCCATCACCGCCTTCAGCAGTGCCATGGTCTCTTCGGGGTTGTCCGCAGTGGCAGTAATGATCAGAATCGCGCCACTGGTGCCGCGGTCGGGCTCGGCGATGTAGGTGGCGGATCCGAAGTTGGCCAGAAGCCGTTCCTTCACAGGCTGCGACGTGATTTTGCGGATCAGGATGTCAAGGGCCTCGCTCATTCCGCCCAAATAGAGGTAAGGATTCCCGGCCTCGCCGATGCTTTGGCTCGACGGCATGAGGACCAGGCTTGCTTGGGACTTGTATTTTTCCGGGGCCGTGGTTTGGATGGCCATGCACAGCAGCCCCGTAACGAGGATGCCTGCAACCACCAGATACCAGCGCCGGACAACACTCGTTAGAACAGTTCGCAGCTGCATCATGTGCTCCCAATATGACGGGGAGCGCGTTGACTGACCCGCTCCGTGGTTTGTTGCACACCCAAAAGGGAAAGCAGGCTTTCTGCCCTTACATCCCATGTGTGCTCCTGTGCTGAGGCTTGGATTCCCCGTTGCTGCTCACACGTCAGCACTGTCTCAAGGCCTGATCGCACAAGTTCCACAAAATCCTGCGACGTCGTGGCTATCTTTACGAACTCGGAGCTAATCCACCGCGTGGCCGGAAGGTCAGTGGCGACCACAGGTATTCCGAAGGCAAGATATTCGAGGGTCTTGAGGGGAAAACTTGACCGGTTAAATTCCGAATCCGTGTAAGGGGTAAGGCCCAGGGCAGCCGTACCCAGTACCCTGGCAACCTCTTCAGGGGGTACCTCGCCACGCCAGTCAACATTCGGCCGGGACAAGAATTCATCAAGGCTCCTCCGGGCGGACCGTTCTCGTTCTGTCCTCGGACCCAAGACGATAATGGGAAGTCGTGTCCTGCCCAGATCACCAAGGGTGGCAAAGTCCAAACGTTCATTAAGCTGGCCGATCAACACAGCGACCGGTTGGCGGACAGTTCCGGGTTCGGCTGGAACGGGGGGCCTGCAACCATTTGGCAGGAACTTCACCTTCCGGCCTGAGAATTCAGAAGCTTTATGTGCCAGTCCGGGCGACACCGCTGTGACGACATCGGCCGCAGCCATGTTGGTGCGAAGGACCCGTTCCAGGTGGGGGCGGGATAATCCCATGAGCTTCGCTGAGGCAAGCCAATCATCGGTCAGATGAAGAAGCCGGGGCGCGGATAGTCCTCGGGGGAACTGAATCAAGGGCGATGTATTCACCACTCCTGCAATGCCGTCGCCCACCTTCTTCGCTGCCGACTGCAGGGTCCACCGGGCGATGGCCTCTGTGGAGCGTCGTACCAGGGGCCGGCTGAAGCCAGGCAGGGCGGGGACGCGCAACCTGCCCACTGTGGGAGCCACGGTCTCAGCCATGCCACAAAAGCTGCGTACCGCGTGACGACGCACGTTCCCATCCCTGGCAACTGAGACCGGTTGATCGACCCAGATAACCTTCATGCAGGCGCTCAGCGCCTCCGCCAGCAGCCTGTCTGTCCCGGGCACTCCATCCCATTGCGCTCCAGAGATATACATGATGGTGCCGCTCATGCCTTCACCGCCGCGGCTAGGTTCGATGCAGCGGCCGTCATAGCGACAGGACGGGCATTGAAATCGTCCCTGGGCAGCCGTCCCAGCACGCGTTGACCACGTCGCTTCCCCACATAGCCGCAGTAGCGGATCATTGCGGCCACCTCAGGTGCCATGGTCGAAGTCAGACCATGGCGGGAAGCCGCGAAACGCTGGTAAAGGAGATCCTGACGTCGCCCCGCAGAGTCCAAGGAGTACCGCTCTTCAACGATTTGCCGGCCAAAGGACCCCAAGCCGAGACGAAGCTGATCATCGTCCATGAGTTGCCTCAGGATAGCGGCCAAAGCGATATGTCCTTCTCCGGCTGTGCCAGGACCGAATCCGTACCACCCTTGCCACAGAAACGATGGTAGTGACTCCGATGTCAAGAGTTCCCAAAAGCCTCTCTCGCCTTGCACCACAAGGGGCTTTCCAAAGGACAAACCCCGCAGCGCTGAGCCACCCATGCCTAGTACGACATCAGCAACGGCATAGGCAGGGCGGGGGTCGGAAAGTTGACCTGTAAGGGTCACAGTGTCCCGCCCGGTGGCTGCGTTGATAAGGGCAGCCCTGGCAGCGACTTCTGCCCTCGCCGGGCCCGTTCCCGCGATGATCAGGCGAACGGGCCCCTCAACGGACAGCATCCGCACAGCATCCATGGCGCAGATGATGCCCTCCAGCTTCAATTCGTGCGCCAGGCGGGTAACGCACACAACATTCAGGAAACCGTCAGTCAAGGCGAACTTACGCCTGAATGCTCTCAACCCCGGCGTGGCGGAAACTTGGTTGGCGAGAATATCCACCGGTGGTTCCATAACGTGCACGTCCCGCCTGCCCCGGGAAGCCTCCCAGTGCCGGATTTGTTCTGTACCAACCATCAACGGCATGGATTTTGGTATGAACGGAGCCACAGCCATGGACATCACCGTGGCCACAGAAGTGGTGCCGCGGACCAGTTTGGAGGCAACCAAACACTCCAGCGCTGGTGGCCACTCGTATCCGTGGAGAATATCCACTCGGCGCTCGCGGACGGTGCGGACCAATGCGTGGATGACAGCCGGCGAGGGTCGTTTTCCGGGGGCCGGTGCTTCCACATATTCCAAACCCAGTTCCACTGCCTTCTGCGCGAGCGGCCCGTGCTGTCCAAAGAGCACGACGTCATGGCCCAGGCGCTGAACGGCGGCGCCCAACTCAATAGCATTCAACTGGCTCCCTCCCATGCGGAGGTCATGGGGATAAACAAGGATCCTCATACCAGAGACACCTCCTGGCCCCGGCCCCACAGCCTGACACCGGCAAGATCGTGCCGGGCCAGGGTCAGGGTTGCTGCCAGCGCCAAAACACCAACACCTGTGGATGCCAAAACAGCTTCAAGGGGTGAACGTATGAACTGGCTCAACAGCATGGACGCAAGCCCCGCGCCGGCAGCAACACAAGCCGGGCGAAGCAGGCGGACAGCCATGGCCCTTAGAGGAACCCTTGCCCGCCGCATTGCCTTCAGGTACATAGGCGAAGTCACTGCAGCAGCCACGGCAACAGGTGCCGCAGCCAAACCCGGCATCCCAGCATAGAGGGCGCCGACTATGAGCGCCGGAACCAACGCCCCCAGCGCTACCAGTTGGACAGTGAAGATCGATACTGACAATCCCAGAATCACGAGGTAGTCGTAAATCAACTCGTGCAGCACGCGAAAGGCAGTCAGCGGGGCGAGCCAGATAAGGGCCACGCCAGCAGGAGCCCACGCATCTCCATAGACCAGCGTCACCAGTGGGACTGCACAACCCATCATGACGGCACACGATGGCAAGAGGACTGCTGCAAGCGCCCCGGTCAGCGACAACAGGGCCGAACTCATGTCTTCGGGTTTGTCCTGCAAACGGGCAAAAGTCGCCGGTGCCACGCTGCGAAGCGGCTGGGACAGCAAACTCGACGGCCATCCAGCCATATTGAACGCCATGACATAGAGACCCAGAGCAACAGAGCCGAGCATTCTTCCCGCAATGAGCTGGTCAACGTAGCCCACAGCAAAGACCACTGCGCTCGCGCCAGCCAGAGGTAACCCAAATGCCAACAGCTGTTTCGCTGACCTCCGCGAGAACCCAAAACGATACGGTAACGGTGAATAGATCAGGAAGAGAACGGCGGAAACCAGACTGGCCAGCACCCGTCCGATGGCAAGACTCATGGCTCCCATGCCCATGATGACAAGAACCAGGGATACAGCTGCTCCCAGCCATACATTGACCTGATCAATGATCATGCGTTGGCCCTGTTGGAAGTTGCGTTGAAGGAGCGCTGCCGGCGTTGCTACCAATCCGTTAAGCACGATGCAAAATGCCAGAGCCCTGACCACATCTGTTGCCGCTTCATTTCCCATGGCATTGGTGAAATAGGGAGCCAAGGCGAAGGAAGCAGCAAAAAGAATCAGGCTGCAGGCAGTAGAGATCGTCGTCACCGTGCCGGCAATGGCCTTCGGGTCGCCAGGCCAACGCACAATTGCCAGGCTCACCCCCAGCTCGTTGAAGCTCAGCACCGCTACAAGCGCAACGAACGCCACCGCGTAAGTTCCAAATTCCTCCGGTCCGAGAAGGCGCGCCAAGGCGATCCCGATACCGATTGTTCCCAGACGGGTGACGAAAGCATTAACGACGCTGATCACAAACGCCTTGGACGGTGTGGGTTTGGATTTAGTGGGCACAGGGCTCGGGAGGGTCACAAGGCATCCTCCAGCTCAGGAGAAAATCCGCGCCGGATAACGCGTGCGGGCACCCCGGCCCATGTTTCCTCGTCAGGAACATCGGTAAGGACGGCCGCTCCCATGCCGATGGTTGCGCCGGCGCCGACAGTGCGGCGCTCGCGGACGCTGGCGTTCATGCCGATGTAGGCTGCCCGGCCGATGTGGACGTTCCCGCCGAGGGACACGCCTGCGGCCAGGGTGGCGAAGTCGCTGACGACGTCGTCGTGGGTGAGCGTGACGCCGGGCATGGCTACCACGTGGCTTCCCACCGTGACGGAGGCTGTCATGGTGACGTTCGCCAGGAGGATGCTGCCCAGGCCGATCCTGCATCCCTCCGGCGGATGCACTGATGAGTCGATCGCCGTCGCATATCGGTCCTCTGCGAGGCCCAGGGCGCGAAGCCGCATGACGACGCTTTCGCGTCCTCGGCCGGATCCAATACAGATCAGCAGCATGGCGTGTGGGAAGGTCAGGGCATCGCGGATCGGGCCCAGTACGTGGGCGCCGTCCACCACGCGTCCGAGTTTGTCTTCGTCATCGTCGAGGATTCCGATGACGTCGTATTGTCCGGTGCTGCGGACCATGGCCAGGACCTCGCGAGCGAGGCCGCTGGCGGCGATGAGGAGGAGCTCGGTCATCTTCGCTGTCCTGCCGCGCGAAGTACTGAGTCGATGACCCGGACCTGGTCACCCAAGGTGAGTTGGTGGTAGAGAGGCAGGATCAGTGTGTGGTCTGTCAGCCATTCAGTTGCTGCCAGCGAAACCGCGCCCTTGGATGTCCGGGCGTAGGCAGGTTGCCGGTGTGCGGCCATGATGCCGCGTCGAGCCGATATTCCGTCCTCCGCCAGGTGGGTCATCAGGGCGTCTCTTCCCAGGGGGAAATCCGTGCCAACTTCCAGCCAGCAGGACTGGAAGTTTCCGGTTCCGTATCCGGGGTCGTCCACTAAACGGAGGCCTTCGATACCAGCAAAGGCCTGTGCGTAGTTGGCAGCCAGTTCGCGCCTGCGTTGTACAGCTTGGTGCAGGCGGCCGAGTTGGACGATCCCGACGGCGGCCTGAAGGTCAGTCATGCGGTAGTTGAAACCTACTTCGAGGTATTCCTCGGCGGGGGCAAGGATGCTTGCATGACGGTCCGCGGCTGAGACGCTCATTGCGTGTTCGCGGAGTCGGCGGGACCGGTCTGCGAGGTCCTGCCGCGGCGTGGACAGCATCCCGCCCTCGCCTGTGGTGAGGATTTTGCGGGGGTGGAAGGACCAAGCCGCCAGTTCGGCGCCGGCTCCTACGGGGTGGCCGCGGTAGCGGGAACCGATGCCGCAGGCTGCGTCTTCCACCACGGTGATGCCTAGGGGGTCGCATAGGGCACGGATGGGATCGAGATCCACGGGTACTCCGCCTTGGTCCACGGCTATGACGGCCCGTGTAGCAGGCGTCAACGCGGCGGCAATCGTTTCAGCGGTGACACAACCTGTGAGTACGTCGACGTCGGCAAAGACCACCCGGGCCCCTACATAACTGGGGGCGTTTGCCGTGGCAATGAAGGAGAAGGAGGGAACAATGACGTCGTCTCCCGGACCAACACCTGCGACAGCCAGTGCCAGATGCAGGGCTGAGGTGCAGCTGGAAACGGCGACGGCGAAAGCAGCCTGTTGCTCCATGGCGAAGGCTTCCTCGAACTGCTTGACTTTGGGGCCTTGGGCCACCCAACCGGAAGCGATGACCTCGGCCACTGCTTGGGCTTCTTCTTCCCCAAGCCACGGTTTCATCACGTCGATGCGTGCCAGGGAAGTTTCGGAAGTGGTCATCGTGCACCTACAGAGGGCGCTTCGGGCCGGGCCAGCTGCCGGGAGGCTGCGATTTCTTCCCGGAGCGGACGCCACCATGTGACGAGTGTGCGGAGTCCATCTTCAAGATCTATTGCGGCTTCAAAACCGAGGTCCCGCTTGGCGGAGGTGACGTCTGCGAGCCGGCGGGCAACGCCGTTGACTGCCCGTTCGGGTCCGTGGTCAAGGTGCAGTGGGGACTGCATGACCCGTAGCAGTGTTTGCGCGAGTTCGGCCAGGCTGGTTTCGGTGCCGCTGGCCACGTTATAGACACCCTCTCGGACATCGCTTGCGGCTGCGAGGATGTTGGCCCTTGCGACGTCGGCGGTGTGGATGAAGTCCATTGTCTGGTGGCCGCTGCCGAAGATCAGGGGCGGAACGCCGTCGACTATCCGCTCCATCCATCGGACAAGTACCTCCGTATAGAGGCCGTGGACGTCCATGCGGGGTCCGTACACGTTGAAGTACCTCAGGAGGACGTAGTCCAGGCCGGACATGGCCCGGAAGCTCCTCGCCATTCCCTCATTGAACGATTTCGCGGCCCCATAAAAGGTGTCGTTGTTGTGGTGGTGGTGCCGCTCGGTGGTGGGGAATTCTTCTGCCATTCCATAGACCGAGGCGCTTGACGCAGCGATGACCTTTTCCACGTTGTGCTCAACGGCGGCTTCGAACACGTTGAAGGTTCCGTCCACCAGGACCTCAAGAGCCAACCGTGGTTCCTCGGCGCATTGGGTGATGCGGATCGCAGCCTGATGGAAAACCAGATCTTTGCCCCTGGTGAGGTCGTGGATCAGGTCCCGGTCCCGCAGGTCACCTTCCACCAGCTGTACGAGTCCGGTAGCCAAGGCATCGTTGAGGTTGGCCCGGCGCCCCCTGACGAGGTTGTCCAGGACGTCCACGTGCGCCGCACCGGCGTCGAGCAGTTGATCTACCAAGGTGGATCCGATGGTTCCGGCGCCTCCGGTGACCAGGACGTTGGCGCCGGGCAGCTTGTTCACTGCGCAACCTGGAGAGCGACCCCGTTACCGGCAACGGTGGTTGACTGACCGTCTGTTCCAAGGCTTTGGGTGACGGCTTCCAGTACTGAGAGGACCCTGAGCCCGGCTTCACCACTGGTGCGCGGAATCGTGTGATTCCGGATGGATCCGGCCAGCTCGGCCACCACTTGGCCCAAGGGTTCGCGCTCCTGCAACGCCGGAGACCAGGTGTCGCCCAGGCGATAGGAGATGGCAGAGTTCTTTTTGTCGGCGGCAGACCGTGGCTGCTGTTCCAGGCTTACGCCGCGATCGTAGACGCTCAGGCGTTGTTGCGGGTTCAGGTCGTCCCAGACGAGCGTCCTCTGTGAGCCGCCGATGATCATCTGGCGGATTTTGGTGGGACTGAGCCAATTTACGTGGATATGCACCATGGCGTCGTTTGGCAGGCCGAAGGTTAGGTGGCCCACGCAGTCGCGGCCGGTACCCAGCGGATCTGCGCCGTGGGCAGAGATCTCGGTGGGGTGCAGGCCTCCCGGCAGCACGAAATCCAGGATCGAGAGATCATGGGGTGCAAGATCCCAGAACACATTGACGTCCGGTTGGACAAGTCCGAGGTTGATGCGCACGGAGTCGACATAGAGGATGTCGCCCAATGCCCCACTGGATATGAGCTCCTGGATCTTCAAAACCGCGGGAGTAAAACAGTAGGTATGGTCTGCCATGAGGACGAGGCCGCGGGCCTTGGCTTCCTCGACCATTTCCAAGCCTTTGGCGCGGCTATCCGCGAGTGGCTTCTCGACGAGTACGTGCATGCCGGCCCGCAACGCGGTCATCACGACTCCGTGATGCGTGTGCGCCGGGGTCGCCACGGCGACTGCGTCCAGGTTGTACGTGTCCAGAAGTTCGTCCAAGGACTCGACGACAGCGACGCCGCCTACAGTTTCGGCCAGCCGAAGTCCGCGCTCCACGTCAAGATCACAAATTGCCACCAGTTCCCAATCCGGGCTGGCTTTGAGGTTCCTGGCAAGGTTCGGGCCCCAATATCCCGCTCCGACCACGGCGATCCGTAACTTCGTGGTCATCCCGTGGCCGTTAAGGTGGCCTGATGGAATAGTTCCTATGCTCATTTTCCACTCGGATTCTGTGTTTGGATAGCTCGGTTCTTTGTCAGGTAATGCTTGTGGGGCCGCTCGACGTGTTTCGGATCAGCCAGTAAGTTCCAGCGAGCCCATCAGTAGGCACCGGAGGGCTGGATCATGGCCCGGAAGGTCCGCCACATGATCATCAGGTCGCCCGCTATCGACCAATTTTCGACGTAGTAGAGGTCCAGCCGGACAGCCTCATCCCAGGGAAGGTCCGATCGTCCATTGATCTGCCACAAGCCCGTAATTCCGGGTTTGATGAGCAGCCGGCGATGGGTATGCCGTTCGTAGCCACTGACTTCGCGAAGGAGCGGTGGACGAGGGCCCACCAGGCTCATGTTGCCGGCCAGCACATTCCAGAACTGGGGTAGCTCGTCCAAGGAGTACTTGCGCATCCAACGGCCACACTTGGTGATGCGTGGATCCTCGCGCATCTTGAAGAGGACACCGGCGCCCTGGTCCTTTCCGCTGAGTTCTTCCAGCCGCGCTTCGGCATCAACCACCATCGAACGGAACTTCAGCATCTGGAAGGTGGTGCCGCGCCTGCCAATCCGTTCCTGCCGGAAAAGCACTGGACCCGGGCTGTCCAACCTGACTATCAGCGCCAAAACAGCCAGCACTGGCGCAAGGCAAAGCAAGGCAGCAGCCGAGACCACAATGTCCAGGAGGCGTTTGAGTGTGTGTTTGCCACCGGAATAGTGCGGAATATCTACGTGCATCAGGGGCAGGCCCTCAACGGGGCGCCAGTGGATGCGCGGGCCGGCCACGTTGGTCAACGTTGCTGCCAGGACCAGTTCGGCGGCATCTTCTTCCAAGCGCCAGCCCAACTCCTGGATGAACCGGTTGCCACCAGGGAGCGGTCCGGCAATGATCACCGCGTTGGCGCCCGTCTGACGCACAGTGTGGGCGATGCCGTAAATCGATGACAAGACGGGAACCCGCACATTATCCACCAGCAATACGGCACCCCGCCGCGCCCCTGGAAGGCATGCCCCCAGGACGTTGTACGCGGCACCGGACTTCCGGTTGATTTGCTTGATGACGTATCTGACGTCCTGTGGCTCCCCCACCACAATGGCACGGGAGAGGCAGCGGCCGCGTGACTTTTCGCGCGTCAGCCAGCGGCGGAACATCCACCGGTTGCCTGCCAGGGCCACCAAGCCCACGGGCAGGGACACCAGGACGAAGGAGCTAGCGGACTCCAGCCGGACAACGACCGCCACGAGCCCCAGAAAGCCGAAAACCCGCAGGCTTGCGGACAGGACACGCTTGTATTCTTCAGGCCCAACTCCGAGTACTTTCGCGTCCCGTGTCCGATAGACCTCCAGTGCGCCCAGCCAGGTTATGCCAAGGAGGAAACCGAGCATGAGGTGCCGCTCATGTCCGATGCCGCCTGCCGCAACGGAAAGGCCATCTGTGTTCAGTAGGAAACCGGCCGTGACGGCTGCCGCTACGAGGGCTCCGTCTGCCAATCGAAGACTGCTGGTGAGAGTCTTGGTCCAGCCAGACCCGTTGTGCCGGTCTGACCGGTCAGCCAAAGAGGAGGAGCTGCGGGGTCTGCGGTGGGTGACTGGCGGCTTGAGGTCCAGGGTGACATCTGCCCTCAACGCCGCCAGTCCCGCCTTTTCAGCCCGTTGTGCAGCAACGGACTTGTCAATCCAGGGAGACGCCGGCGGATTGACGTCGACAACACCAGGTTTCGCTGTGAATGCCGCGCCCAAGGAAAAGTCGTGCGGACCCTGAGGTGCCGCCACCTTGCCCGAACGCAAGACTGGAACTTTTACCATGTCAGCCCTCTTCGCAGACCTGCCGTTGCCTACATCCCAGTGAAGCGGCGGCTGTCAGGAGGCGCACCAGTAGTCGGTACTCAAGTTTGCGCAGGTTTACCCATGGCTCCTACGTGCCAGTACCTAGCCGGATCACGCAGGACTACGTGCTTTAGACCTCTCAACACCACCAAAAACCCCTACATTTCGGGCTGCAAACAGGACAAACAGGTCGCCGAACGACACAAAAAACCGGCCACCGCTGGTGACCGGTTAGTTGCCGCTTATTGGAAGCTCCTAGTCCTCCAGGCTTTCGAGGTCTTCGTCCAGGATCTCGTCATCGTCCTCTTCCTCGTCATCAAACACCTGCAGCGGAGTAACCTCGGAATATGCCTCGTACAAGGCGTCTTCGTAAACCTCGAAGGCATCTGCGACGGCGAAGAACGCCGCCTCGACGTTGGGGTCACCCTCGCCCCGACGGGCGGAAGCGGCGGCCAAATGCTCTTCCAGGGCAGCAGCCAGTGACTGAAGCGCGACACGCGGATCGATGCTCATGACTTCACGTTAGCCCGAAAAGGACGAAAATGGAGAGGGATGAAGGAACAATTTCGAGGCAGCTCCGAAGAGCGCCAACGTGACTATGCACGTCAGTACGAGTACCTCGTACTGACGGTGGGACCTGACGACTCACTGCCCGAAGCCCGGCGTCGGCTCGCCGAGCACTCGGAGTACGGGAAGTGGGAGTTGGAACGCAGCCGGCTATACCTCGGCGGCGGCAGACGCTTCTGGTTGCGCCGAAAAGTCTATTCCGTGCAGCGCACGGTTTAGTCAGCTGTTCAGTTTGCTTAGTTGTCCAGTTGCCTTAGTTATCCAGGTTCCTCAGCTGTCCAGGGGCCCCAGCCAGGCGTTCGCCACCGTGTTGTGCGCCGATTCGTCGTTGGACGGATGGAAAATTCCAGCGAGTACGTCCCGGTAGAGGCGTTCCAGTTCCGAGCCGCGGAAGTAGCTGGATCCTCCCGTGACCCTGATCGCCAGATCCACCACATACCGGGCGTTTTCTGTGGCCCGCGATTTAAGTCCAACAAGCTTGGGGAACCACTGGGGTCCATGGTCCACCAGATTGTCGACGTCGCGCGCTACTGCCGACAACTGGGGATAGATACCGTCCATGGCCAGGGCCGCGTCGGCAACTTTCCAGCGAATGTCCGGGTCCTGGGCGAAACTGCGTCCGCCGTGTTTCGCCGAGACCCGCCGCTTGACGCTTTCAACGCCGAGCATGAAGGCGCGTTCTGCCAATCCCGTGTAGACGGCTGCCAGCAAGGTCTCAAAGCAGGCAAAGATCGCGAAAATCAGTAGATCCTGGTTGGGGCCGACAGGCAGTTTACGGAAGATCCTCCCTGACGGAACCACCGCTCCCTTCAACAGGGTGGTGTTTGACGCACTTGCCCTCATGCCCAGAGTGTCCCAATCGTCAAGGGTTTCGTGCCCGGGTTCATCGCGATGGACGAACCCGAAAACCAACTCGCCCTCTCCGTCCCTGCCCTCCGCGTCCTTGCCAAACGTTCCCAGACGGGTCCAACCTCGGGACAGGCTAGTGAAGATCTTCCGTCCGGTGAATCGATAATCTCCGTCGGGCAGTGGCTCCGCAATGGTTGTTGAATCGAACAGCATTGAATCGTTGCCCGCTTCGGAAATTCCGAAAGCGAACACTTCCCCCGTGCCGGCTTCCTTCAACACGAAGTCCAGCGAGTCGTCTCCCCTGGAGGCCATGACATGCGCGACGCCGGTCCAGACCAAGTGCATGTTGACTGCCAACGCTGTGGCAGGCGCTGCCGTGGCGAGACGCTGCTGCAACGCAGCTACCGCTTCCAGACCCAGTCCCATACCGCCGTCGGCGACTGGCACGAACAGTTTCAGGTAACCGGCGGCTGCCAGCTCTTCAAGGTCTTCATGGAAGAAGACGTTGTTGTGGTCATAACCGGCCGCCCGCCCGCGTAGCCGTTCCAACAGTTCATCCGGAAGGATTTCCTCTGGAGTCATCGCGAACCTGCCCTCCTGAATCTTGCTTCTTAGTAGTTGCTCAGCAGCCTGTTGAGCACGCGCGCGCCGAACTGCAGGGACTCCGCAGGTACCCGCTCGTCCACCCCGTGGAACATGCCCGTGAAGTCCAACTCGTCCGGCAGCATCAGCGGAGCGAAGCCATAACCGGTGATGCCGATCTTGCTCAAGGACTTATTGTCGGTACCTCCGGAGAGAGTGTAGGGAAGCACTTTGGCGCCCGGGTCCTCCGAGTGCAAGGCGTCGATCATGGAGTCCACCAGGTTGCCGGCGAACGGCACCTCCAAGGAGACGTCCTTGTTGACGTAGCTGATCTCAATGCCGTCCCCAGCGAGTTCCTTGATGGTCTCGAACACCAGTTCCTGCTGGCCAGGCAACGTGCGGCAATCCACGAAAGCCTCCGCCGATTCCGGGATGACATTGTGCTTGTAGCCCGAGCGGAGCAGGGTGGGGTTGGAGGTATTTTGCAGCGTCGCACCAACAAAGCGGGCAACGGTGCCAAGCTCCTTGAGAAGGATGTCCGGGTTGTCCGCATCGAATTCGACGCCGGTGAGTTCAGTCACGCCGTCCAGGAACTGCCTGGTGGTGGGAGTGAGTTCCACAGGCCACTTGTATTGGCCGATTCTGGTGACTGCGGCCGCGAGCCTGGTGATCGCGTTGTCTGTATTGATCTGCGAGCCGTGGCCTGCCCGTCCATGGGCAACCAGGCGCAACCAGGACAGCCCCTTTTCTGCAGTTTGAAGCAGGTAGGTCCGCTGGCCGCCGATAGTCGCGGAGAATCCACCCACTTCGGAGATAGCCTCGGTGGCCCCATCGAACAATTCTCGTCTGTGCTCCACGGCATAGCGGGCGCCATAAGTGCCGCCCGCTTCCTCGTCTGCGAAGAAGGCAAAAATGATGTCCCGCTTGGGCTTGCGGCCAGTCCTGGCGAAGTCCCGCATCACTGACAGGATCATGGCATCCATGTCCTTCATGTCCACGGCACCGCGGCCCCAGATCAGTCCATCCTTCAGCTCACCACTGAAGGGGTCAACGCTCCACTGATCCTTCAGGGCCGGCACAACGTCCAGGTGTCCGTGGAGCACCAGCGCGTCAGCTGAGGGGTCCTCCCCCGCCATGCGCGTGACGACGTTGGCGCGTCCCGGTGCGGACTCGAAAATCTCGGCCTCAAGACCCACTTCCGTGATCAGGCCAGCCGTGTACTCCGCAGCAGCGCGTTCGCCCGGTCCGGTGTCGTCGCCGAAGTTGGAGGAGTCGATACGGATGAGCTCCTGGCAGATCCGGACAACTTCATCTTCGGGGCGGATGACAGACATGGAAATTCTCCTTGCGTTGGCTGGGCTGCAGGTGCCGGCGACGCGCACTGCGGACCCCGCAGTTCTACCGTCCCGTGTTCCACCAGCCTACTCACCGGAAGCGCCGTCGGTTGAGCAATTCCGGGCATCGCCACGGGTTGAAAGCTTGCACCCGGTCCTGACCAGCATCGATTTTTTAGTTGCTTCAAACCGTGTTAGAGTTTTTCTCGCTGCTTCGGAGGAAAGTGAAGCACCGGAAGGTGCAGAATGGCTTCTCTGAACACCACCTGCGCGGGTGGCGGAATGGCAGACGCGCTAGCTTGAGGTGCTAGTCCTCGAAAGGGGGTGGGGGTTCAAGTCCCCCTCCGCGCACAAAGAAGGCCCCGGGAAACCGGGGTTTTTTTGTGCCCTCAGCCACCCTGGGTGAGGCTTGTCCGATCATTCATACCGTTTGCTAAGCCAACGGCCAGCCCCTCCATGACTCCTGGGCCACGCGTTTGATCTGTCCGGCCGGAAACCATTCCACGTGATAGTCCCGCCGATCATCCATCCACTCCACCAGGCCATAGGTACGGGTGTGCTTGATCGCACGTCCGTACACCTCACCAACACGGACAAGCGGTTGGGCACCCTGCTCGAGCTCCATGATCTCGCCATCGTCAGGTTTGGGGTGGTTTGCCTCCGCCTCGGTCTGCAACATCATGCGGGCGAAAGCTTTGGAGTCTTGCTTGGGTCTCATGAACTAAGAATAGAACATATGTTCGAATCTGAAGGGGGGTCTGCACAAGCGCATCACCTCTCAGTTGCCTGGCGGGCAGCCTTCTCGACCGCTGCCAGCATGCTTTCGAAGGTCGCCGTCAGCATTCTGTCAATCAGGGGGCCGGTCAGGCGCCCGAGTGGCCCACCCCTGGGCACATAACGGTAGTCAAAGGCCATCGCTGTCCCCTCGCCATGTGGTTGGAGGACGAGCCTGGAGCTGGCTTGTTTGAAGGGCACCAGTGTCGACGGCTCGTTCCTGGTGGCGAGGGCGCGACCTTCCTCCCATTCGGTGACGGTCTCGATCATCGAGATCATCACTCCCCGCCAATGTATTGGGCGGCGTCCAGGCAGGATTCCCAGCGCCAAGTGAGTTTATCCAGAGGAAGATTCGAAGTAACCAAGTTCCAACAGGTTCCTACAAGGGCGCCACGCCGCCCCTGAAATGACGCCGACCGCTGCGTGGGTTCCACGCCACGTAGTCCGAACGCTGCCAAGCCCCGGTTTCCGACTGGATGGTGGAGATGTCCAGCGCCACCCGGGCCGGAAGGAACACAGGCGCTTCAAACGCCACGTCCCAAGTGAAGGCATCCGACTTGACCGCACCGACGTCTGCCAACGCCCGGGAGGCAAGGTACATGCCGTGGGCAATGGACCCTCTCAGACCCAAGGCTTTGGCCGATAGAACGCTCAGGTGGATGGGGTTGAAGTCGCCGGAGACGGCGGCATAGTTACGGCCGATGTCCAGGTCGAGTTGCCACAGGGCCGTAGGGTCCGGCGGAGAAAAGCCGCCATTATCACCGGAGCCACTTGAGCTTCCCGGCTTGTCGATGCCAGGCAGGAAGACCCCTTTCGCAAGGTACGTGGAAAGTCCCCGCCACAGCAGCGCGCCTGACGAACTCGAGCGGACTTCGGCGATGACATCGACTTGCGTACCCGCCCGGTGACCCGAAAGGTTCTCCGACCATGACCGGATGTCCAGGGCTTCTGTGAACTGGATGGGAACCCGCTGTTCCACATGGTTCCTGAGGTGGATCATCCCGAGCAATGGCAACGGAAAATCATCGCGGTTCATGACACTCATTGACACCGGAAACGCCAGCGCGTGGACGAAACCTGCTGGCAGGATGTCACTGGCGGTCTCCCCCAGAAGGTGCTGGTAGGCGGTGAGATTGGCGACGTCCGCCTGGACCCCCTTGACCTCGTGGCTAGCGGCAGGCAGTGTCGCCGGCCCCGCCGATGACCCCAGGACCCGCCGTCGAGCGGCAGTTGCCGCGGCATTCATGTAGAGCTTGGACAGCGACGGCAGCTCCCCAAGGATGACGGGCTGGGGTTTGCTCATGCTCCCACCATTTGCTGCCCGCATACACGAAGCACTCCGCCCGAGATTCCGCCTGCGGCGTCACTCGCCAGGAAGGCAATGGCTTCGGCTACGTCCTGGGGCTGGCCACCCTGTCTGAGGGAATTGACCCTTCGCGCTGCTTCCCGGATGGCGAACGGCATCCGGGCCGTCATCTCTGTTTCAATAAACCCTGGCGCTACGGCGTTGATCGTCCCCCCGAAGGACTCCATGAGCGGCGCTGTTGAGCGCACCATTCCGATCACGCCCCCCTTGGACGCGGCATAGTTGGTCTGGCCTCTATTACCCGCAATCCCACTGGTGGATGCCACCGAAACGATGCGCGGCTTGTCCTTGAAGTGCTCGGATGCCAGGAGGGTCCCGTTGATCCTCAATTGCGCAGCGATGTTGACGGCGATGACAGACTGCCAGCGTCCCTCATCCATGTTGGCTAGGAGCCGGTCGCGGGTGATGCCCGCGTTATGGACTACGACGTCGAGCCGGCCATGGCGTTCCACTGCGTGGTCGATGATCCGGTGACCGGCGTCGTCGCGGATGATGTCCAGCTGGAGCGCGGTTCCATGGACCTCGTTGGCGACCGCCGTCAAATGGTCGCCTGCTGCAGGAATATCCACCAGCACAACTTTCGCGCCATCACGGTGGAGCGTACGGGCGATCGCCGCTCCAATGCCCCGCGCTGCACCGGTGACAACGGCAACTTTTCCGGCAAGGGGTTTGTCGGCGTCGAAGGGCAGGCTGCCGGAGGACGAACTGATCGTCAGGAACTGGCCATCCACGTAGGCGGAGCGGCCGGAAAGGAAGAATCGGAGCGCCCCCAGCGTGGATGGGCTGGTGGTGGCTAAGTCCTCGTCAAGAAGAATGCCGTTCGCCGTGGCTCCAGCACGCAATTCCTTGGCCAGTGAACGCACGAGGCCATCGATGCCCTGCCGGGCGGCGGCCGAAGCGGGCGCAGGTGCCGACCTGGCCGTCCTTGAGACGGTAATGACGCGTCCATTGGGCGCGAGGTCCCGCAAGGAAGCGCCAATTGTCAGGACTGGCTTGCCCAGATCTTCCGGGTGCTGCACGCCGTCGAGGACAACAATGATGGCCCCGAGCTTTTCCTTGGGCAACGCATGACGGCGGATGTCCAGGCCCCAACCAAGAAGCGTAGTGGCGAGGTCATCTGCGCCCAGGCTGTCGCCGTTGACCAGCACCGGCCCAGTGACGAGCGGTGCGCCTGGCTGGTGTCGACGCAGCTCCACGGGCTGTGGCAGGCCGAGCCTTTTGGCGACGTCCTTGCCCAGTCCTTTGCTGACGATTTTGGTGTACTTGTCTGTCATCGCGCTCCCCTAGGCTGCTTCCAGAATGGCAACAACGCCCTGCCCGCCGGCGGCGCACACGGAAATCAGGCCACGTGCCGGTCTTCCGTCCACGGTGCCCTTGTCATGGAGCATCTTTGCCAGCGACCCCACAATCCTGCCACCGGTTGCTGCGAATGGGTGTCCGGCAGCGAGCGAGGAACCGTTGATGTTGAGCTTGGCGCGGTCCACCTTTCCCAAAGCGCCGTCCAGCCCCAACCGCGYTCGTCCGAAGTCCTCGTCTTCCCAGGCAGCCAGGGTGCTGAGGACGGTTCCGGCGAAGGCCTCGTGAATTTCGAAGAAGTCGAAGTCCTCCAGAGTCAGCCCATGGCGGGCCAGGAGGCGCGGTACGGCAAAGACCGGCGCCATCAGAAGTCCGTCCTTGCCGTGGACGAAGTCGACGGCGGCCGCCTCACCATCCAGGACGGTGGCGAGTTTGGGCAGGCCCCGGCTGTCCGCCCACTCTTGGGTGGCAAGCAGCACGGTTGCCGCACCGTCGGTCAGTGGCGTCGAATTGCCGGCCGTCATCGTGGCCTCGGATCCCAGGTTCTTGCCAAAGACAGGCTTCAACGTGGAGAGCTTCTCCAATGTGGTGTCCGCCCGAAGATTGGAGTCCCGGTTCAGGCCCCGGTAGGGAGTGATGAGGTCGTCGAAGAAGCCCCGTTCGTAGGCGGCGGCGAGGTTGCGGTGGCTGTTGAACGCGAGTTCATCCTGTGCCTCCCGACTGATCTTCCACTGTGCCGTGGTGAGGGCCTGGTGTTCGCCCATGGAGAGGCCGGTACGTGGTTCGCCGGTGTTGGGAGCATCCGGGGCCAGATCCTTTGGACGGATACGGGCCAGGATCTTCAGCTTCTGGACGGAGGTCTTCGCACGGTTGAGGTCCAGCAAGATCTCCCGCAGCCCCTCGCTGACAGCAATCGGGGCATCGGACGCGGAGTCAACACCACCGGCGATCGCGGAATCGATCTGGCCAAGCTTGATCTTGTTGGCAAGCCCTAGCACGGTTTCCAGTCCCGTTGCACATGCCTGTTGAAGGTCGTATGCAGGTGTCTCTGGAGATAGCGCCGAACCCAGTACCGCCTCCCGGGTGAGGTTGAAGTCCCGTGAATGCTTCAGCACCGCCCCAGCTGCTACTTCACCGATCCGCTCGTCCTGCAACCCGAAGCGGGCGATCAGTCCATCCAGTGCAGCAGTAAGCATGTCCTGGTTGGAGGACTTCACGTAAGCGCCGCCCGTCCGGGCAAACGGAATCCTGTTGCCTCCAACGATCACGGCAGAACGCGTCCCTTGAATGCCCTTGTTCTGTTCGGCACTCTGCTCTGCGCTTGCGAAGCTGTTTGTACCTGTGTTCGTGCCCGCGGGTCCGTCTGCTGCAGCCATGCTTGACTCCTTCGATGAATACCAGTTACTGATACCCAGCGTACCTGATACGCTAGGTATCGTGAACCGTCGTCGTACAGAATTTCCGCACGCTCCTGCCTCTTCCCGCGCTGGCGCTGTTGATACCGCAGCGGAGGCCGACGGCGCCGTCCCGGATCCTGCAGTGGATGGGCGTGCCGCCAGGTGGCAGAGCCATCGCGAGGAGCGTCGGCGCGAACTCATCAAGGCAGCACGCAGAGCTGTGCATGCCTTGGGCAGCGAGGCGTCCATGGAAGACATCGCCGGTGCCGCGGGCACCTCAAAGTCGGTGTACTACCGCTATTTCGGCGATAAGGCAGGCCTTCAACAGGCCATGGGAGAAGTGGTACTGGGGCAAATGCAACGCCGCATGAAGGAAGCGGCCCAGTTGGCGCAGACTCCGCGCGAAGGGCTCTACGCCATGGTCTCTGCCTACCTGCAAATGGCAGAATCCAGCCCCAATGTTTATGCGTTCATTACCCGGCTGACGCCCGGGGAAGCTTCCTCGCAGGATGCCATTGCGGCCTCGGGTGCGCTGGGAAACTTCTTCGAACAAATCACGGACATGATCGCCACACCTATGCGGCAGTACCTCGGTGCAGAGAAAGAGGCGTTGATCGAGTACTGGCCCACCGCAGCCATTGGGCTCGTTCGGAACGCCGGCGAAATGTGGCTGGGAAGCCCCGCCTCCGAGGCGAAACCGAACCAGGCCACCATGGCCGGAAATATCACGGACTGGCTGTGCGTGGGCATCGCCCCCGAACTCAAAGCAACAACCTGACATGAGCAACGACCCATCAGTTGTAGGAACCAAAGAAGGAAACAACATGACTGAAGTAGTGGACCGGGCGGCATCAGCCCATCAACCGTCAGGCCGCGAGGACGCGGCCACGCGCACCAGTGCATCCGGCAACAGCGCATCCGGCACAATTGGCTCCGGCAAGCAGGGTGCGGACGCTGTGGTGGATGTCGCGGCGCTGGGTGAGCAGCTCATGGGCAAGTGGGCCCACATCCGGCACCAAGCCCGCGAAGTAGCGGGTCATCCCGATGTCCAGAAGATCGAAGGCCTGCACCACACCGAACACCGGGCCCGCGTGTTTGAACAGTTGAAGTTCCTGGTGGATAACAATGCTGTCCACCGGGCGTTCCCCACCCACCTGGGTGGCTCGGATGATCACGGCGGCAACATCGCCGGATTCGAAGAGCTGGTCACGGCGGACCCCTCACTCCAGATCAAGGCCGGCGTTCAGTGGGGCCTCTTTGGCTCCGCTGTCATGCACCTTGGTACCCGGGAGCACCACGACAAATGGCTCCCCGGCATCATGAGCCTGGCAATTCCGGGTTGTTTCGCGATGACGGAGACGGGCCACGGCTCCGACGTCGCAAGCATCGCCACCACGGCCACCTATGACGAGGGTAGCCAGGAGTTCGTCATCAACACGCCCTTCCGGGCAGCCTGGAAGGACTACATCGGCAACGCGGCAAATGATGGACTTGCCGCCGTCGTGTTTGCGCAGTTGGTTACCAAGAACGTCAACCACGGTGTCCATGCCTTCTATGCAGAGTTGCGCAACCCCACCACCAAAGAATTCCTGCCAGGAATCGGCGGTGAGGATGACGGCATCAAGGGCGGCCTCAACGGAATCGACAACGGCAGGCTCCATTTCACCGATGTCCGTATCCCCCGCACCAACCTCCTGAACCGCTACGGTGACGTGGCGGTGGATGGTACGTATTCATCAACCATCGAGAGCCCTGGCCGCCGCTTCTTCACGATGCTCGGAACGCTGGTGCAGGGCCGGGTCTCCTTGGACGGTGCAGCTGTGGCGGCAAGCAAGGTGGCGCTCAAAACAGCCATCCAGTACGCCACGGAGCGCCGCCAGTTCAATGCATCCTCCCCCACTGAGGAAGAAGTCCTGCTGGACTATCAGCGTCACCAGCGGCGACTGTTCACACGGCTTGCCACGACGTACGCCGCCAGTTTTGCCCACGAGCAGCTTCTGCAAAAGTTCGACGACGTTTTCTCCGGAGCCCACGACACCGACGCCGACCGTCAGGACCTGGAAACCTTGGCGGCCGCGCTGAAGCCCCTCAGCACCTGGCATGCCCTGGACACCCTGCAGGAATGCCGCGAAGCCTGTGGTGGTGCAGGATTCCTGATCGAGAACCGCTTTGCCTCGTTGCGCGCGGACCTTGACGTTTACGTGACTTTTGAAGGCGACAACACCGTCCTGCTGCAGTTGGTGGCCAAGCGCCTCCTGGCCGACTACGCCAAGGAATTCCGCAGTGCGGACTTCGGCGTGCTTGCACGCTATGTAGTGGACCAGGCCGCGGGTGTCGCCTTGCACAGGACGGGCCTTCGCCAGGTTGCCCAGTTTGTAGCTGACACCGGTTCGGTGCAGAAAGCAGCGCTGGCTTTGCGCGACGAGGAAGGCCAGCGGACCCTGCTGACTGACCGTGTGCAGTCCATGGTGGCCGAAGTAGGTGCTGCGCTGAAGGGTGCCAATAAGCTGCCGCAGCACCAGGCGGCAGCCCTGTTCAACCAGCACCAGCACGAACTCATCGAAGCCGCTCAAGCCCACGCGGAGCTCCTCCAGTGGGAAGCCTTCACGGAGGCACTGGCCGAGGTTTCCGATGAGGGAACCAAACGGGTCCTCACCTGGCTGCGGGACCTGTTCGGGCTTTCGCTCATCGAGAAGCACCTGTCGTGGTACCTCATGAACGGCCGGCTCTCGATGCAACGCGGCAGGACCGTGGGGACCTACATCAACCGCTTGCTGGTCAAGATCCGTCCCCACGCGCTGGACCTCGTGGACGCGTTTGGCTACGGTCCGGAGCACCTGCGTGCAGCAATCGCTACCGGCGCTGAAGCAGGCCGCCAGGACGAGGCCAGCACGCACTTCCGCAAACAGCGCGCCAGCGGATCCGCACCGGCGGACGAGAAGTCGCTACTGGCACTAAAGGCATCCAAGTCCCGGTAACAGTACGAGATTTCCCGTCAGTGAACTTTTTAGGAAGTTTCGCCAAACCACGACGGCGCCGTCCCCACTCAAGGGGGCGGCGCCGTCGTGGTTTGCCTGCTTTCCCGGACGGGCCGGGCTGAGTTAAGGGTGCTCAGTTAAGAACGGAGCGGTATACCTCAAGAGTGGTTTCAGTGATCGATTCCCACGAGAAATGTTCCTCGGCGCGGCGCCTGCCCGCCATGCCCATCTTGCGGGCGCGCTCTGGATCTGTCACTACCTCGTTCAGGGCTGCAGCGAAGTCGGCCACAAATTTCTGTGGATCCAGCGGCGTTCCCGTGCCGTCGGTAACCTGCTCCAAAGGGACCAGCAAGCCGGTTTCGCCATGCTGGACTACCTCAGGAATGCCGCCCGTAGCGCTTGCCACTACAGCGGCGCCGCAAGCCATTGCTTCAAGGTTCACGATGCCCAGCGGTTCGTAGATGGAGGGGCAGGCGAATGCGGTGGCATGGCTGAGGACCTGGATGAGTTCCCGGCGCGGCAGCATCCGCTCAATGAGGATCACGCCCTCGCGCTTGCTTTGGAGCTCCTCAATGAGGCGTGCTGTTTCAGCTGCCAATTCGGGAGTGTCAGCTGCACCAAGGCAGAGGACCAGTTGAACATCGGCGGGAAGACTGGAAGCGGCGCGTAACAGGTAAGGGACGCCCTTTTGGCGGGTGTTCCGGCCAACGAACACCACACTTGGCTTGGCGGGATCTATGCCCAACGCGCGGATGGCATCGTCCTCTTCGTCCCGTTCCCACAGGGAAACGTCGATCCCGTTGTGTACCACCCGGACCTTGGCGGGATCAACGTCAGGGTAACTGCGCAGGATGTCCTGCCGCATGCCATCGGATACGGCGATGATCGCCGCGGCAGCTTCGTAGGCTGTCTTCTCCACCCATGAGGACAAGGCGTAGCCGCCACCGAGCTGTTCGGCCTTCCATGGACGCAACGGCTCCAGGCTGTGGGCGCTCAATACATGGGGAATGCCATGCAGCAGCGAAGCGAGGTGTCCTGCCATGTTGGCGTACCAGGTGTGCGAGTGGACGAGATCCGCTCCCGCAATGTCCGGAACGATCCGAAGATCCACGCCCAACGTCTGGAGGGCAGCATTGGCCTCGCCGAGGTCCTGGGGTGTGGCATAGGAGGCCACGGTGGCCCCATGGTAGTCGGCATCACGTGGGGCGCCAAACGCCCGGACATGAAGATCCACGTGCTTCGCCAGCACACGGCTGAGCTCGGCAACGTGGACACCGGCACCGCCATAAATTTCCGGAGGGAATTCTTTAGTCACAATGTCTATTCGCACGTTACCCAACGTAGTCGTTCCGGCTTATGTGTTCTAGTGTGAAAGGGTCCGGAAAATCGGACTTTTGGGGGCTACGAAGACGTACGGGGAGCTATGACCATGGCGTTGAAGAAAGTATTGGCAATCGTGTTGGCTGGCGGCGAAGGTAATCGCCTCATGCCTTTGACGGCGGATAGGGCCAAGCCAGCAGTTCCGTTCGCCGGGGGCTACAGGCTTATTGACTTTGCACTATCGAATCTGGTCAATTCGGGATATTTGAAAATCGTGGTTCTGACGCAGTATAAATCGCACAGCCTTGACCGACATATCTCCGAGACCTGGCGCATGTCCACACAGTTGGGCCGCTATGTAGCTTCCGTTCCGGCGCAGCAGCGCGTCGGCAAGAGCTGGTTCCTTGGCAGCGCCAACGCCATCTATCAGTCGCTGAACCTCATTCACGACGACGCTCCGGACATCGTGGTTGTGGTCGGCGCAGACCACGTTTACCGCATGGATTTCTCCCAAATGGTGGAACAGCACATTGCCAGTGGCGCGAAGGCTACCGTAGCAGCCGTGCGACAGCCGCTGAACATGGCCAACCAATTCGGTGTGATTGAAGTTGACCAGAACGATCCCCAGAAGATCGGGGCATTCGTGGAGAAGCCGGCCAGCACGCCAGGACTTGCGGCCGATCCCACCCAGTTCCTCGCCTCGATGGGCAACTATGTCTTCAATGCCGACGCCCTCGTTGAGGCGCTCCATGTTGACGCTGAGCGACTGGATACCAAGCACGACATGGGCGGGGACATCATTCCCTACTTCGTGGACAAGGGTGAGGCCGGAGTCTATGACTTCACGCTCAACGACATCCCTGGTGCAACGGAACGTGACCGTACTTACTGGCGGGACGTTGGCACCATCGACTCCTTCTACGACGCCCACGTTGACCTCATCTCCCCCGTTCCCATCTTCAATCTCTACAACTCCGAATGGCCCATCTACACCCGCCAGAGCATTTCCCCTCCCGCCAAGTTTGTGCGCGGCGGAAACAGCACGGTGGGTACGGCGCTGGACTCCATCGTGGCCAGCGGTGTGGTCATTTCAGGCGGCATCGTTGAAGGCTCCGTGCTCTCCAACGATGTCTTCGTGGAGGCGGGCAGCCGTGTTCAGGACTCGGTACTCATGGACAAGGTCCGCGTCGGCGAAGGTGCAGTGATCAAGCGGGCCATCCTGGACAAGAACGTCAAAGTCCCGGCCGGCGCTGCGATCGGACTGGACCCGGCGCTGGACAAGGCCCGTGGCTACAAGGTCACCGAATCCGGGATCACAGTCCTTGCCAAGGGACAGCTTGTACCTGAACCTGGCGAAGAGGAGCTCGCGTTGTCCGCAGAGTACCGCCGGGGCCTGCCGGAAGCCGTTAAGGCTGCGACGCAGGATGACCCCGATATCCGGGATTCTGCAGAAAAGGTAGCTGCCGGAATCCAGGCCCGGGTAGTAGACGCAGCGTCAAACGGCGCTGGCCGCTAGGCTCCCCTTCATCACCGGTTGCGCTGGTAGAACCCGAGGCAGGCCCCAGGCTCCCAAGGCTGTAAAATCAGGTCAATGAGCTCCACCGATCTGACGCCTGAAGAGATCCAGGCCTGCCTCAAGGTTCTGACCACAATCCACGTCTATGACGAGGAGCACCCGGACTACGTCGCGGTCCGCCGCGCAACGGGCAAAATGTTCAAAGCCGTCAAGCGGCACCGCCGCGTCACCAAGCGGGATCTGATCGCGGAAGCGGACCGTGCAGTCATTGCCCTCACGGCAACAGCTGCACCGGACCGCATTGACGACGAAACCCGTGGCAACAAGCTCGCTCCTTCAGCGACCGGCGAGGTCGCGGGCCACTTGATCCGTTCGCGTCCCTGCTACATCTGCAAGCAGCACTACACGCAGGTGGATGCGTTTTACCACCAGCTGTGCCCCGAGTGCGCTGCATTCAGCCATAGCAAACGCGATGCCCGCACAGACCTCACGGGTCGCAATGCCTTGTTGACCGGTGGCCGCGCCAAGATTGGTATGTACATTGCGCTCCGCCTGCTCAGGGATGGTGCCCACACCACCATCACAACGCGCTTCCCCAAAGACGCGGCACGTCGGTTTGCGGCCATGGAAGACAGCGCGGATTGGCTGCACCGCTTGCGGATCGTTGGCATTGACCTCCGTGATCCCGCCCAGGTGATGGCCCTGACGGACTCCCTGAACAAGGCCGGTCCGCTGGACATCATCATCAACAATGCCGCGCAAACCGTGCGGCGGACCGGTAACGCCTACAAACCCTTGGTTGACGCCGAGGACGAGCCCTTGCCGGCGGTATTGGAGGCTTCCAACGGAGGGCCCGAGCTTGTCACGTTCGGCCACGCCCATGACAAGCATCCACTGGCCCTGGCCAGCAGCGTCACCGAGCATCCTGTCCTGGCCGGAGACGCGATCACTTCCCTGGCGCTCTCTACCGGCTCGGCGTCTTTGGCCCGGATTGAATCCGGAACGGCTATCGATGCCGGCGGGCTGGTGCCGGACCTCGCCACCATCAACAGCTGGACGCAAGTAGTGGACGAAGTGGATCCGCTCGAAATGCTCGAAGTGCAGCTGTGCAACGTCACAGCTCCGTTCCTGCTGGTCAGCCGCCTCCGCGATGCCATGAAACGCTCAACGGCGAGGCGAAAGTACATCGTGAACGTGTCGGCCATGGAAGGGCAGTTCTCCCGTGCCTACAAGGGGCCGGGACATCCTCACACCAACATGGCCAAAGCTGCCTTGAACATGATGACACGAACCAGTGCCCAGGAAATGTTGGATTCCGATGGCATCCTCATGACTGCCGTGGACACCGGTTGGATCACTGATGAACGTCCTCATTACACCAAGGTGCGGCTCATGGAAGAAGGATTCCACGCGCCCTTGGACCTGGTGGACGGTGCTGCCCGCGTATATGACCCCATCGTGATGGGCGAGAACGGCGAGGACCAGTACGGAGTGTTCCTCAAGGACTACAAGCCCTCCCCCTGGTAGATCAAAAAATCCTCGAGTTTGTGTAGAGATATGGCCCCCAAGAGCGCTTCTTGGGGGCCATATCTGTTCATTAACTGCTTATGCGAGGCGGGTGATCTCCACGGAAACGGATAGCCCCGAACCTCCGCCGCCGGACAAAATACCTTTCAGCGGCGGAACATCCCGGTAGTCCCGTCCCCTCGCCACGGTCACGTGGTAGTCGCCGGCAGGCTTATGGTTGGTGGGATCCCAGCTGCGCCATTCGCCGTCCCACCACTCCAGCCACGCGTGGGACTGCCCGGCAACCGTTTCGCCGATGTCAGCGGACGATCGCGGATGGATGTATCCGGAAACGTAGCGCGCTGGAATGCCCCGGCTACGCAATGCACCAATGGCCAAATGGGCGAGGTCCTGACAGACACCCTGGCGTTGCGTCCACGCCTGTTCGGCATTCGTCGTGACACCGGTGGTGCCCTTCATGTACGTCATCTCGCCGGCCATCCACGAAAAGACCGCCAACGCGGCCTCATGGGGGTTCTTACCGTCGACCACCCCTGGAATGATGCCGAGGACTTCCTCACCCGGACCGCTCAGGCGGGACTGGGGCAGCCAATCGCTGAAATCGTCCTGGACCTTCTCCGAGGCAATAACGTCCCAGCCCACGATGTCGTCCTCGGTTGCCACTCGCTCGGTCCGGTGCACTTCCACCGTGGCCGTTGCAAGGACTTCGAGGCTCTCGTGGGGCATCTGCATATCGAAGGCAGTGACGCGCGTGCCCCAGTAGTCGCGGTAGGTGCTGACCGAGGCCTGGTTGGGTGAAACCTTCAGCGAGGATTCCAGGACCACCTGCTGGCCGTCCGTCAGTGGAGTCATCCGCGCCTCGTTGTAGGACAACGTCACGCGTCGGTTGTATTTGTAGGCCGTCTTGTGGACGATGCTCAGCCGGGTCATGAAACTTCTCCCACCCAGGCGTGCTCATCAGCCTGATTGAAGTACTTACGGGAAATCGCGTCCGAAGCCTGGGTTACAGCCTTCTGCACACGTTCCATATGCTCGGGCAGTTCGGACATCAGGTCATCCGTCCGGTGGAACTCAAGGAACGTTCTGGCCTGCCCGACAATCCGACGCGCATCATTGATGAAGCCGACCCGCTGTGCTGAAGGATCCAGCTTTGCCAGGCACTCGTCCGCGTCGCGCAGGGCGTAGACGATCGAGCGCGGGAACAAACGGTCCAGAAGGAGGAACTCGGCTGCGTGCTGGTCGCCAAATGCGGCCCTCCGGGTCCGGATGAAAGACTCATAGGCTCCGGCGCAGCGCAGCATGTTCACCCACGACATTCCCGCGGACTGCACATCCCGCGTAGACAGCATGCGCGCTGTCATGTCGGCACGCTCAAGGGAACGCCCGAGCACCATGAACAGCCAGCTCTCGTCATGGCTGACGGTGGTGTCCGCCAGCCCGCGCACCATGGCGGTCCGCTCAAGGACCCAGTTGCAGAAACGGTAGGTTCCCACGACGTCTTTGCGATGCTGGCTGAGGCCGTAATACGTAGTGTTGAGGCTTTCCCAGAGCGACTGCGAGACGGTCTCCCGCGCCCTGCGTGCGTTCTCACGTGCGGCGCCAAGCGAGCCCGCGATGGAGGATGCGCTCTGCTTGTCATAGGCAAGTGCGTGCAGCAACTCCGGCAGGCCGAAGTCTTCGCTTTGTGGTTTTGCGCCCATCACGGCGAGGAGTTCGCGGGCCACACTGCGTTGCTCTTCAAGGGGCAGGTGGTTCAGGCGCTCCAGGTGCACATCCAGGATCCTGGCAGTGCCGTCGGCCCGCTCTACGTAGCGTCCGATCCAGAAAAGTGACTCGGCAATACGGCTCAGCATGAAACTGCGCCTCCTTCGCGTGGTGCTTGTCGAAGTTCAGGGTTTGATCGAGAAGGGATTCTGCTGAGGCCTGCGATCCGGCTCACTGCTGCTGCTCCGTTTGGCGGTCCCGCCAATTGCTTTCCACGGGCCACACAGAAACCTGCTCGCGCACCGTCACGGACTGGCGCGGAATGATCTCGGCAGGCATTTGTGGCGAATTGGCCAACACCCAGGTGTCTTTGGAACCACCGCCCTGGCTGGAATTCACAATCAGGGAACCTTCCTTGAGCGCCACACGCGTCAGGCCGCCGGGAAGGACCCAGACGTCGTCGCCGTCGTTGACCGCAAAGGGGCGGAGGTCCACGTGCCGCGGCCCGAATTTGTCTCCGGAGAGCGTGGGAACAGTGGAGAGCTGAAGAACGGGCTGTGCGATCCAGCCGCGCGGATCTGCAATCACGCGCTTCCGCAAAGCGTCAAGCTCTTCCTTGGAAGCATCCGGACCGATGACCAGGCCCTTGCCGCCCGAACCATCGACGGGCTTGACCACAAGCTCCTCCAAGCGGTCCAGAACATGTTCCCTGGCTTCCTTTTCTTCAAGCCGGAAAGTGTCGACGTTGGCGATGATTGGCTCTTCGTGAAGGTAGTACCGGATCAGGTCAGGCACGTAACTGTACACGAGCTTGTCGTCGGCTACGCCGTTGCCAACGGCGTTGGCGATGGTGACGCCACCAGCGCGGGCGGCGTTGACCAGGCCAGGGCAACCAAGCATGGAATCGGAACGGAACTGCAGGGGATCCAGGAAGTCGTCGTCGATGCGCTTATAGATGACGTCCACACGCTGTTCGCCGGCTGTGGTCCGCATGTACACACGGTTGCCGCGGCAGATCAGGTCCCGGCCTTCCACCAATTCCACGCCCATGAGTCCGGCAAGCAGGGTGTGCTCAAAATAAGCGCTGTTGAACACGCCAGGCGTGAGGACCACAACCGTGGGATCGTCGACGCCGGCCGGTGCGGTCTTGCGCAGCGCTGAGAGAAGCCTGCGGGGGTACTCCTCCACCGGCCGGATGTGTTGTTGGCCAAATGCCTCGGGCAGGCCCTTTGCCATGGCACGGCGGTTCTCCAGTACGTAACTCACGCCGGAGGGGACCCGGACGTTGTCCTCGAGGACACGGAAGGTGCCTTCGGCATCACGGACGACGTCGATGCCTGAGACGTGGACGCGAACACCACCGGAAGGCTCGAAGCCGTGAACCGCACGGTGGAAATGGGCGCTTGTGGTGACGAGTTGCCGGGGAATGACGCCATCAGCCACCACGGCCATCCGGCCGTACACATCGTTGAGGAACGCTTCAAGGGCCTTGACCCGCTGCGCCACGCCGCGCTCAAGGACGTCCCACTCATCGGCGGGGATAACGCGCGGGACGATATCCAGCGGGAATGGCCGCTCCTCCCCCGCGTAGTCGAACGTCACACCGCGGTCCAGGAACGTACGTGCCATGGAATCGGCGCGGGCGGTGACATCGGCCAGGGAAAGTTCGCGCAGTGCACCGGAGACCTGACCGTAGGATTTTCTGGCGACGTGGCCGGGAGCGAACATCTCGTCGTAGGCACCGCTGCGCGCAGCGGCCTCGGAATAATCCTGAAATAGGTCAGACATGGGAATTAGACAATCACCTTTTTGAGTCAAGCGCATTTCGCACTGATTGTGTCGCGGTTTCCGGAGACTCCCGGTTCGCCTTTCGGTGCCCCCATCCGGCAGGGTTGAGGCATGCCCTTGAACAGTCTTGCGCCCCACCTGTCCCGGCTGGGGCCGGGTTTGGTCCTGAGTATTGCCGCAACGGGGCTCGCCTTTACCGTCCACACGGTATTTCCGGCATTGGGGGTCATTCCCGTCATGACGCTTGCTGTTGCACTGGGTCTGCTCTCTGCAAATATACCGGGCACTGCTGTCTGGGCGGCGGGGCGCGCCCGGCCAGGCCTGGACTTCGCCGGGAAGCACCTCATGCGTGCCGGAATCGTCCTGCTTGGACTCAAGGTGAGCATGGGCGACGTCCTGGGATTGGGGTGGTTGTCACTGCTTCTGATTGCGGCCGTTGTAGTACTGAGTTTCGCCGGGACATATGGACTCGCGAAGATCCTGCGCCTTCCGGACGAGGTGGCCCTTCTGATCGCCACAGGGTTTTCCATTTGTGGTGCGTCTGCCATCGGTGCCATGGCAGCGGTACGGCGGGTCAAGCATCAGGACACTGTTCTTCCCGTGGCGCTGGTGACATTGTGCGGCACTCTGGCCATTGGAGTGCTCCCCCTCCTCATGCACCCCCTGGGCTTGAACCCGGAACAATTCGGAGCCTGGACCGGCGCATCAGTGCATGATGTCGGTCAAGTGGTTGCCACCGCCCAAACTGCGGGGACAGCGGCGCTGGCTGTCGCCGTCGTCGTTAAATTGACGCGAGTGGTGCTTCTTGCGCCCATCGCGGCGGCGGCAGGGCTCCACCAGCGGGTGATGCACGTCCGGCGGCGGTCCAATGGGGTACCAGGTCCATCAGGACAGCACGACGGCGACGGCAGGTTCCCGCCGATAGTCCCGCTGTTTGTCCTCGGCTTCATCGCGATGGTGGGCGTCCGAACCTTGGGGTGGGCGCCACCGGCAGCTCTGGAAGCCGCCGCTGGAGTACAGGACATCCTGCTTGCGACCGCCCTGTTTGGGCTCGGTTCCGCCGTGCGGGTGCGCACCCTGGTTCATACCGGTGGCCGTGCCGTTGCTGTTGCACTGGGATCGTGGCTGCTGATCGCAACGCTGGGCCTGGGCGCCGTATGGATCATGATTAGATAGCTGTGTGTCGAATCACAATCTCTCGCGCGACGAAGCCGCTACACGTTCAGCCCTGATCACCACCCACAGCTACGACGTCACCCTCGATGTCCGCGACGCGGCAGATCCCGCAAGCGCCGGCTACACGAGCACCAGCACCATCAGGTTTTCAGCCAAGCCCAGTTCAGCTACCTTCCTGGATTTCATCAGTGGCGGAGTGAAGTCCGTGGTCCTGAACGGCAGGGAGCTTGATGTTGACCGTGCCGTGGACCGGGACAGAATCATCCTGGAAGGCCTCGCCACCGAAAACACCGTCACTGTGACCGGGACAGCGCTCTACAGCCGCTCCGGAGAGGGCATGCACCGTTTTGTCGACCCCGCCGATGGCCAGTGCTACCTCTACACCCAGTACGAACCGGCCGACAGCCGCCGCGTCTTCGCCAACTTCGAGCAGCCCGATCTCAAAGCCGAATTCACTTTCCACGTGATCGCTCCGGCAGGCTGGGAAGTCGCCTCCAATGGCGTGGAGACCGCCCGAACGCCTCTAGCGGATGATGCGGCAGCATGCTGCTGGGACTTTGCCACCACCAAGCGGATGTCCACCTACATCACCACGATCCTCGCCGGGCCCTACTTCAAGGCGACGGATCATTGGGGAGCAACTCTCGACGACGGCACCCGCCTTGACGTGCCACTGGCCCTTTACTGCCGCGCGTCTTTGGCGGAGTCGTTCGATGCCGATGAACTCTTCCGGCTGACCAAGAGCGGGCTGGCGTTCTTCAACGAACTTTTCGACTACCCCTATCCTTGGGGCAAATACGATCAGGCGTTCGTGCCCGAGTACAACCTCGGCGCCATGGAAAACCCCGGGCTGGTCACCTTCACCGAGAAGTATGTCTACGCTTCGCGGGCAACGGACGCCCAGTACCAGGCCCGTGCCAACACACTGATGCACGAGATGGCCCACATGTGGTTCGGCGACCTCGTCACCATGACCTGGTGGGATGACCTCTGGCTGAAGGAATCCTTTGCCGACTACATGGGGACCCTCGGCGTGGACCGTGCCACTGACTGGGATACCGCATGGGTGAATTTCGCCAGTAAACGCAAAGCCTGGGCCTATGTACAGGACCAGCTGCCTACCACGCACCCCATCGTTGCCGACATTCCGGACCTCGAGGCGGCCAAGCAGAACTTTGATGGAATCACGTATGCCAAAGGGGCCTCTGTTCTGAAGCAGCTGGTGTCTTACGTAGGCTTTGACGACTTTATTGCCGGGTCCCGTCAGTACTTCCGGGACCACGAGTTCGGCAACACCTCCTTACAGGACCTTCTGCAGGCGCTCAGCGTCGCGTCGGGAAGGGACCTTGCCGGCTGGGCACGCCAGTGGCTGCAGACGTCGGGCATTTCCACCATCACGGCGGACATCGTTGATGACAACGGGATCATGGGCACCGTGACGCTCCAACAGGATGCAACCGACCCCCTGACCGGCAGGCAGGAGTTGCGGCCCCACCGACTCCGATTGGGCCTGTATGACCCCGATTCCTCCGGCCACCTCGTCCGGCGAGAGAGCATCGAGCTGGACGTCTCTGGCCCGAGCACGCTGGTGGCCGAACTGGCAGGGAAGCCCCGGCCCGCCCTGCTGCTGGTCAACGATGAGGACCTCAGTTACGCCAAGGTGCGGCTGGACGTCATTTCGGAGCACACGGTCCGCAGTTCCCTGGGCACCATCCAGGACCCCATGGCACGTGCGCTGTGCTGGACCGCCCTGTGGGATTCGGCTCGGGATGGCGCTACGCCAGCGGTTCGGTACGTGGCCGCCGTCGAACAATTCGCAGCCACCGAAACCGGCATCGGCGTCCTCCTGAACGTGCTGGGCAATGCGGCCACCGCTATTGAACGTTATGTCCCCCCTGTCATGCGGGAAGGCGCGCGTAAGGACTTCCTGGCAGTCGCCGCCGCCCAATTGCAATGCGCAGCCCCTGGATCCGACCACCAGCTTGCGTGGGCCAGAACCCTGGCCGATGTTTCCAGGCACGGCGACAGCGAGCTCCCCCTGCTGCGCGGCGTCCTGGAAGGCGGCACCGTTATTGAGGGCCTGGCCGTTGATGCTGAACTGCGCTGGAGTTTCTGGCAGGCCCTCGCCGCCCATGGACAAGCCACGCAGCGCGAGCTGGACGCTGAACTTGAGGCGGACAAGACGGCCTCCGGCCGTGAAGGCCACGCAGTGGCCTCGTCAGCCCGCCCTGCCCCCTCCGTAAAGGCTGCAGCATGGGACGCAGCGGTCAACACCACCGGCCTGTCCAACGAGATCCTCAGTGCAACAATCACGGGTTTCACCATTGCGCCCAGAGACCTCCTGGAGCCATACATCGAGCCCTACTTTGAATGCCTGGAACGTGTCTGGGCTGAGCGCAGTATCGAGATCGCAGGCAGGATCGTCAGGGGTCTCTACCCCGGCGCCCAGGATTTTTCCGCCGGGATGGAGCCGATCACGCATCCAGTGCTGGTGAAGACTGACCGGTGGCTGCATGAGCATGCCGATGCACCCCGCGCTTTGCGCCGCATCATCATCGAACAGCGCAGCCACCTGCTACGGGCGCTGACGGCGCAGGCCGCCGGTTAGGGAACCCTGTACAACCACTCCTCTGTGCCGAACTTCGTTTCCACCCGCTTCCTGGCCTCCGAAAGTTCGTCGTCCGACACGCGGGACTCAACTGCACCGTAGCGTTCCGTAAAGACTTCCTGCATTGCATGGATGATAGCGGCGCGGGCCAAGCCGGTCTGCCGGCGCAATGGATCCACTCGCTTCTTGGCGCTTCGCGTGCCTTTGTCTGAGAGCTTCTCCTTGCCGATGCGCAGGACCTCCACCATCTTGTCAGCGTCGATGTCATAGCTCATGGTCACGTGGTGCAGCATGCCTCCATTGGCGAGCCGTTTCTGGGCCGCGCCACCGATCTTGCCTTGCTCAGTGGCGATGTCATTGAGGGGAACATAGAAAGCCGTGATGCCAAGCTTCTCCAGCGCCGCCATGACCCATGCGTCAAGGAAGGCGTAGGAATCAGCGAAACTGATGCCGTCCACCAACGTCTGCGGCACGTAGAGGGAGTAGGTGATGCAGTTGCCGGCTTCCATGAACATTGCACCGCCACCACTGATCCGGCGGACTACCGTGATGCCGTGCCTGGACACGCCTTCAGGATCGACTTCGTTGCGAACGGACTGGAAACTCCCGATCACCACTGAAGGTTCCTCCCAGTCCCAGAACCGCAGGGTGGGATTTCGCAGTCCCGCGCCGACTGCTTCCGTGAGGACCTCATCGAGTGCGACGTTAACCTCGGTGGGCAGGACCGTAGGCGGGATAATTTCCCATTGGTGATCGGACCAGCCTGTGGCTTTGGACAGCGCACGGCGGACGGTCACTGCCACGGCCTCCGCCGAGAATCCAAAAAGCACGGACCCTGGGGGCAACCCGGCTGAGACAGCTGCAGTGATGTCTGCAGCCGACGTCGTCGAAGGCAGGCCCGTCAGCGCCGCATTGATGTCCTGCAGGGCTTCGTCCGGCTCCAGGAAGAAGTCGCCACTCAGTGAAACGTTGGCCAAGAGGCCGCCTTGGACGTCCAGATCCACCACCACGAGTTTGCCGCCGGGAACTTTATACTCCCCGTGAAGGCGAGTGGCGCCGTCGTCAATGTAGTTAGTGGGCTTTTCGGGTACGGGCTGGGACGTCATGCGTTCCATCTTGCCGGAAAACAAAAAAGCCCGCATTGCTGGAAATTCCAGCGATGCGGGCTTTCGAAAAGCCTTGGGGTGAAGTGGGTTACTTCGTGCCGCCGAAGCCCTTGAAGCGAGCGTTGAAGCGCTCGACGCGGCCAGCGGAGTCCATGATGCGCTGCTTGCCCGTGTAGAACGGGTGGGACTCCGAAGAGATTTCGACGTCGATAACCGGGTAGGTGTTTCCGTCTTCCCATTCGATGGTCTTCGAGGAAGACACAGTCGACTTGGTCAGGAACTTCGTGCCGGAAGCCAGGTCGTTGAAAACAACAGCTTCGTACTTCGGGTGGATATCAGACTTCATAATGGGACCTTTTGTTCACGCAACTGGATTTTGCCAGCTGCCAGGTATGAATGGAGGTGGTCCGCCTGCTGCCATGTAGAAATTCCAGCGGCCGGGCCAACAATCAATCATAGCCGAAACCAGCCGGGCGCACGAACCAGGCTCAGTCCTGCGGGCGAAGCTCCCAGAACGCCACCGCCGAGGCGGATGCGACGTTCAGTGAATCGACTCCGGCGCGCATCGGAATCTTGACGGCGAGGTCGACGGCGGCAAGCGTCTCTGCGCTCATTCCGGCACCTTCCGTGCCAAGTACCAGAGCGAGTTTGGGGATGTTGCGGGCAGCGAGTTCGTCAAGGTCAACAGCGTCTTCGGTCAATTCCATAGCGACAACTGTGAAGCCCTGTTCCTTGAGCCTTTCGAGGTCGCCGGGCCAGCTTTCCAGACGTGCCCAGGGAACCTGGAAGACCGTTCCCATACTGACCCGGACGCTCCGGCGATACAGCGGGTCCCCGCAGCGCGGCGAAACAAGCACGGCGTCCATTCCCAAGGCGGCAGCTGAACGGAAGATGGCGCCGACGTTCGTGTGGTCCACGATGTCTTCCAGTACGGCAATCCGGCGGGCACCGGCCAGCAGCTCCGTGAGCGGCACCGGTTCCGGACGGTGCATGGCTGCCATCGCTCCGCGGTGCAGGTGGAATCCCGTGATTTCTTCCAGCAGCTTGGCCTTGCCGATGAAGACCGGAACGTCGGGATAGGCCCGGAAAACGTCGTCGAGGTCTTCCAGCCACTTCTCAGCCAGGAAGAAGGAACGTGGCTGATGACCTGCTGCCAGCGCCCGACGAAGAACCTTGGAGGATTCGGCGATGTACATGCCTTCCTTAGGCTCGCGGAGCTTGCGAAGGTGCACATCGGTCAGGGTGGTGTAGTCGGTCACGCGGGGATCATCCGCGGACTCAAGGTAGTGGAACGTCACCGGGTGATTATTTCAGCAGGTTGGCGATCATGACGACGAGGGCCACGATGCCAAGGGTGAAGATAATCGCACGCAAAACGCGCGGGGAAAGCTTGCGGCCAACCTTGGATCCAACCAGGCCTCCAATGGTTGAGCTCACGCCGATAAGCAGGACCACGAGCCAGTTAATGCGATCGAAGGCAAAGATCAGGTAGGACACAGCGGCCACCATGTTAACGCCGAGCACGAGGATGTTCTTCATGGCGTTGGCGTTCTGCATGGTCCCAGTGAGGAACACGCCCAATATTCCTACGAGCAAAATCCCTTGGGCCGCTACGAAGTAGCCGCCGTATACCCCGGCGAGGTAAACCAGGACCACGAGGAGGATGCCGTGGCTCCGGTCCCTGAGGGCATGCTCCGGGTTCTCTTCACGGTTTCGCACTGAGGCCTGGAGTCGAGGCTGGAACACCACCATCAGCAGCGCCAGTACCAACAGGACGGGGGCGACGTAATGGAACACCTTGTCCGGAAGGTGCAGCAACAACCATGCGCCAGTGATGCCGCCCAGAAGTGAAGCCGGCAGCAGCTTCAGCAACTGCCTGCCGCGGCCCGCGAGTTCCTGGCGATATCCCCATGCTCCGGCCGCAGTTCCGGCCACCAGGCCCATGGCGTTGCTCATGGAGGCAACCACCGGGGTTACGCCCAGCGCAATGAGCACTGGAAAAGTCACGAGGGTGCCGGAGCCGACTACCGCATTAATGGTGCCGGCCCACAAGCCCGCGAAAAAGACCAGGACGCTGCTAAGAATCTCCACAGTTGACGAAGAGTTCGCCTAGCGGCGTGCAGTTGCGGTGTAGCGGCCGGCGTTTTCCGTGACGTCCAGGGCAAGGCCGAAGGTGTTGCTCAGGTGTTCGTCCGTGAGAACGTCCTTGATGGCACCAGCTGCCACTACTCCACCTTCGCGCAGCAGCATTGCGTGGGTGAATCCCGGGGGAACTTCTTCGAGGTGGTGGGTAACCAGGACCGTCGCCGGAGCCGCCTCGTCCTTGGCCAGTTCACCAAGTTTGTGCACGAGCTCTTCGCGCCCCCCGAGGTCCAGTCCGGCCGCCGGTTCATCCAGGAGCAGGAGTTCGGGATCGGTCATGAGTGCGCGCGCGATCTGCACCCGCTTCCGCTCACCTTCGGAGAGAGTGGCAAACGTGCGGTTGAGCAGCGGGCCCATCCCCCAGTCGTTCAGAAGGCCAAAGGCGCGACGCTCGTCGTCGCGCTCGTATCCTTCACGCCAGCGGCCCGTGACGCCATAGGCCGCGGTAACTACGACATTGAGGACGTTCTCGTGTTCCGGAATCTGGGTAGCGAGTGCTGCCGAGGAAAGGCCAATCCGCGGGCGCAGTTCAAAGACGTCCACCCGGCCCAGGGTTTCGTCAAGGATCCCTGCCCTTCCGCTGGACGGGTGCATGCGTGCTGCAGCAATCTGGAGAAGTGTGGTTTTGCCTGCGCCGTTGGGGCCAAGAATGACCCAGCGTTCGCCTTCGTTGACCTGCCAGTCAACCTTGTCCAGCAGGGTCTTCTTGCCTCGGACAACGCTGACGGAAGCCAATTCCAGAACATCACTCATAGCAGTAGACACTAGGACAAAAATACAGATGACTGATAACCGGGCATAGGTGCTCGCTGCTGCGGAGAAACGAATTCGGGTGAACCTGGCACGCTCAGTAGGATTGAGGCCATGACTTCGAACTTGGCTGCAGTCAGCTATGGCGTGAATTTGTCCCCTGAATCGCTTGATAACGTGCGCAAAGTGCTGGCTGATGCCGGTGCCGCAGTGTCATCGGAATCACATTCCGGGGACGACCGCTTCGGTGTTCACACGGCCGGTCTCGCCGTTGATGCAATCACACCTGCAGAACTAAGTGCTATTCGACGGCGGGTGGCTGAGGCCGCGAATGCCGGAGTAGATACTGCGATCGTTCCGGAGGCCCTTCGCCAGGCTCCCAGGAAGCTCCTCATCATGGATGTGGATTCCACGCTGATCCAGCAGGAAGTCATCGAGTTGCTTGCGGCGTATGCGGGCAAGCGCGATGAAGTTGCAGCTGTTACCGAAGCGGCCATGCGTGGGGAGCTGGATTTCGCCCAGAGCCTGTACGCCCGCGTTGAGGTGCTCGCAGGGCTGCCTGCCGCCGTCGTCGATTCAGTTCGCGCGGAAGTGCGCCTCAGCCTTGGTGCAGCAGAACTGGTGGCCGCCTTCAAGGAGGCAGGCCACGTGGTGGCTGTTGTTTCAGGCGGCTTTAACCAGATCCTGGGGCCAATCGCTGAAGAACTTGGCCTGGACTACTGGATTGCCAACGAGCTGGAAATCGTCGATGGCGCGTTGACGGGCCGGGTGCTGGGCGACGTGATTGATCGCGCAGCCAAGGAGAAGTACCTGCGTGAGTGGGCGGCCGCTGAGGGAATCGACCTTGAGCACACCATTGCTGTGGGCGACGGCGCCAACGACCTCGACATGCTGGGGACGGCCGGAATTGGCGTTGCCTTCAACGCCAAACCGGCCGTCCGTGCAGCGGCAGACGCCGTCATCAACATGCCGTACCTTGATGCGGTGCGGCACATCGCCAACGTCTGAAGCCCACGTGCTTAGCTGTTCCTACCCGCCCTGCGGTTGCGGACGAACAACAAGCCGGCACCAATGACCAGCAGAGCACCGGCTGCGTAAAGAATGCCGGTTCCCACGCCGCCAGTCAGCGGCAGTTCAAAGCCGTTGTTGGACGGGATGTTCTTCACGCTCAGGTCAATACCGACGGCTGTGGTGGTGGAGTTGATCAGGAAGGACACAGGCTCGGCGAGCAGTTCGTACCCTGTCGGCGCTGTGGTCTCCACCAGGTAGTAGGTGCGGTAGTCCGCGTCCCCAGGGGCAACGGCCACACCGTTGGCCCAATCCGAGTAGCGCAGGCCTGAAATGGTCAACGTTCCATCGCCGGCAACGGTGAAGACGCTTTGGCCTTCAATATCCACGGGGTTGGTGCCTGCCTTGGCATCAGCCTCATTGGTGTAGACCGAGAAAGAAGCGCCGGCCAGGGCGGCAGCATTCTCGTCCACCTTCTGCAACGTCATCCCGCCCCATTTGGTAGCGACAGGCGGCGTTACGATTGGCCCTCCCGGCTGGCCGGGGGTGATGTTGAAGCTCGCAGCGTTCGGGTAGACGAGTGCTTCGTTTTCGATCTCCCCGATGGTGTTGACCTTGGTGCTCACCATGACCTGAACACGGGTTTGGGTGCGGGCTGCCAGCAAGGCACGCCCGTCATCGGTGAAGACCACCGAGACGGTGTTGGTTGTGGCGTCGAAGCCCACAACGTAATCCGTACCTTCGATAAGTGGCGTACCATCCTCCAACTGGGCGGTGGCACCGACGTAGGTCAGTTTGGTGTCGAGCTGATCCACCACCTTGTAACCGTCAATCACGGCCTCGTTCGGGATATCAGCTGTGATCGTCCAATCGACCTGGTCGCCGAGCTTGACGTCGGGAGCATCAGTGACGATCTTCTCCGCACCCGAAACAGAGTTCTTCGGGTACACGTCGACATCGTAGATCCAGTTGTCCTGGTTGTCTGGATCGGTTAGCGGCACCGAGATAAGGAACGGAGCCGATGGGGTGACTCCGGCCGGATAGTTGGTCTCCGTCACCAGATACAGGCCGATCGGCAAGTTAGCGAAGACGGTAGTGCCATCAGCAGCAGTGACCTGGGCCTGGCCAGCACCCAACGTGTATCCAGCGCCTGTGATGGAACCGGACGGGTCAGACGACGCGAAGACGCCGCTGAGGTTGTGTGCCGCGTCCCAGCCCGCATTGGTGGACAGATCAATGGTGTTGACCTGCTGGATCGTGAACTCAATCCCAGCCAGGGGCGTCAGCGCGGTGGTGTCCGGAACGACGCGGGAAAGGTTGTTGCCGCTGCCACCGTTCCCGCTGCCATTACTGCCGCCGCCACCGTGTCCGCCGCCGTTGTTCCCGCCGCCGCCTCCACCGATCGGCTTCTCGAACTTGTGAACGGTGATGGAACCGGTTTGGTCGCTGCCAATCACGGGTGCGGCCGAAGCTGGGGCAACGGAAAATGACACAGTCAGCACCGCCCCGACCAAGGTGGCAGTGGCCGCTCGCCAGTGCCGTGATGCGCGTTGATTTATCACACTTGTCCCTTCGATTGATGGTGCCCCGGGCAGTTGCCCAGGGACCTCCACCATTCGAGTAGCGGGACGACAGGGTTCATGTTGCGCATTTCACAGGGTTTTCAGCGAAACGATTGGCGCTTTCAGGACACTCATCAGATGTGACCCTTGCCGGTGAGCGAACATCGGCTTGCCCATCCGAAGGAGATGCGTTGCCGGAGCATGAAACCCTTTTCAGATCTGTTGTTTCAGCAGATCCTGACGGTGTGCTGAGGAAGCACTTCGCCGCTTGGTGTGCGCGGTTCAAGATCTTTCCAACAGACTTCGGCTTCGCCACCGAAACCGGCCACGTGGTGTACCCGGCTCACGGAGTTATCGAGGCAGATGGAACTGTGTGGTTGTCTACCCTGGCGTCTTTTGATCAATCCGGGATCCGGGGGCACGTGGAAAACCACCAGGGTTTCCGGGACATGCTCGCCAATGCGTCCAAAACGCCTGACAGGGCTCCTGACGGGATAGCCCTTTTGATTCGGCGTACTCCGTATCAAGTGATCTTCCAAAATACGACGGAAGCTGGAGGAGACCACATTATTAACGTCGCTTTCATTAATCGAAAGGCGCTGCACAGAAGCGCCTCGGAAGCCCGGGGTCGCATTTCGTGACGCTAACTTTCGAATAATTTATGCGATTGTCACTAACTGGTTCGCTTCTTGAGACAGTGCGTTCCGTTGGCTTCTTAATGTGTATTGTTGGAAATTCCAAGACGGAGTCGTGATGCATTAGGCGGCCCGGGATTAAGACCAGCAGGGGCAGAAAGTGAATCGTTCGCGGCACGCACGAAGATGGTGGCAACGTCGGGAAAAGCATGTTCCTGCTGAAGTGCATGCCCATGAGGATGAATCACTTCGTAATGCACCGGTGTACCAGCAGCCCGGGGCGGTCTACTTCACACATATCGGTGATGATAAAAAAGAAAAGGAAGAACAAAATATGAGCACGCTTGACGAATCCATAAAGCAGTTGCTGTCCATCGAGGGCGCAACAGGCGCGGCCGTCGTGGACTACTCCAGCGGAATGGCTTTGGCCCAGGGCGGAAGTCCTGGCTTTGACCTGGGAGTGGCCGCTGCCGGTAACTCGAATGTTGTCAGTGCAAAACTCCGCACCATGGCCGACCTGCACGTGGATAGCGATATCGAAGACATCCTCATCACCCTGGGTTCGCAGTACCACCTGATCAACGTTCTTAACTCAGGCGGTTCCAAGGGCCTGTTTGTCTACTTGGTGCTTGACCGCACCTACGCAAACCTTGCATTGGCGCGCCACAAGCTCAACAATCTCGCCAAGGGAATTACTATCTGATCTTCCCCGTAAGAGCGAAAGGGGCGGCCGCGCATTCGCGGTCGCCCCTTTCGGTTTCACGTCAGGAAGGCACACTGCAGTCAACTCTTCACGCGACGGGCTTCCCCACTGCCGGACGTGAACTTCTCCCCCAGCATATGGTGTACCAGGGCGTCTTCGTTGGTATTGGCATTAGCCTCTATGGCTATCATTTCGCCGTTGCGCATCACCCCAATCCGATGGCACCAGCTGACCAGTTCCGACAAATCCGACGACAACAGGATGATCGCGACCCCGGTTCGGCTGAGCTCCTGGAGCATCCTGTACACCGTCTCTTTGGCCCCAACATCTATACCGCGGCTGGGGTGGCTAAGGATCAACACATCGCAGTCGCTCGTCATCCACTTGGCAAGCTGCACCTTCTGGCGATCGCCACCCGAAAGAGTGGTGATGGCGCCATGGATGTTTGTCGTGTTGATGCGCATACGGCGAACCAGTTCGATCACGCCACGAAGCTGAGTGATCTCATCCTGTAAATTGGACCCGGCCGTATCGTCACTGCGCTGAAGGCCTTCAACGATTCCACTTGCCGATTCCAGGGTGTCTGCGGTGTCTGACAAGTAACCGATCTTCAAACGCAGTGCATCCTGCAGCCCTCGGATCTGTACAGGTTTTCCTTGCATGAAAATCTGGCCCGAGGTCCTCGGGTGAATACCCACAAGCGCTTCAAGCAATTGATATATGCCTGAGCGATGTGTTCCCGCCAACCCGAAAATCTCACCTTTGGATACGCTGAAGGAAATATCGCGGATACTGTCTTCCACAGTGAGCTCAACCACCCGCATAGCTTCATCTCCGGGTGCCGGATCAGTGGGTCTGGAGGTGTTGGCCAGCTTGTGCTGAAGCAAGAGGAAAGCGAGCTCGTCGACGTCTGTCCGGCTGGCTTCCAGGATTTTGTGGACCTTGCCGTCCCGCATGACAGCGATGCGGTGGGCTATGGAGCGGACTTCATCAAGGCGATGGGTAATGTAGATGATCGCACGCCCCTGCCCGACGAGCATCCGCAAAACTTGATGCAGGACGGCGACGTCATGATCCGGTAGCGACGCAGCAACTTCGTCCATGATGACGAGTTGGGCTTCTTCGGCCACCATTCTCAGAACTTCCACGAGTGTCTGCTCGGCACGGATCAGCGTGCCCACTTTCACGTCCGGATCCAAGTTGATCCCGATGTCCTTGATGAGTTTAACTGCCTGAATCCGGAGTTCATCATGGGATTTGTCAGCTTGAAAAGTTCCGCGAAAAATGGCCTTGGCGACGGTCAGTTCAGGGTCGAGGCGGAAGTTTTGCGGGATGAGGCCGACGCCGCAAGCCTGGGCTTCCTCCATGGAATCCGGTCCGTATTTCTCGCCAGCCAGCATGATATGCCCGTCATCGTGCTTATGGGATCCTGCCAATACGCCCATGAGAGTGGTTTTGCCCGCACCATTGGTCCCGATTAATCCCAGGATCTCGCCGCGGTGGAGGGAAAGCTCAACGCCCTTGAGGATGCGCCTTTGATCGTAGGACGCATGAATATCATCAGCGTGCAGTAACAGGTCCAAAGATGCTCCTAGTTCACAGTAGTGGGCTCGACCCTGGACACTGCCATAAAGTTCCTACCTTGGCTTAATACAGTTTGCTTGCATTTAGGGACGACGACGCCTTGCAGATTCAATCAGATAGATTCCCCAAATGCAAAAGCGGGAACTTGAAACAACTTTTAGTATTTCGTGTTGCAGGAAACTGAACAATTTATCAAATTTGTCATGGCCCACCTTTGATTGGCATCTGGACGGTTAAACAGTTGTGGCCCGGACGAGTGTCCGGGCCACAACTAATTCTGCCAGGGTGCCTACTCGGCGGATTTGCCGAAGTAGTCTGCTCCACCCACGTATTCGGTGTGGCCGGTTTCGACGTCGGCCGTCACCATCTTGGCGACCTCTGCCGCAAATTCTTCAACGGAATACAACTTGCCTGCTTCTGCGCGGCGGGCCTCGATGGCGCCCGGGTTGGAGCGGTCAAGCAGGGTGGCCGTCACAGTGCCCTCGATCATGTCACCGGAAACAACCACCAGCGAGATGCCTTTGTCGGCAAGGTCGGGCAGGAGTGCGCGCAGTGCGTCCTCACCGGCGCGCTTGCTCTTTGCTACCGGCTCGTATTCAGGCATGGTGGGAACGGTCTCCACGAAATGCGCTTGGTGGCTGGTGACGAAGACGACGCGCGAGCCTTCGCGCATGAGCGGCACAGCCGCATTGAGCATGTTGATCTGGGCGTCGCGGTTTAGCTTGAGGGCGTAGCCCTCCTCCATGCCGGACTCCATGCCACCGGATGCGTTCAGCACCAGCACGTCAAGCGAGCCGAACTGCTCCATTGCGGTGCTGGCAAGAGTGTGAACGCCTTCGTCGGTGGTGAGGTCTGCACCCACGGCCGCAGCGCGGCCGCCCGCTGCCTGGATTTCAGCGACGACCTTGTTGGCGCGCGGTGCCTTCTGACGGTAGTTGACGACCACAGCGGCGCCCTCACCCGCGAGGATCTTGGCGACTTCAGCACCGATGCCACGCGAAGATCCCGTGACGATCGCGGTCTTGTTATCCAGCATTCCCATTCGTGCTCCTTTTGTTCACTTCATCTAAAAATGTGTGGGCCCGGGTTCCATCATGCCAGCGACCGACTCGAACCCCGTTGTCGGCTGGCGACAAAAAACCTGCTGTTTGCCTCGGAGCGGGCCGCTTTAGTGGCCCATGCCGAGACCGCCGTCAACGGGAATCACTGCCCCTGAAATGTAGGCAGCCTCGTCGCTGGCAACCCAACGCACAACATTGGCTACCTCGGAAGCCTCGGCGAAACGGCCTGCCGGCACGTTTGCCAGGTACGACTTCTGGGTTTCCTCGGGAAGTTCTGCCGTCATGTCCGTGTTGATGAATCCCGGAGCAACCACGTTGGCCGTGATCCCCCGACTGCCCAGTTCGCGGGTCAGCGAGCGTGCGATGCCCACCATGCCCGCCTTCGAGGCAGAGTAGTTGATCTGGCCCGGAGCGCCATACAGCCCGGAGACCGATGAGATGAGGACCACGCGGCCTTTGCGGAGACGGATCATGCCCTTGGAAGCACGCTTAATGACGCGGAACGCACCGGTGAGGTTGGTGTCCAGCACGGAGGTGAAGTCGTCCTCACTCATGCGCAGGAGCMGCGTGTCCTTGGTGATGCCGGCGTTGGCAACCAAAACCTCCACCGGGCCGTGCGCTTCTTCTACTGTCTTAAAGGCGGCATCGATCGAGGCTTCGTCAGTGACATCGGCTTTGACTCCCAGGATGCCTTCAGGCAGTTCTGTTTCGCTTCGATAGGTCACTGCCACCTTGTCACCGTTCGCGAGGAAGGACTCGGCAATGGCCAGGCCGATGCCCCTGTTGCCGCCGGTGATGAGGACGCTCCGGCCGGTGGATACTGCTTCAGACATACTTTCGCTCCAGGTTCTGCGGCATGGGTGTGCTGCGGTGAAGAGGGGATTTCCTGCCTCGATCTTATCGGGCACGTGCTCCAACCGCCCGGTAACCGGCCCGTCCGCGGTTTGGGCGGCCACCGCCTTGGTGAGAGAATTGAGTGAAGCCTTTGGAGCGTGATGATTCAGTTGTGACACGAGAAAACAGTCCCCTGCAGCAGGTGCCCGGGGATCCGGACGCCGTCTCCGGCGACCCCGAAGTCCACAGCATCACCGATGCCGCGGCTGCCCACTCGGAAGACATGCGGGAGCGCATGATCAAGTACGCAGTGGCGATGGGTATTCGCATGGTCTGCATCATCCTGATCTTCGTGGTGGACGGCTGGTTGAAAATAATTGCCGTGGCCGGCGCCGTGTTCCTTCCCTGGATAGCCGTGGTCATCGCCAATGGCAGCGACAAAGCCGAGGATCACAGCGATTCCTTGCTGGACTACGTGGGAACAGCGGAAATCGAGGGCTCTTCGCTGCCCACTGAAGAGGAATCGACGGACAACGTCACCGTGCTAAAAGGCGAGGTGGTGGACGATGATCCACCAAGTCAGGAAACAGAGCCTGACGCGACTCATACACCGAAGGCCGGGGACGCCGGCAACGAACGGGCGGCTTCATGAACATCTTTAACCTTGGCGGCGCCGGTTTGGGCAGCCAGGAGTCCGATCGCGCCAGTGGCCCCGCCCTGTGCTCCCGTAAGGGATGCCGGGAGGGGGCGGCGTGGCAACTCCTGTGGAATAACCCCCGGATCCATACCCCCGAACGGCGGAAGGTTTGGCTTTCGTGCAACGAGCACCGCGAGTGGCTTGAGGACTACCTCCAAACGCGGGGCCTCTGGAAAGAGACCGTCCCTTTCGAGGCAGATGACGCTGCTGTTGGCGAGGCCCGCTGAATGTATCGTTTCCTTTTCTCCAGCAAGTGGCTGGGCTATTTCGTTCTGGCCGTTATCTTCGCCACAGCATGCGTGTTCCTCGGCCGCTGGCAAATGGATCGGCGGGCAGAGACGCTGGCTGAGATCAACCGCGTGGTGAACAACTACTCCGCGACGCCTGTCCCCTTCGCTGGGATCAAGGACCAGTTCCGCACCCTGGACCCCGAGCGGGAGTGGACCCAGGTGGAACTGCGGGGTAGTTACGACCTGAATGGCCAGCGCGTTGTACGGAACCGTCCGTTGAACGGGCAGCCAGGTTACGACGTCGTGGTTCCTTTCCGTCTCACAACCGGCGAAGCGGTGGTTATCGACCGCGGCTGGTTGCCGATAGGCAACAACACGCCGGGCCGTCCCGACGTCGTTCCGGCACCTCCCGTGGGTGAGGTGACCGTGGTCGCCCGCCTCAAGCCAACGGAACCGAAGCTGGACCGCGGTGCGGTGGATGGACAACTGCCATCCATTGACCTGGCCAGCTTTGCAAGCGAACTCCCCTACCCCATCGCGACGGGCGCTTATGGGCAGCTGGCCAGCGAAGATCCCGCAGTCCAACCCATGCCCACGCCGTTCCCCAAACCAGCGACGGAAGAGGGCACGCACCTCTCGTACTCCCTGCAGTGGTTTGCCTTCGGCGTCCTGATGTTCATTGGTTTCGGCTACGCAGCCAGGCAGCAGGCGCGTAACGCTGCCATCGACGCTGAAGAGGACGAAGACGACGCCGAGGAAGTTATTGCTGCCAACGGGCCACCCAAGCGCCGCGTGCCGGCAAACCGAAAGAACAAGCGCCCCACGTCAGAAGAAGAGGAAGACGCAATCCTGGATGCCCAAGGTTACTGAAGCGATCCCGGACCCCGTGCTCAACGTCAAGTCGGCCCTTACGGCGGCAGGCGCTGAGGACACGGTCCGGATCTTCGAGGACGAGGTGCCCACCGCTACTGCCGCGGCCTCCGTCCTTGGATGTGACGTTGCGGCCATTACGAACAGCCTGATCTTCGAACTCGACGGCAAACCTTTGCTGATACTCGCCAGCGGAGCCGCAAAGGTAGATACGACACTGGTAGCCAAACTCCTGGGAACCGAAAAGATCCGCCGCGCGAAGCCAGATTTCGTACTAAAACACACCGGCCAGGAAGTGGGAGGAGTAGCCCCAGTCGGTCACCCACAACGCATAAGAACCATCCTGGACACCTCGCTGCAAGAACACCCACTACTGTGGGCCGGCGCCGGAGACCACAATTCAATGTTCTCCATCACCTACGACCAGCTGCAAAGGATAACAAACGCCGAGCCGTTGCAGGTCCGCTAGCCCCCGCGAAGGCGACTGACTCACGAGCGGAGCAGCGCGGTGGATTTGTGTAGCGTGCGTCCAAGCGAGGAACGAGCGAGCACGCGGCAAATCCGGCGGGGTGCGCAGCGGAACCCAGCACGTTGCGCAGCGGCACATCAAGCGCGCCGCGAAGCGGAACGCAACCACAACGCGCTGTGCGCCGCGCAGCGGAACGAAGCACGGTCCGCAGCGGACGGCGAGGCGGACTAGGCCAAGGTGATCAGGTCCAGGTAGTCCTCGTTCCAGTGATCTTCAACACCGTCCGGCAGCAGCACCACGCGTTCCGGATTCAGGGCTGAGACGGCGCCTTCATCGTGACTGACCATGACGACGGCGCCGCTGTAGTTCTTCAGCGCACCGAGGATTTCCGCGCGGCTGGCTGGGTCCAGGTTGTTGGTGGGCTCGTCGAGGAGCAGCACGTTGGCGCTGGAGGCAACGATGGTCGCGAGGGCCAGCCGGGTCTTCTCACCGCCGGACAGAACTCCCGCCGGCTTTTCGACGTCGTCACCAGAGAACAGGAACGAACCCAGAATGCCGCGGACCTCGGCGTCCTTCATGTCAGGTGCGGAGGAACGCATGTTTTCAAGGACCGTGCGATCGTGATCCAAGGTTTCGTGTTCCTGGGCGTAGTAGCCCACTTTCAATCCGTGTCCCGGGATGATGTCGCCGGTGTCCGGCTTGTCCACGCCTGCAAGCATTCTCAGGAGGGTAGTCTTGCCGGCACCATTGAGGCCAAGGATGACCACCTTGGAACCGCGATCGATCGCCAGGTCCACGTCAGTGAAAATCTCCAGTGAGCCGTAGGACTTGCTGAGCCCTTCGGCGGTCAGTGGGGTCTTGCCGCACGGGGACGGATCCGGGAAGCGCAGGGCGGCGACGCGATCGTTTTCGCGGACGGCTTCCAAGCCGCCGAGGAGACGTTCAGCACGCTTTGCCATGTTCTGCGCTGCGACAGCTTTTGTTGCCTTGGCACGCATTTTGTTGGCTTGGTCGATGAGGACCTGGGCTTTCTTTTCAGCATTGGCGCGTTCGCGCTTGCGGGCTCGTTCATCCGTTTCGCGCTGCTGGAGATAGCGCTTCCAGCCCATGTTGTAGTAGTCGATCTGGGCCCTGTTGGCGTCAAGGTGGTACACCTTGTTGACAGTGGCTTCCAGCAATTCGACGTCGTGGCTGATCACGATCAGTCCGCCCTGGTGGTCTTTCAGGAAGTCGCGCAGCCACGTGATGGAGTCGGCGTCGAGGTGGTTGGTGGGTTCGTCGAGGAGCAGGGTTTCTGCCGAGGAATACAGAATGCGGGCGAGCTCAACACGACGGCGCTGGCCACCGGAGAGGGTCTTCAGCGGCTGGTTGAGGATACGTTCAGGGAGCGCAAGGTTGGAGGAGATCGCGGCTGCCTCAGCTTCAGCGGCGTATCCGCCGCCAGCCAGGAATTCAGCTTCCAAGCGATCGTAGCGGTTCATGGCCTTGCGCTGGACTGCTTCGTCCTCGCTGGCCATCTCGGCCTGGGCCTTCTTCAGCTTTCCCACCACCACGTCCAAGCCACGGGCAGAAAGGATGCGATCACGGGCGAGCTGTTCCATGTCCGGGGTGCGGGGATCCTGGGGCAGATAGCCGATCTCACCGCTGCGGGTCACTTTGCCGCCAGCCGGAAGGCCTTCGCCCGCGAGGACGCGGGTCAAAGTGGTCTTGCCCGCGCCGTTGCGGCCGACAAGGCCGATCTTGTCGCCTTTGTCTACCCTGAAGTTGACCTTGTCCATGAGCAGGCGTGCGCCGGCGCGGAGTTCGAGTTCCTGGACGGTAATCAATTCGGGTGATGCCTTTCAATGGGGAACGCCTGCGTGACCGGTTGGCCCGGTAGTTGCGGCGGGGACGGCCGTGAGAACAGCCTGTTCAAGTCTACCGGCAGCCTGCCCTCCCTCGGACATAACGTCGCCCGAAGGGCTGATTGTGCCATTTCACACAGGATTAATGTCAACAGTTGTGGAGAGGCTCCAAAAAAGCCCCTTCCCAAGCTCCGTATCCTCACTGTTGGGGGAAACAAACTTCAACCTCGCACCCACAGCATTTCCTGATAGGACCCGTCATGAGCCAAACCACCTCCGCCTCTGTGGAGCGCAACTCTTCGCGCAAGCGATGGACCGCCACAGACCTCGGCCTCATTGCCGTTTTCGCAGCCCTGGTGGCCGCGTCCGCGATCGTTCCCGGCATTCCGGTTGGCGCCCTTGGCGTGCCGATCACCTTGGTGACCCTCACTGTGATGTTGAGCGGTCTGGTGCTTGGCCCCGGGCGGGGATTCGCCGCCGTCGGGCTTTATGTCCTCCTTGGCCTGGCTGGCCTGCCGATCTTCAGCGGGGGCCGCAGCGGACTGGGCATCCTGGCTACTCCATCCGCGGGCTACATCATTGCTTTCCCCCTTGCCGCGGCTGCCACGGGCTATCTGGCGGCGTTGATTATCCGCAAGACGGTACGGAGCCGTTCCCTGCTGCTGTTTGCTGCCGCCATGGTCAGCAGCATCGTCCTCATCCACGGCCTGGGCGTCCTGGGCATGATGGTCAACGGCAAATTGGACTTCACCAAAGCCTTCATTGCCGATCTGGCCTTCTACCCCGGGGACATCATCAAGAATGTCCTCGCCGTGATCATTGCGGTGGCTATTCACAAGGCCTTCCCGGATGTCCTGGTCCGCAGGGTCAAATAGCCTGCGTCACGTAAAAGTCGGAAACAATATCTCTATGAACTCCATCAACTTCAACAGGGTCTCGGTTCGTGTAGCCATTGACGGCAGCAGAACGTTCAAGACCCTGCTGGAGGATGTTTCCTTAAGCCTCACCGAGCGGCGTATCGGCGTCATCGGTGCCAACGGCTCCGGAAAGTCCACGTTATTGCGGCTGTTGAACGGGCTGGTGGAGCCCAGCGACGGAACTGTCGACGTCTACGGCGATGACACAGTTAAAGCCGTGCGCCGGGTTCGTGCAAACGTCGGATTCGTCTTCACTGATCCCTTGTCGCAATTGGTGATGCCTACCGGCCGTGAAGACGTTGAGCTCTCCCTCCGCCGCTCCATCAAGAACACCCGCGAACGAGCCGCGCGCGCGGAAGCAGTTCTTGACAGGTTTGGCCTGCTGCCCCTGGCTGACCAGAGCATCTATGAGCTCTCCGGTGGGGAGCGTCAGTTGCTCGCCTTGGCTGCAGTCCTCGCCGTTAATCCCAAGGTGTTGGTCCTCGACGAGCCATCCACCCTCCTTGACCTGCGTAATCGCGAGCTGTTGCGGCGCACGTTGGCGGGCCTGGAGCAGCAAGTCGTCATGTCCACCCACGACCTCGACCTTGCGTTGGAGATGGATCGTGTCCTCGTGGTGGAGTCGGGGCGGATAGTCTTCGACGGCGGTGCGGCTGAAGGTGTTGCACGGTACCGGGAGCTATGCGCAACTGCGCTCGACGAAGTTCCGGGCTTTTGGGAGGCTCCGGGCCTTGGTGAGGTTCCGAGCCTCGGCGAACGCCCCGAACGAGGCCGGTTATGAGGGGCCACGGCTTCCTGATAGCAAACTATGTGCCGGGCAACTCGCCAATCCACCGAACCCCGTTGTGGCTGAAATTCCTGGTGGTTGCAGGGTGCGGAACCGCGTCCTTCCTGATTGTCGACTGGGCAGTTTCGCTGCTGGTCTTCGCCATCATGTGCAGCTTGTTCCTGCTGAGCGGGGCCGGTTTGCGCCGTCTGATGCGTGCCATATGGATGGTGACGCCCATCCTCGTGGTGATCGGATTGTTCCAATGGTGGCAATTAGGTGCCCCCACGGCTGCACGCATCGTCCTGAACGTCCTGGTGTGCGTCGTCGCAGCCTCGGTTCTGACTGCCACCACACCCGTCCAGGACCTGTTGGACGGCGTTGTCTCCCTCGCCAAACCGTTCCAGCGCTTTGGTGCCGATCCCGAGCGTTTCGCGCTCACCATCGCCGTGATGCTCAGGAGCATCCCCTTCATTGCCGGAGCCTTTTCGGACGTCAGGGATGCGGCTCGGGCCCGCGGACTTGAACGCAATCCCAGGGCACTGATACTCCCCGTCTTTATCACGACTGTCGCTTACGCGCGCCAAACCGGCGATGCCTTGGCCGCCCGAGGACTCGGGGAACCTGACGAACCCAAGTAGCTGGCATTCGTGGTTGTTTTCAGGCGTCATAACAACCACTAATGCTGGTCAGTTGGGCTGGAGCCGGGCGTAGCGCATGAGGGCCGCTGTGCCCATGCCCCCCGCGATACTGATCATGGCCAAGCCCAACGGTGCTACTCCGGAATTTTGGGAGACGCCACGAGCCTGGGTAAGCAAGCGCGTCACCAGAACAGCCCCCGAAGCGCCGTAACCGTGCCCAAAAGCCAAGGCCCCGCCCTCGGCATTGGCTTTTCCAGGATCGATACCCAAATGATCAAGGCAAGCGATGGTCTGGGACGCAAAGGCTTCATTGAATTCGATGAGGTCTACGTCGGTTGCAGCCACGCCATGTTGAGCCAACAACTGCTCGGCGGCGTGTGCAGCCCCGATGCCCAGCAACTCCGGATCCACACCTGTGGTCTCACAACCCAAAACCAGCAAGCCGTCCACCGCGCCCATCTCCCGGGCGCGCTTCAGCGAAGTTATGACGACGGCGGCAGCTGCGTCGGCATCAAAACACGAGTTCGCTGCCGTGACAGTCCCGTCGGGGACGAAAACTGCCGGGAACCGCGACATCAGTGGGGCGCGCAACGAAGGCTTGGGGCCGTCGTCGGCGTCGACGATCGTCCCGGCGTCTTCAAGCGGCACGATTTCGCGTGCGAGCTTGCCCGCTGCCGCAGCCTCAAGAGCCCGCCGATGGCTGCGGAGGGCGTACTCATCCTGCCGCTCACGGCTGATACCAAATGTGCGGGCCACATTTTCCGCAGCCACACCCATGTCAGGATCACCAAACAGGGGTGGCACAAAGGCGGCCCGAGAGAAAAAGTCCAGTCCGCCGTCGTCGGTCCTGTTGGCCCGCGCTGGAGCCGTACTGATGCTTTCCACCCCTCCGGCAACATAGAGCGGGTCGCCGCCGGCGCCAACCAGACGCGCCGCAAGCGCAATGGCATCCAAGCCGGAACCACACTGCCGGTCCACGGTGAGCCCCGGGACCGTGACAGGCAAACCGGCCTGGAGCGCGGCGAAGCGCGCCACGTTTCCGCCACCACCAACAGCATTGCCCATGATGACATCGTTCACCGCGGCTGGATCAATGCCAGCCGATTCGATGAGGGAACGGATGACCGGTGCCAGGAGATCCGGGGCGCGGAGCTGCCTCAGCTGCCCGTTTGCCCGGCAGATCGGAGTCCGCAGCGCCGCGATGATGACCGGCTGGCGGGACTCGTCGACCTGCTGCATGGAAGGGTCGCTTCCCAAGGGGCCGCCGCTACCCAAGGGGACGCGCCCGGACGTCATGGTTTTTGATCCAGTCGAGCAGTACCATCCGGCTGACCTTACCGCGATCCGTGATGGGTAGCTCGGACAGGACGTAGTACTGCAGTGGCCACTTGTCACGGGCGAGCAGGCCATCAAGGCCGGTGCGCAGCTGCGTCGCCGTGACGGCACCGTAGGCAGGAACGACGCCGGCAATCACCTTTTGACCGCGGATGTCATCCGGAGCTCCGGCTGCTACCGCAACTTCAATGCCTGGAACGGAGGCGAGGGCGAGTTCCACCTCGTGCGGGTACACGTTCTTTCCCGCAGTGATGATCATGTCCGAACGACGTCCCAGAATGTGCAGGGTCCCGTCGGCGAGATAGCCTTGGTCCCCAACGGTGTACCAGCCATCCAAGCAGCGGAGGGCTTGGCCGTCGTCGCCCCAGAGGTAGCCGTTGCTGACCATTCCACTGCGGACGCTGATGTTGCCGTGCTCGCCGTCCGGAAGATTCTGGCCGGTGTCGTTCAGGATTCGCAGTTCCACACCAGGAAATGGACGCCCAATGCCGGTACCCCCAACGTCGAGGGGCTCGCCGGCAGCCAGCCGTGTGCCGGAGACGAAGCTCAACTCGGAGGCTCCGTAGTATTCGAAGATGGCAGCATGTGGAGCCCAACGGCGCGCCGCTTCCAACGTACGGCCATCGAGCTTGGAACCGGCGCAGATGATGCTCCGGATGCCGGAAGCATCCACATCCCCAGCTAAGCCGCGTTCGCTGAGCAAACGAAGCATGGTCGGGGTGAGCACCAGTCTTGTGATGTTGTCATGGCTGATCGAAGCGTGGGCGTCACCGACATCGAAAGACTCCAGCGTATGGAATGCAGAGCCCGCGTACAGGCACTCAGACAGGGCGTAGAGGTTCAAGCTGGAGGAGAGCGGACCTGCTGCCAGGGTCCGATCATCCTGAGACAGCCCAAAGAACTCGATCGAAGCGTCGAACGAAACCTGCCACGAACGGCGGGACCGCGTGAACGCCTTCGGCACCGAAGTGGTGCCGGACGTAAGCCCAATCAGGAAGGTAGTGGACGGATCTCCGTCTACAAGTTCCACATCGGTTGCTATGGCGGGATCGACGATGCGCGACGTCACTTCCTCCACCATTGCTGCAGGCCACAGTGGGTCCAGCACAGCACAGCGGCGCTCCCCCGCCACCGCCGCCGTAAACTTCGCGACGAAGTCAGTGGAGTTGGGTTCGGCAAGCACAGTAGTGGCCGCCGCGTGGCCAAGCAGGCTTGCCGCGGCGTCGCGGAGCTCGGCCCAGTTGAGCCGGCTGCGGCCCACAACGACGGCGGTGTCGTGGGGACGCTCATCGGCCCAGAGCTGAATTTTATCCAGGAAAGGCATCCCCGCAATTTTACGGCAGTGTCCGCCCTCCGGCACCAATGGTGACGTCTATTCTGACTGTATGAGTTTCAATGACGGTGCGCAGCTAGACCCATCCCAAGTAGAAGACCGACGCGGCGGAGGCATGGGCCGCGGGACGAAAATAGGTGGCGGGATTGGTGGTGGCATCGTCGTGCTGCTTCTGGCCCTCTTCGGAATCAACCCCAACATCCTTGGCGACCTGACTGGCGGCGGAACCCAGCCACCCGCCGTCGAAGGTGGAAGCGGCGGTGTACAGGAGTGCAAGACGGGCGCTGATGCGGACAAACGACTCGACTGCCGGATCACAGGCACTGTCAACAGCCTTAATGCTTTTTGGCCCGAATATCTCGCCCAGTACAACGTTCAGTATTCCCGGCCCGGGACAGTCATCTTCGAGCAAGGGACGAATACCGGATGTGGTGCTGCTACCACGGCTGTCGGTCCGTTCTACTGCCCGGCGGATACCAAGGCATACTTCGACCCCGGGTTCTTCGATGAGCTCGTGACCCGTTTTGGCTCATCAGGTGGGCCGCTGGCGCAGGAGTATGTGGTGGCCCATGAATTCGGCCATCACATCCAAAACATCCTGGGCAACCTTGACCGGGCACAACAGGACCCCCAAGGGCCGGAGTCCGGTGCAGTCCGGGTTGAATTGCAGGCGGACTGTTACGCAGGACTCTGGGTTCGCCATGCGACCACGCAGAAAGACCCGGCAACGGGCAAGCCGTTCCTTGACCCCCTCACCGAGCAGGACCTGCAGGACGCGCTGTCCGCTGCCTCCGCCGTCGGCGATGACCGAATCCAGAAGGCAGCAACAGGTCGGGTCTCGCCGGAGTCCTGGACCCATGGCTCAAGCGCGCAGCGGCAGAAGTGGTTCTACCAGGGATACGCCACGGGCGACATCAACAAATGCGACACGTTTGGTGTTGCGGCGCCATAGCTGCGGTGGGCACGGTTTATTTCCTGAGCCAACGGCTAATGCAGAAATGGTTCCGGACCACAGGTCCGGAACCATTTCTTTGCCCTTGGAGGGCGAAAACTGCCGATCAGATGTTAAAGCCGAGGGCCCGCATCTGGTCCTTGCCGTCGTCGGTGATCCGCTCGGGACCCCATGGCGGCATCCATACCCAGTTCAGGCGCCACTCGTCCACGACTCCGTCGAGGGACTTGCCTACCTGCTCTTCCAGCACGTCCGTGAGCGGGCAAGCCGCCGTCGTCAGTGTCATGTCGATCAGGAGTGCGCCGTCCTCATCTGAGTACTTCAGGCCATAGAGGAGGCCCAAGTCCACGACGTTGACACCGAGCTCCGGGTCAATGACGTCCTTGAGCGCTTCCTCAACGTCCTCGAGGCTGGTGCGCGCCGCGTTGATTTCGGTCATGGAATGATCCTAACTAGGCCTGTACGGCAGGAGCAACGGCAACGCCTGCGCCTGCGGCGTAGCGGTCGTAGCCCTCTTCTTCAAGACGGTCGGCCAGTTCGGGGCCGCCCTCTTCAACGACCTTGCCATCGACGAAAACGTGGACGAAGTCGGGCTTGATGTAGCGCAGGATGCGGGTGTAGTGGGTGATGAGCAGCGTGCCCATGTTTCCCTCTGCGTGTGCGCGGTTGACGCCTTCGGAAACTACCTTGAGGGCGTCGACGTCGAGGCCGGAGTCGGTCTCGTCCAGAACAGCGAACTTCGGCTTGAAGAGCTCGAGCTGAAGGATCTCGACGCGCTTCTTCTCGCCACCGGAGAAGCCTTCGTTGACGTTGCGCTGAGCGAAGTCGGCGTCGATGCGCAGCTGCTGCATGGCAGCCTTGACGTCCTTGGTCCACGTACGAAGGGCGGGTGCTTCGCCGTCGATCGCCGTCTTGGCGGTACGCAGGAAGTTCGTCATGGTGACGCCGGGAACCTCTACCGGGTACTGCATGGCGAGGAAGACGCCTGCACGGGCGCGCTCGTCAACGCTCATTTCCAGGACGTTTTCGCCATCGAGAGTGATGGTACCGCTGGTCACCGTGTAGCGCGGGTGGCCGGCGATGGTGGACGCGAGGGTGGACTTGCCCGAGCCGTTGGGGCCCATGATGGCGTGCGTTTCACCGGTCTTGATGGTGAGGCTGACGCCCTTCAGGATCTCCTTGGTGCCCTGCTCCGTCTCGATGCTGACGTGCAGGTCCTTGATCTCAAGAGTAGACATGCTCTTCTTTCTTTTCCGTTCGTAAGTCTGGTGATACCGGGCGCTTAGTAGTTATCTACCGAAGCACCGTTCACAACGTTGGTCACGTCCACGTAGACGTCGTCACCATCGATGGTGACTGCGAAAACGGGAACGGGGTCGTAGGCAGGCAGCTGAAGAGGCTGTCCGCTGCGGAGGTCGAACTGGGAACCGTGGCCCCAGCACTCAATCGCACAGCCTTCAATCTCGCCTTCAGACAGCGAGATGTCCGCGTGCGAGCAGGTATCGCCGATGGCATGGATCTCGCCCATCGAGTCCCTCACGATGGCTACCGGATAGTCATCGATCAGGACGCGCAGCGCCTGCTTGACCTGGATGTCATTGGCGTTGCATACCAGTTCGCCCTTGGTTTGTTCACTCATGCTTGTCCTGCCTGGTCTTTGCTAGTTGTCGGTCGCGGCGAGTTCGCGCTCAACAGCTGCGGTCAGGCGTTCTTCGATTGCCGGGACGTTGATCTGCTGGATGATCTCGTTGAGGAAGCCTCGGACCACCAGGCGGCGGGCTGCCTTTTCGGGAATGCCGCGTGCCATGAGGTAGAAAAGGTGCTCGTCGTCGAAACGGCCGGTGGCGCTGGCATGGCCGGCACCCTCGATGAGTCCAGTTTCGATTTCCAGGTTCGGCACAGAGTCCGCACGCGCGCCGTCCGTCAGGACCAGGTTGCGGTTGGCCTCATAGGTGTCAGTGCCTTCTGCTTCCTTACGGATCAGGACGTCGCCCACCCACACAGTGTGGGCATTGCGGCCCTGCAGCGCGCCCTTGTAGAGCACGCGCGACTTGCAGTTGGCCACCGCGTGGTCAACAAACAGGCGCTGCTCAAGGTGCTGACCGGCATCGGCGAAGTACAAGCCGAACATTTCGACGTCGGCACCAGGGGCCGTGAAGCGGGTGGACGGCGTAACGCGCACGACGTCGCCGCCGAGGCTGACCACAATGTGCTTGAACTTCGCGTCGCGGCCGATCCTGGCCTGCTGGGCCGACGCGTGAACAGCGTTGTCGGCCCATTCCTGCAAGGACACGACCGTGAGCTCAGCGCCATCTTCGACGATGATCTCAACGTTCTCGGAGACAACAGCCGTGCCCTGGTGATCCAGGACCACAACCGCCTTGGAGAAACGCTCTGCCACGATCACGATGTGCTGGGCAGCAGGAGCCTCGCTGGATCCGGTGATCAGGACGGAAACTTCGCTCTCGGCCTGGAGCTCAGCCGGAACCGTGACAACGGTAGCTTCGGCGAAGTTCTCCCAACCGTTGGCGGACACGCGGTCCTCGGGGATGGCTGCCTGGCCGATCCGCTTGTCCTCGCGGCCAACCGTTTCGACGACGACGCCGGACGGTGCAGTCACGCTGACAGCCGGAGCTGCACCGTTAAGGACCTCGGTGTGGAGACCGCGCAGGCGCTTCAGCGGCGTGAAACGCCAGTCTTCTTCTAGGCCGGTCAGGGGCTTGAAGTCCTCCAGCTTGTAGGACGTGAGGCGGCCGGCGCGGGAGCTGTCCGGGATGCCGACGCCGCCGCCATGCGAGTGGCTCTTGACCGATGCGCCACCGAGCGGACCAGCAGCAGGCTGTTCCGACGTCGTGCTGGTGTTTGTTCCGGTATTTACGGGCGAAAGGTTTTCGCCTTCCTCGGTGAAGCCGTTGATAAACGGCTGGGCCGAGGGCGCGCCGATGCGTGCCTTTTCAGTAGTGATATCAGTCATTGTTAACCGACGGACCCTTCCATCTGCAGTTCAATCAAGCGGTTCAGCTCAAGGGCATATTCCATGGGCAGTTCACGGGCGATCGGCTCAATGAAGCCGCGCACGATCATGGCCATGGCCTCGTCCTCAGGCATGCCGCGGGACATCAGATAGAAGAGCTGCTCTTCGCTGACGCGGGAAACGGTGGCCTCGTGACCCATGACGACGTCGTCCTCGCGGATGTCGATGTACGGGTACGTGTCCGAGCGTGAAATGGTGTCCACCAAGAGGGCGTCGCAACGGACCGTGTTGGCCGAGTGCTTTGCACCTTCGCGGACCTGGACCAAGCCGCGGTAAGCCGCACGGCCACCGCCGCGGGCCACGGACTTGGAAATAATGGAGCTCTTGGTGTTCGGTGCGATGTGCACCATCTTGGAGCCGGTGTCCTGGTGTTGGCCCTCGCCGGCAAAGGCGATGGACAGGGTTTCACCCTTGGCGTGCTCGCCAACAAGGTAAACGGCCGGGTACTTCATGGTCACCTTGGAGCCGATGTTGCCATCGATCCATTCCATGGTGGCGCCCTCTTCGCAGATGGCGCGCTTGGTGACGAGGTTGTACACGTTGTTGGACCAGTTCTGGATGGTCGTGTAGCGGACGCGGGCGCCCTTCTTCACGATGATCTCCACAACGGCGGAGTGCAGGGAGTCCGAGGTGTAGATCGGAGCCGTGCAACCTTCGATGTAGTGAACGTAGGAGTCCTCATCGGCGATGATCAGGGTGCGCTCGAACTGGCCCATGTTTTCCGTGTTGATGCGGAAGTAAGCCTGGAGCGGGATGTCCACGTGCACGCCCTTGGGCACGTACACGAACGATCCACCGGACCATACCGCCGTGTTCAGGGAAGCGAACTTGTTGTCGCCCACCGGGATGATGGTGCCGAAGTACTCCTGGAAGATCTCCGGGTGTTCGCGCAAGGCGGTGTCCGTGTCCAGGAAGATGACGCCCTGGGCTTCGAGGTCCTCGCGGATCTGGTGGTAGACAACCTCGGATTCGTACTGGGCCGCGACGCCGGAAACGAGCCGGCTGCGCTCAGCTTCCGGGATGCCGAGCTTTTCGTAGGTGTTCCGGATGTCCTCCGGCAGGTCTTCCCACGTTGCCGCTTGCTTCTCGGTGGAACGCACAAAGTACTTGATGTTGTCGAAGTCGATGCCGGAGAGGTCTGCACCCCACGTAGGCATGGGCTTACGGTCGAAGTACTTCAGGCCCTTGAGGCGTAGATCGAGCATCCATTCGGGCTCGTTCTTCTTCGAGGAGATGTCGCGGACAACGTCCTCGTTGAGGCCACGACGGGCATTCGCGCCTACGTCGTTCTTGTCGGCCCAGCCGTACTCGTAGTTTCCGATACCGTGCAGTTCGGGATTCTTCTCCAGAATCTCCGAGATCACAGTGCCGTCAGCTACCGCTTTCTCTGCTAGTTGGTCCGTCATCACGGCCTTTCTTGCTGGTTGTTTGATTCCTGGTACGGGTTCCCGGACTGCTCTGCGGTGCTGTGATGCACCGTGGCAGCTGGTCGCCCGGTAGGTATGTGGGTGGTGCAGACGTGCCCGCCTTGCGCCAGGGTTGAAAGACGCCGGACATCGACGCCCACCAAGCGGGAAAAGACTTTGGTCTCGCTGTCGCAAAAAACAGGGAATTCCGCTGCGAGCTGCTGGATGGGGCAATGTCCCTGGCAGAGCTGGACACTGGAAAATTCTGCCGGCAGAGGGGCTTTGGCCTCAATGGAATGGGCAGAGGCTACATAGCCATCCCGGCTGAGGGCCTTGGATAAGGCCAGGGCTCGGGCGCCGATGTCCTGCCCGGCGGCGGCAACTTCCGGTGCATACCGGCGCTCCATTTCAGAGAAGCGCTCCTCTGCATACTCGCGGACTGCATCGTCGCCGGCAATTTCCTGTAGCCGCCTGAGCGCGGAGCTGGCGATGTTCAAGTAGTCATCGCCAAGCTTGGATTGCCCTTGTGAACTCAGGACATAACGGCGCGCAGGACGTCCGGCACCGGCTCCCGCCTTGGCGACGCGCTTGACTTCGATAACGCCGTTGCGCTCAAGATGATCCAGATGGCGGCGGACCGCTGCAGGCGTGAAACCAAGGAGGTCGCCCAGCTCAGCGGCACTCACGGGGCCGTTCTCCAACACAGCACCCAGAACGCGGTCCCTTGTGCGGTCTTCCGCGTCCGGCAGCACAGACGAAGGCGCAAAGGCCTCTGCCGCTGCAGCATGCCGCCTGGAGGGCATGGAAATTGGACTGCTCATGGAATACACAACACAATCATGTCGTAATTTGTTTCATGCATCCAGTAAGGCAAGACTGACCTTAGTCACCCGCCAGGTGCGACCGTACTACTTCGCGTAGAATACTTTGGTGCGATCCACCGATTCCCCTGTCCTCACTATAGACGGACTCATTAAGGATGTAGGGCCCCTGGCTGCCCTTGACGGCAAAATGCTCCGTGTTGTGAGTGGCCTGTCCATGGTGGCTGAACGGGGCCGGATTACCGCCCTCCTCGGGGCCAATGGCGCCGGCAAGACCACCACCCTTGAATGTGCCCAAGGTTTGCAGAAACGGACTGGTGGAACTATTTCACTTCTTGGCGCAGACCCGGATACTGCCGGCGCTGACTTGAGGTCCCGGGTAGGCGTCATGCTTCAGGATGGCGGGCTCCCGCCGTCGGCCCGTCCTATCCCCCTGTTGCGCCACGTTGCCGGCATGTACCGGAACCCCATGGACGTCGATGCCCTCGTGGATCGCCTGGGCATTGCCCAGTTCAGCCGCACCAGTGTGCGGCGCCTCTCAGGTGGCCAAAAGCAACGGGTGGCCTTGGCTGCGGCCTTGATTGGCAACCCCGAGGTCCTCTTCCTCGATGAACCCAGCGCTGGATTGGATCCGCATTCGCGACAAGTGGTTTTCGACCTCATTGCAGAATTGCGCGACGCCGGCATGGGCATCGTCCTCACGACGCACCTGATGGATGACGCCGAGCGCCTGGCGGACTACGTCTACATCATCGACGGCGGACACAACGTCGCCGAGGGGACGGTCGCTGACCTTCTGCGGCACGATCATTCCGCCGATACCGCGATCACGGACCGGACCCTCTTTTTCGATGCGCCGCCTGGACTCGAGTTCAAAGGCGTCCTTGGTGCAGGCCTGCAAGTCCTTGAAACCCGTGCCGGCAGCTACTCGATCACCGGTGCTCTGGCACCTGGGGACCTTGCCGCCCTGACCGCCTGGTGGGCCGAACGGAACATCATGCCAGCGTCCCTGAGACTCGAGGCGCGGAGCCTTGAGGACGTTTTCCTGGACATTTCCGGAAGGGACCTCCGATGAGCAAGCTCCTCTCCCCCAATGCCGGGGCCGCTTCCCTGCCTCGCCGTATTCTCCAGCAGGGCCGCTACGAGACCATCACTATGCTGCGGAACGGCGAACAGCTGATTCTTGCCGTCGTCCTTCCGCTTCTTGCTTTGGCCGGGCTGACTGTTACTCCCCTGCTGGATGGGCTCGGAGGCTCGCGCATTGACGTGGCGACGCCCGGAATCCTCGCTCTCTGTGCCATGTCCACCGCCTTCACCGGACAGGGCATTGCCACAGGATTTGACCGGCGTTACGGAGTTCTGCGCTTCCTCTCCACCACTCCCCTGGGTCGTGGTGGCCTGATTGCCGGCAAAATACTGGCTGTGCTCGTCGTTCTCTTCCTCCAAATGCTGGTCGTGGGGGCAGTCGCCGGGCTCCTGGGCTGGCAGCCGCGGGCGGAGGCATGGCTTCCAGGCCTTGGGATCCTTGTCCTGGGTGCGGCCGCGTTCACTGCGCTGGGGCTCCTGGTCGCTGGAACTGTTCGGCCTGAAGCCACCTTGGCCATCACCAATCTCCTGTGGATCCTCCTCGGAGCGCTGGGCGGGATCGTTGTCCCGGCGGAAAGGCTTCCTGCCCTCGCCCAGGGCATCGTGCACTTCCTGCCCTCCGGTGCACTGGGCCAGGCATTGCGGGATGCCTTCCTTTTGGGCATCGTGCCCTTCCCGGCCATACTGGTCCTCCTGATGTGGACATTGCTGGCCGGCGCCGCGGCCATTCGCTGGTTCAAGTGGAACTGACAACAAGCAGAACTGAGAGTTGAGCAAACTGTGAGCACGGCATCGCGCCTCCCTAAATCCGTCCAGCGATTCACCACCAAGCTGCCGACGGAGGTAAACCGCACTATCCGCCGGCTATCCGTCCTTTCCCTGATCGGACAGACGGTACTCGTGGTGACCGGTGGTGCAGTTCGCCTTACGGCTTCCGGACTCGGTTGCCCCACGTGGCCGCGATGCACTGACGAATCCCTCGTCAACACGCCTGAAATGGGCATTCACGGTTTTATCGAGTTCGGCAACCGCATGCTCACGTTCGCGTTGGCGGCGGTTGCAGCACTCATGCTGGTCTACTTGTGGAATCTCCGCAAAGAACGCCGCGACCTCTTCATGCTCGCTCTTGGCCTCCTGGCGAGCATCCCTGCGCAGGCCATCATTGGCGGAATCACGGTCCTATCCAACCTCAACCCCTGGGTTGTGGGCCTGCACTTCCTGGTATCCATGGCCTTGGTTGTCTTCGCGACGCTGCTTGTTAACCGCGCTTTTGGCCGCACGGGACGATTCATGAAGCACGCGCTGCCTACACTGCCTTCGGTTGCCCGGCCTGTGATGTTGGCCGTCGCCGTCTTCTCGGCCATAGCTGTCATGCTCGGCGTAGTAGTCACAGGCGCCGGTCCGCACGCGGGCGATGCCGATGCGCCCCGCAATGATCTGGACTGGGACCTCTTCTCGCACATTCACGCTGTGCCCGCTTACCTGATCACATCCGGGACACTGTTGGCTGTATACCTTGTGGTCCGGCATAAGATCGGCGGCCCGTTCCGAACCGCTTCGTTCCTGCTGCTCGCCGTGACGTTGCTCCAAGCTGTCATCGGGTTCACCCAGTACTACAACGGAATTCCTGCGCTTCTCGTGGGTGCACACATGCTGGGGGCAGCCCTGCTGATGAGCGCATCGACCAACGCGGCCGACATCGCAAAGTCCAGCCCCGCCAAGTAGCCCTCTCTCACATCGGGCCGCGCTGGGTGGGATGCTCTCTCACATCCTGCGGCCTGTGGCCGGATGTTCTTTCATGTCCTGCGGCCTGTGGCCGGATGTTCTTGCACATGCAGGATCCTTGAGCCCGATGTTTTCTCAGATCCAGGGTCGGCAATCAACAGGTAATGAAGGACTCACAACCAACTTGACGATGAGGGCATTCGTCGATTACCCCGTGGGATGTGAGAGAACATCCGGGGAAAACCGGTGGAATGTGTGAGGGCATTCGTCGGAAACCGGTCAGGATGTGAGAGAACATCCGGGGAAAACCGGTGGGATGTGAGAGAGGATCGGTAAAAATACGCTCGGATGTGAGAGAACATCCGGGGGAAACGAGAAGGCGCGACGCCGGGACTCGGGTGAGTGCCCCGCTTGTAGAGGGCGTGGCTCTCGTAAAGGAACCACGCGCCGGCAGCTACAGCCGCAATTGTGTAGACCCAGCCCGCGCGGCCAACGGGAACCATCAGGAGCGAGCAGGCCACCATGGCCCAGGCGTAGAGGACCACCTGGACGGACACAACTTTGGCCCCGGCAATGGCTCCGAGCATGGGCACGTTGGCATTGCGGTAGTCCTCGCCGTAGCGCATGGACAGCGGCCAGTAGTGAGGAGGCGTCCACAGGAAAATGACCATGAACAGCACAATGGCGGGCCACTCAACGGTGTTGGTGACGGCAGCCCAGGCGATCAGTACCGGGAAGCAGCCGGCGGCCCCGCCCCAGACTATGTTCTGTGCTGTGCGGCGCTTCAGGATCATGGTGTAGATGACGACGTAGAAAACGATGGCACCCAACCCAAGCCATGCGGACAACGGGTTCGCACCGAACCACAGGATGGCGATTGAAGCCGCGCCGAGAATCCAGGCAAAAACCAAAGCCTCCCGGGGCGAAACTTCACCGGTGACCAGTGGACGCTTCTCGGTGCGGTGCATCAATTTGTCGATGTCGCGGTCGATGTAGCAGTTGAACACTCCGGCGCTGCCTGCCGCGAAGGCACCGCCAACGAGCGTTGCCAGAATGAGCCCAATAGACGGGAACCCGCGCTGGGCAAAGATCATGGTGGGGAGCGTGCTGACCAGGAGCAGCTCGATGACACGGGGCTTGGTGAGAGCCAGATACGCCTTGAACTTACGGGAGATTCCGATGCTTCCCCGGGCCGGGGACGCGTTGAGGGGCGTATCAGTTGTGCTCACGGCGGCAGTCACTCTGTTCTATGCTCTGGGTTTCTCGCAGCGGCTGCCGTCCGGGTTTCCGAGAAGGAACCGCAGGCGCATGAAACCGCTGGTGGCCTTCAGATATCATACCGTGGCCGGAAGTGAGTCCGTGTCCGCAAAAAACGCCAATGTTTCGGAAAGTTCACTTCCCAGGGGCGCAATCGTGATTCATATAAGGGAAATTCTGTCCAGTTAGTGGGATTCCCTGAGTCCCAGGACACGTTTAGGGCTAAGCTGTTGAGCAGATCAGGACACGTTGACGCTCCGGGAAACCGTATTCTCGGATAATCCGTGCGTCTGGATGAAGGATCAACGTTTCAATGGTGAACGGCTGGTAGACACATTGCAGCGGGCGCCATCCTGTGCTTCCTGCGTGCCGTGTCCTTCCGCCTGCCGTCAGCACAGAGAGGGGCTCGGTTTTCGTGCCACATTTGGAAGAGCAAGAACTGTCATGGACCGATCTGGACCGGAAGGCGGTTGACACCGTTCGCGTGTTGGCTGCTGACGCCGTGGAGAAGGTTGGAAATGGCCACCCCGGCACGGCTATGAGCTTGGCACCGGCAGCGTACCTGCTGTTCCAGAAGCTGATGCGCCATGACCCGAAGAACCCTGATTGGATTGGGCGTGACCGGTTCGTCCTGTCCCCCGGCCACACGTCACTGACGCTTTACATCCAGCTGTTCCTCTCCGGATACGGCCTGGAACTGAAGGACCTCGAAGCACTGCGTACCTGGGGTTCGCTGACCCCGGGGCACCCCGAGTACAAGCACACCGCGGGTGTGGAGATTACTACCGGCCCGTTGGGCCAGGGCCTGGCTTCGGCTGTTGGCTTCGCCTACTCTCAGCGCCGCCAGCGCGGCCTGTTCGACGCCGATGCTCCCGCCGGCGAGTCGCCGTTTGACCACACGATCTGGGTTATCGCATCCGACGGCGACCTCCAGGAAGGCGTGACGTCCGAGGCGTCCTCGCTGGCCGGCCACCAGGAACTGGGCAACCTCGTGGTGATCTACGACGAGAACCACATTTCCATTGAAGACGATACTGACGTTGCGTTCACGGAAGATGTCCTGAAGCGCTACGAAGCATACGGCTGGCACACCCAGCGTGTGGACTGGACCAAGACCGGTGACTACGTCGAGGACGTCCAGGAACTCTACTCGGCGCTGCTGGCTGCGAAGGCTGAGACGAACAAGCCGTCCATCATTTCGCTGCGCACCATCATTGGCTACCCGGCCCCGAAGAAGCAGAACACGGGCAAGATCCACGGCTCGGCCCTGGGTGCCGAGGAAGTCGCAGCGCTGAAGACCGTGCTTGGTTTCGATCCCGCGAAGTCCTTCGATGTTGACGAAGAGGTCCTGGCACACGCCCGCAAGGTCCTGGACCGTGGCGCCGAATCCCGCGCTGCCTGGCAGTCCTCGTTCGAGGCCTGGCAGTCCGCCAACCCGGACGCGGCTGCCCTGCTGGAGCGCGTTGAGGCCAAGAAGCTTCCCGTGGGCATCGATGCCGCGCTGCCGGTGTTCGAAGCCGGCAAGGACGTCTCCACCCGTGCAGCATCGGGCAAGGTCCTGAACGCGATCGGCCCGGTCCTCCCCGAGCTGTGGGGCGGTTCCGCCGACCTCGCCGAGTCCAACAACACCACTATTGAAGGCTCGCCGTCGTTTATCCCCACCTCGCGCTCCACCGACGCGTGGAAGGGCAACCCGTACGGACGCGTGCTGCACTTCGGTATCCGTGAGCATGCAGCTGCGTCGATCGTGAACGGCATTTCCTTGCATGGACGCACCCGTGCGTTCTCGGGCACGTTCCTGATCTTCTCGGATTACCAGCGCCCGGCCATCCGCCTCGGCGCGTTGATGGGTGTCCCGTCCTTGTACGTGTGGACGCACGACTCCATCGGCCTGGGCGAAGACGGTCCTACCCACCAGCCCGTGGAGCAGCTCGCTTCGCTGCGTGCCATCCCGGGCCTGGACGTGGTCCGCCCCGGTGACGCGAACGAGGTCTCGGCAGCGTGGAAGGCCATGCTCGAGAACCACGAGAACCCGGCCGGCATCGTGCTGACACGCCAGAACATCCCCACCTACGCCCGCGGCGAAGGCACAGCAGAAGGTGACACCTTCGGTTCCGCCGCTGGTGTGGCCAAGGGCGGTTACGTCCTGGCTGAGGCTTCCAAGGACGGCGAAACCGTTGACGCGCAGGTCATCCTGATCGGCACCGGCTCCGAGGTCCAGCTCGCCGTCGCAGCCCGCGAAGCACTCCAGGCCGAAGGCATCGCCACCCGCGTTGTTTCAATGCCGTGCGTGGAATGGTTCAACAAGCAGGACGAGGCCTACCGTGAGTCCGTGCTCCCGGCCGATGTGAAGGCACGCGTTTCCGTCGAAGCCGGCCTTGCGCTGGGATGGCGCGAATTCGTCGGTGACGCCGGACGTTCGGTCTCCCTTGAACACTTCGGTGCCTCGGCAGACTACAAGCGGTTGTTCCAGGAATTCGGCATTACTGCCGAAGCTGTTGCCGCCGCTGCTAAAGACTCCCTCGCAGGCCTGAGCGCCTGATACCTCTATCAAGGAGAAAAACAATGACCAACACCCCCACGCAGCAACTCTCCGACGCCGGCGTTTCCATCTGGCTCGATGACCTTTCCCGCAACCGCCTCGAAACGGGCACGTTGCAGAAGCTCATCGACGAAAAGAACGTCGTCGGTGTCACCACCAACCCGTCCATCTTCCACGCCGCCATCACCACCGGCACGGACTATGACGGCACGATCGCCGCGCAGGCCGCGGCCGGTGCCAGCGTCGAAGAGACAATCTTCGAGATCACCACCACCGACGTCGCCGACGCCTGCGATCTGTTCGCACCGGTCGCCGCCGCCACCAATGGCGTGGACGGCCGCGTGTCCATCGAGGTGGATCCCCGACTGGCCTGGGATACACAGGCCACGATTGCGGAGGCCAAGCACCTGTACGGCAAGGTCAACAAGGACAACGTCCACATCAAGATCCCCGCAACCCTGGAAGGCCTGGAGGCCATCACGGCAACCCTGGCCGAGGGCATCAGCGTCAACGTGACCCTGATCTTCTCCCTGGAGCGCTACCGCGCCGTCATCAACGCCTTCCAGTCCGGCCTGGAGCAGGCCAAGGACAACGGTCACGACCTCTCCAAGATCCACTCCGTGGCATCCTTCTTCGTTTCCCGCGTGGACACCGAGATCGACAAGCGCCTTAACGCCATCGGCACCGACGAAGCCAAGGCCCTCAAGGGCAAGGCGGGCGTCGCCAACGCACGGCTCGCCTACCAGGTCTACGAAGAGCTGTTCTCCACCGAACGTTGGACCTTGCTCGCCGAAGCCGGCGCCCTCCCCCAGCGTCCGCTCTGGGCCTCCACCGGAGTCAAGGACCCGGCCTACCCGGACACCCTGTACGTCACCGAACTCGTCGCCCCTGGCGTGGTCAACACCATGCCGGAAAAGACACTCGACGCAACGTTCGATCACGGCGTAGTCACCGGAGACACCATCACGGGCACCTATGCAGAAGCCAACCAGACCCTCGACGCACTCGAGGCACTCGGCGTCTCCTACAACGACGTCGTAGCTGTCCTTGAGACCGAAGGCCTCGAGAAGTTCGTGGCCAGCTGGAAGGAACTCCTGGCCGACGTCGAAGGCGCCCTCGCCACCGCACGGAAGGCTTCCTAACCAACCATGAGCACAATCAGCTACGACGCCAGCGGTGCCGCGCAGCAGGCCATCGCCCAGAACATCACCAGCCTGGTAGAGGACAAGGTCGCCACGAGGATTTTCGCCAAAGACCACACGTTGTGGGGTCCTGAAGCCGAGTCCGAGTCGGCCATCCGACTGGGCTGGGTTGAGGCTGCCGCCGTATCGCAACCTTTGGTGGAGAGCATTCTCGAACTTCGCGATGCTCTCCGCGCCGAGGGCGTCTCCCGTATTGTCCTCTGTGGCATGGGTGGCTCCTCCTTGGCTCCCGAGGTCATCGCCGGTACCGCCGGCGTCGAGCTGACTGTGCTGGACAGCACAGATCCCGAGCAGGTCAGTGCTGCTTTGACGGACGGGCTGGCGGCGACTGCAATTGTGGTCTCCTCCAAGTCCGGTTCGACTGTTGAGACCGATTCCCAGCGAAGGGTGTTCGAGAAAGCGTTCAACGACGCCGGCATCGACGCCAAGAGCCGCATCATCATCGTCACGGATCCGGGATCGCCGCTGGACAAGGCATCCCGCGAAGCCGGCTACCGTGCCGTCTTCAACGCCGATCCCAACGTCGGCGGCCGGTTCTCTGCCCTCACGGCTTTCGGGCTTGTCCCTTGCGGGCTGGCTGGCGTCGACATCCAGGCTTTCCTGGACGAAGCTGAGGAGGCTGCCGAGATCCTCAATGAGGACTCGGAGGACAACATTGGCCTTGCTTTGGGCATTGCCCTGGGCGGTACCAAGCCTCTGCGCAACAAGATCGTCATCGCCGAGGACGGTTCCGGCATTGTGGGCTTTGCTGACTGGGCCGAGCAGCTCATCGCAGAGTCCACGGGCAAGCTCGGCACGGGTGTGCTGCCTGTTGTCGCGGGACCGGATTCCCCCGAGGCGCTTGGCGGCGCAGAGGATGTCCTGGTGGTCCGGCTGGTCAGTGCGGACGCCGAGGTCGAACTTCGTGAAAACGAAGTTGCGATTGCGGGTGGCTTGGCTTCCCAGATGTTCCTTTGGGAGTTCGCGACCGCAGTTGCAGGTCGCCTGCTGGGGATCAACCCGTTTGACCAGCCCGATGTCGAGGCTGCCAAGGTGGCCGCGCGCGGCCTGCTGGACGCGCGTCCTGAGCCCACACCGGCCGCGTTCACCGACGGCGTCGTTGAGGTTCGCGGCGGCGATTGGCTCGGTAGTGCGGCCACCGCGGCCGAAGCCGTGCAGGCACTTCTGGCCCAGCTCGGCTCTGATGGTTACTTGAGCGTTCAGGCTTATCTGGACCGCATTTCCCATGCACCCCTTGAAGGTATCCGTGACGAACTCGCCGCAGTCTCCGGCCGTCCGGTGACTTTTGGATGGGGCCCGCGGTTCCTGCATTCCACGGGTCAGTTCCACAAGGGCGGCCCGGCTATTGGCGTGTTTCTTCAGATCACGGCAGCGTCGTCTTTGGATTTGGAAATCCCTGACCGCCCCTTCACGTTCGGGCAGCTCATTGCTGCACAGGCCTCGGGCGATGCCCAGGTCCTGGAAGGCCATGGCCGTCCTGTGTTGCGCCTGCACCTCACCGAGCGTGCGGCCGGCGTAGCCCAGCTCCAGGAAGTCGTCGCTGCACTGGCCGGCCAGGCCAGCGCACTCGAAAGCTAAGGCACAAAACCAAACATGCCAGAAACTGAAAACGGCAGGAAGAACGCCAGCCTGCGGAATCCCTTGCGGGATCCGCGGGACCGGCGCCTGAACCGCATCGCTGGGCCGTCGTCGTTGGTGTTCTTCGGAGTCACCGGCGACCTCGCCCGTAAGAAACTCATGCCTGCGGTCTATGACCTCGCCAACCGCGGCCTGCTTCCGCCAAGCTTTGCCTTGGTTGGGTTCGGACGCCGCGAGTGGGACAACGCCGACTTCGCCGCTGAGGTGAAAGAGAACGTCAAGGCCCACGCGCGGACCAAGTTTGACGAAGCTGTCTGGGAACAGTTGGCTTCGGGCATCCGCTTCGTTCAGGGCGACTTCGACGACGACGACGCCTTTGAGCGCCTCGGCGACGTGCTGGAGGAGCTGGATGAGACCCGCGGCACGCGGGGCAACCATGGCTTCTACCTCTCCATCCCGCCCAAGGCGTTCGAGCAGGTCTGTCGCCAGCTCTCCAAGCATGGCCTGGCTCAGGCGAAGCCCGGCCAGTGGCGGCGAGTGGTTATCGAAAAGCCGTTCGGTCACGACCTCGAGTCAGCCCGTCAGCTCAACGACATCGTCGAGTCAGTGTTCCCACCGGATGCCGTGTTCAGGATCGACCATTACCTGGGCAAGGAAACGGTCCAGAACATCCTGGCGCTGCGCTTCGCGAACCAGTTGTTCGAACCGCTCTGGAACGCCAACTACGTTGACCACGTCCAGATCACCATGGCCGAGGACATCGGCACCGGTGGCCGTGCAGGATATTACGATGGCGTGGGCGCGGCCCGCGACGTCATCCAGAACCACTTGCTGCAGTTGCTGGCCTTGACGGCGATGGAAGAGCCTATTTCCTTCAACGCGGATGACCTGCGTGCCGAGAAGGAAAAGGTCCTCGCGGCCGTTAAGCTGCCCGATGATTTGTCCACGCATTCGGCGCGGGGACAATTTACCGGTGGGTGGCAGGGCGGCGAAGAGGTACTGGGGTACTTGGATGAGGACGGCATTCCGGCTGATTCCAAGACCGAAACGTATGCTGCGATCCGCGTGGACATCAACACCCGCCGCTGGAACGGTGTCCCGTTCTACCTTCGCGCCGGCAAGCGTCTTGGCCGTCGAGTGACCGAGATCGCGGTCGTCTTTAAGCGTGCACCCAACCTGCTGTTCAGGGACCACAACGACGACGACTTCGGCCAGAACGCCGTGGTGATTCGTGTTCAGCCTGACGAGGGCGCCACAATCCGGTTTGGTTCCAAGGTCCCGGGCACGCAAATGGAGGTCCGCGACGTCACGATGGACTTCGGCTACGGCCACTCGTTCACCGAGTCCAGCCCCGAAGCCTACGAACGACTCATCCTGGACGTACTCCTGGGCGAACCGCCGCTCTTCCCGCGCCACCAGGAAGTCGAGCTGTCCTGGAAGATCCTGGACCCGTTCGAAGAGTACTGGGCGGGCCTGGAAGAACAACCGCAACCGTACGCACCCGGTAGCTGGGGACCGGCTTCAGCCGATGAACTCCTTGCCCGTGATGGACGAACCTGGAGAAGGCCATGATCGTAGATCTTCCCGACACAACCACCTCCAAGATCTCCAAGAAGATCATGTCGCTAAGGGAACAAGGCGGCGTGATCGCCCTGGGCCGTGTGCTGACCCTGGTGGTTGTCACGAAGTCCGGGCAGGAAGAAGACGCCATCGAGGCGGCCAACGAGGCCAGCCGCGAACACCCCTGCCGCATCATCGTGCTCGCCGACGCCGGGGTGGAGGCACCGGACCGCCTTGACGCGCAGATCCGCGTTGGCGGGGATGCCGGTGCTTCCGAAGTTATCGTCCTCCGAGGGTTTGGACACATGGCCCACGAAAGTGAGTCCTTGGTGGCAGGCCTGCTGCTTCCGGACGCACCGATCGTGGCCTGGTGGCCGCACGGCGCCCCGGAAAGCGCGTGCGAGACCTCGATCGGCCGCATCGCGCACCGCCGGATCACGGATTCGGCCAACGAGCCCGACCCCGCGAAGGCACTGGAGAACATCCGCGCCACCTACAAAGCCGGCGATACCGACCTCGCCTGGACCCGCCTGACGAACTGGCGCATGCAGCTCGCAGCCGTGTTCGACCAAGTGGACAACGACCCCGTCTCCGCCGTAGCCGTTGAAGGTGCTTCGGACTCCCCCAGCACCCTGCTCCTCGCAGCCTGGCTGGGCCTTGCCCTGCAGGCGCCGGTAACGATCGTTGCCGATCCGGCGGGTACGGGCATCCGCCGCGTCCGCATGACGCGTGCCAGCGGTGACGTTCAGCTTTTCCGCCCCGGTTTGTCCGTGGCCGAGCTGACGCAGCCCGGCCAGCCTGCCCAGCGCATCACCCTCCCCCGACGCAGCCTGAAAGATTGCCTCGCCGAAGAACTCCGCCGGCTGGACCCGGACGAAGTTTTCGGAGAAGTGATTACGATGGGACTGCCATTAACCAGTCAGAGGAGAGTCCAGACCAGTGCACGCTGAGCCCAGAGTAAGCATCCACCCCGATTCCAAGGTGCTCATGGCGGCCATTGCGGCCCGCCTGATCACCAAGCTCGTGGATGTCCAGGACAAGCACGGTGAGGCCACGGTGGTCCTGACAGGAGGCACTGTCGGGATTGGCACCCTGAAGGCGGTGGCGGATTCTGCTGCGGCACCAGCTGTCGATTGGTCCAAGGTGAACTTCTGGTGGGGTGATGAACGGTTTGTGGCCGCGGACAGCGATGATCGCAATACCCGCCAGGCACACCAGGCCCTGCTCGCGCACCTTCCTGTTGATCCTGCCCGCATCCATGAGCCGGGTTCTTCGGACGAGTTCGCATCGGCTGATGACGCTGCGGCTGATTATGCCGACAGGCTGAAGGCAACAGCAGAGGCAGAGCATGCAGCTGACATGTCCGATACACGTCCGGAGGAGCCCGGTGTCCTGCCGCGCTTCGATGTACTCCTGCTCGGTGTAGGCCCAGACGCCCACGTCGCTTCCCTTTTCCCGGAGCAGGCAGCCATCAGGGAGAAGAACCGTACAGTGGTGGGCGTTGAAAACTCACCCAAGCCCCCGCCGTCGCGCATTTCCTTGACTTTGCCCGCCATCAATACTGCGCAGGAGATCTGGATGGTGGTAGCGGGCGAGGACAAGGCCGGTGCCGTGGGCCTTGCCCTGGCAGGTGCCAACCCTGTTCAGGTCCCCGCAGCAGGCCCCGTTGGGCGTTCCAGGACCCTTTGGCTCATCGACGAGAATGCAGCGTCACGTGTCCCCCAGCAGTTGGTCCGGAAGGACCCCGCGGGCGCGTAACCGCTCCAACGCTCCAGCCAGTACGATTTCGGCGTCCTGGCTGGAGCGTCTTTCTTTAACGTAATCCAAGTGGGACTTGAAGAGGTCGTCCTCCGGCCGGGTTTCCGCAACCTGGCCGGGGTCCCTCGATGCAAGGAGGCCACACTTTGGGCAGTCCCAGTTCTTCGGTATTTGTTCGTCCGGCAGTTTAAGGAAAACAAGCCGCGTCTCGTGTCCCTTGGCGCACCAATACGGGACACGAATACGCGGCAGTTGTTCTCCATCGCCGTGGTCGCTTTGATGTCGCGGAGCAGATCCCAGTGCTACACCAACGCGGGTGCCCCGGTAACCAGGCGTGCCATGAACCATTTTCGAACCCCTAGCGACTCGGTGGTTGGCCGTCACGGCCCGTAGGCCTTACGGCCAACAGGCCCAGTCTAATGCGAGGGGTACGACGGCGGCACTGGTGTTTGGTGCCGAATGATTCAGAAGTGCTGGGAAGGCTCCCTTGCAGGAGCCTTCCTACGCAAACTTTTAGGAATCGCCGCCCGAGGTGAAGCGCATGATCAGGCCCAGGCCGATGATGACGACTCCCCAGGTGACACCAAGAATGATGGTGAAGCGGTTCAGGTTCCGCTCAGCAACGCCGGAAGAGCTCAATCCGGAGCTCATTCCCCCACCGAACATGTCGGACAAACCGCCTCCACGTCCCTTGTGGAGAAGAATGAGCAGCGTCAGCAGAAGGCTGGTTACGCTCAGCAGGATCTGCAGAATGACATGAAGAACGTCCACGACGGCCTTTCGAAGAAGCGGAAAACGGGAGCCGGACTAGTCCGTGACGAGGTGGCTCTCGAACCTGACAATGTTAGCAAACTCAGCTGGGTCCAAACTGGCGCCACCCACAAGCAGGCCGTCAACATCGTTTTCTGCCATGATGGCGGCAGCGTTGTTAGCCTTGACAGAGCCTCCGTACAGAAGGCGCGTCTTTTCAGCTACGCCCTCGTCGAAGAGCTTGGCAAGTTCGACGCGGATGGCAGCACACATTTCCTGTGCGTCTTCCGGGCCTGCAACTTCGCCGGTTCCGATAGCCCACACGGGCTCATAGGCGACCACAAGCTCAGCGGCCTGTTCCGGTGTGAGGCCTTCGACACCGGCGCGCAGCTGGGCCAGCGTGTGCTCCACGTGTGTTCCTGCCTGACGGATTTCGAGGCCTTCACCGACGCAAAGGACCGGTGTGACTCCGTGGCGGAACGCGGCTTTGACCTTTGCGTTCAGGACGTCGTCGGACTCGTTGTGGATGGTGCGGCGTTCACTGTGCCCCACCAGGACATAGGCGCAGCCCAGCTTGCTGAGGAACTGGCCGGAGATGTCACCGGTATAGGCGCCGGAGTCGAACTGGGACAGATCCTGACCGCCGTAAACGACGTCAAGTTCGTCGCCCTGTACGAGCGTCTGCACGCCGCGGAGATCAGTGAACGGAGGGAAGACGGCAACCTCTACACGGTTGTAGTCATGCTTGGCGTCCGAGAGGGTCCAGGCGAGCTTCTGAAGCAAGGTGATGCCCTGGACATGGTCCATGTTCATCTTCCAGTTGCCTGCGATGAAGGGCTTTCGGACAAAGTTGCCGTTGGCAGAGGTAGTCACATGAACTCCAAGAATGCGTTGATAAATGGAACAGCCGGCAGGACGCGTGGGCGTCCTGCCGGCCGGATTGCTGTTTAGCGGTCCAGGACGCTGAGGCCCGGAAGTTCCTTGCCTTCAAGATATTCCAAGCTGGCCCCGCCACCGGTGGAGATGTGGCCAAACTGGGAATCCTCGAAGCCGAGGGTCCTTACTGCTGCGGCTGAGTCGCCGCCACCGACCACCGTAAAGGCCACGGTGTCAGTCAGGGCCTGCGCGATGGCCCGCGTGCCGCTGGAGAATGCCTCGAATTCGAAGACGCCCATGGGGCCATTCCAGAACACGGTCTTGGCTCCTTCGATCTGCGCCGCAAAAGCTGACGCGGATTCGGGCCCGATGTCCAGTCCAATGCCGGAGGCACCAAACGAGCTTTCCTCTATAGCATCCGCGCGGACCACTTCGTGCTCGGCATCGGCCGCAAAACGGCTTGCAACCACGACGTCCGTGGGAATCACGAACGACGTACCGGCGTCAGCGGCGCGCTTGAGGTAGTCCTGAACGACAGGAATCTGATCTTCTTCCAAGAGGCTGCCAGCTACCTTGTGGCCTTCGGCGGCCAGGAAGGTGAACAGCATGCCGCCACCAACCAGGATGGTATCTGCCTTGCCAAGCAGGTTGTCGATGACAGCCAGCTTGTCCGAGACTTTGGAGCCGCCGAGGACAACAACGTAAGGCCGCTGGGTGTCTGCAGTGAGCTTCCTGAGAACTTCCACTTCGGTGTGCACCAGGTCGCCGAGGTAAGACGGCAGCCGCGTTGCGACGTCGTAAACGCTGGCGTGCTTGCGGTGGACCGCCCCGAAGGCGTCGTCCACGAACGCGCCGTTGTCACCCGTGAGGGCAACCAGCTCGTCAGCGAAAGCGCCACGCTCCGCGTCGTCCTTACTGGTCTCGCGGGCATCGAAACGCACGTTTTCCAGGATGAGTACTTCGCCATCCTGCAATGCAGCTGCCAGCTCCTTGGCGGATTCGCCAACGGTATCAGCAGCCAATTGGACGTTGAAGTCCGCGAGTTCCGCGAGGCGGGTGGCTGCGGGCTTCAAAGAGTACTTTTCCTCAGGAGCGCCCTTGGGGCGGCCGAGGTGGGCGGTTACGAGCACACGGGCACCGGCGTCCGAGAGCTTCTTTAGGACCGGGAGGGAGGCCTTGATGCGGCCGTCGTCGGTCACTGTAGAGCCGTCGAGCGGCACATTAAGGTCACTTCTGACCAGAATGTACCGCCCGCGGACACCTTCAGCGATGAGTTCGTTGAGGGTGTGAGATGTCATGTGTCTACCCTAGCCCAGCTTGGATGCGACGAGCTCCGTGAGGTCGACGAGGCGGTTGGAGTAGCCCCACTCGTTGTCATACCAGGAAACAACCTTGACCTGGTTGCCGATGACCTTGGTCAGGCCGGAGTCGAAGATCGAGGAAGCGGGGTCGCCAACGATGTCGGAGGAAACGATGGGAGCATCCGTGTAGCTCAGGATGCCGGCGAACTGGTCCGACTCAGCGGCGGCCTTGACTGCAGCGTTGACTTCCTGGACCGTAACTTCGCGGGAAACAGTGACCGTGAGGTCCGTGGCGGAACCGGTGGGGACGGGAACGCGGATGGCGTAGCCATCGAGCTTGCCCTTGAGCTCGGGCAGGACCAGACCGATGGCCTTTGCCGCACCCGTGGAGGTAGGAACCATGTTGATGGCGGCAGCGCGGGCACGGCGGAGGTCGCCGTGGGGGCCGTCCTGCAGGTTCTGGTCAGCCGTGTAGGCGTGAACCGTGGTCATCAGGCCACGCTCGATGCCGAAGGCGTCGTTGACTACCTTGGCCAGCGGGCCGAGGCAGTTGGTGGTGCAGGATGCGTTGGAAATGATGTGGTGCGCTGCGGGATCGTAGAGCTCGTGGTTCACGCCCATGACGATGGTGATGTCTTCGTCGCTGGCAGGTGCCGAGATGAGGACCTTCTTGGCGCCGGCGTCGATGTGCTTCTGAGCAGCTGCGGCCTTGGTGAAGAAACCGGTGGACTCGATGACGATGTCGACACCGAGCTCGCCCCAGGGAAGGTTGGCGGGATCGCGTTCGGCAAGGACAGTGATGGACTGGCCATTAACAATCAGGTTGCCCTCTTTGACTTCCACGGACTGGGTCAGACGGCCACCGACGGAGTCGTACTTCAGGAGGTGGGCGAGGGTCTCGGGGCTGGTGAGGTCGTTGACTGCGACGATCTCAAGGTCTGCGCCCTGGGCCAGTGCTGCGCGGAAGTAGTTACGGCCGATGCGGCCGAAGCCGTTGATACCAATACGGGTGGTCACTGTGTGTCAATCTCCTTGGTGCTCTTGCAAGCACGCCTAGTGAGTCGGATTTTTATTTCCAACTAACAGACCCCGCACGTCATTGGGCAGAGGTGATTATCAGATCGGAGGGCGACCAGCCACGTTGCTGAAGGCTAACCGCCTTCCGTGACCCATCTTACGTTTAACTAAGCCTGCCCCCGCAACTGCGGGGGCAGGCTTTCCAGTATTTGGTCCCATTTCACTGTTAATGTGACTTTTGTTACATCAACGTGAACCGGGGCTCACCAGCTACAGAACGATGAGGCCCGTAGCATTGGCGCGGGCTGCTTCGAAGCGCTTGGCGACGTCTGCCCAGTTGGCGATGTTCCAGAATGCCTTGACATAGTCAGCCTTGACGTTGACGTAGTCCAGGTAGAAGGCGTGCTCCCACATGTCCAGCATGAGCAGCGGAGTGGTGCCAACGGCGACGTTGCCCTGCTGATCGTAGAGCTGCTCGATGACCAGGTTGCCACCGATGGGCTCGTACGCCAGGAAGGCCCAACCGGAACCCTGCAGACCCAGTGCGGCAGCGGTGAACTGGGCACGGAAAGCGTCAAATGAACCGAAAGCGTCCTCGATGGCTGCTGCGAGTTCGCCTTCAGGCTTGTCGCCGCCGTCCGGGGAGATGTTGTTCCAGAACACGGAGTGGTTGATGTGTCCGCCGGTGTGGAACGCGAGGTCCTTGGAGAGGCGGTTGATGTTGGCGAAGTCACCCGTTTCGCGGGCTTCAGCAAGCTGCTTGAGGGCGTTGTTGGCGCCTGCAACGTACGCAGCGTGGTGCTTGCTGTGATGCAGCTCCATGATCTTCGCCGAAATGTGCGGCTCAAGAGCTGCGTAGTCGTAGCCGAGCTCGGGCAGAACGTACTCTGTCACGAAATCCTCCAATGTAATGGACCGAAGTCCGGTTTGGTAACTCTCGTTGTGTTCATCCGGCCGGCAGGCCAGCCGGAAATCCTTGGGGAAGAAGCCTGCTCCTGCCGCCACCGGCAACAACCCGCTGCGGCCTCACAGTATTTCCTCCACACGATCTCGATTCTATGGGCGGGACCTACTCGTCCATCATTTCCGGAGTCACATTTGCTTCCGTACCGGGAATTCCGAGATCGAGTGCGCGTTTGTCAGCCATCGCGAGCAAGCGGCGTATCCGGCCCGCAATGGCGTCCTTGGTCATGGGGGGATCCGCAAGGCGGCCCAGCTCGTCCAGGCTTGCCTGCTTGTGGGCGACCCTGAGCTCCCCCGCATACTTCAGGTGATCCGGAACGTCATCGCCCAGAATTTCAAGCGCGCGGTCCACCCTGGCACCGGCCGCCACGGCAGCCTGCGCCGAACGGCGAAGGTTGGCGTCATCAAAGTTGGCCAGCCTGTTGGCAGTGGCCCGGACTTCCTTGCGCATGCGCCGCTCCTCCCAGACCATCAAGGCGTCATGTGCGCCCATTCTGGTAAGGAGCGCGGCGATCGTGTCGCCGTCGCGGATAACCACGCGGTCGACGCCGCGGACCTCGCGGGCCTTGGCCTGTATGCCCAGCCGCCGTGCAGCACCCACGAGTGCCAGCGCGGACTCCGGCCCGGGACAGGTTACCTCCAAGGACGAGGAACGTCCGGGTTCGGTGAGGGATCCATGGGCCAGGAAAGCTCCGCGCCAGACGGCTTCCGCATCGGCCGCAGAGCCATTGACAACTACAGAAGGCAGGCCGCGTACCGGACGGCCGCGACCGTCCAGGAGTCCTGTTTGGCGTGCCAGGGCTTCGCCGTCACGGACAACACGGACCACGTAGCGGCTGCCCCGGCGCAGGCCGCCGCCTGAGACCACGATGATCTCGCTCTGGTGTCCGTAAACCTCGGCAATCGCGGCGCGCAGGCGCCGGGCAGTCGAGGCCAGGTCCACCTCAGCTTCGATGACGATTCGTCCCGAAATAATATGCAAGCCCCCTGCAAAGCGGAGCATCGCCGAAACCTCAGCTTTACGGACTGAAGATTTCTTGATGTCCAGCCGGGACAGTTCGTCCTTGACCGACGCGGTAAGTGCCATCGCGTGTGTATTCCTAACTGTTCCCGAAAATATCGTGGTACGCCGCCGCCAAGAGCAGTGGATCGTGGACGGGGCGGCGCCTCGAAGCCCCTACTCTACCCAACACCACTTCCGCACCGATCATCCCCGCTGCTTTCTCAAAGGCCTTCAGGTCCTGGATCGCCGAGGGATCGGCGAGCACGACGTCGACGCTGAACTCCGGTGCGTAGCGTCGAAGGACATCCAAGTGGTCGGCCGCCGTCATGCCGGACGTTTCCTTGGTTTCGACATCAAGATTCATGGTGAGGCAGCGTTTGGCTGCAGTATCGCCCAAGGCTTGCCGAAGCTCCGGGAGCAACAAATGGGGCAATACCGATGTGTACCAGGACCCTGGTCCGAGAATGACCCAATCGGCGAGCTCGATGGCGGTGAGCGCCTCAGTGCAGGCTCGGGCGTCCTCGGGCAGCAGCCGCACTTCCTCCAGTTTTCCAGCAACCGCGCATTTCGCCTGGCCGCTGACCGTCTGCAGTTCGTGTCCCCCGCCGGGCAGTTCCACCCGGGCCTGGCCCTCGATGGTCAAAGGAACACTGGACATCGGCAGGACTTGGCCCCTCGCGCCCAGCAATGCCCCAGCCCATTTGAGGCCGGCCACGGTATCCCCCAGCAGCTCCCAGAGGGTGACGATAAGCAGGTTTCCCATCGCGTGGTGGTCCAGGGAACCGCCCTTGGCGGTTCCCGCAGCGAATCGGTGCTGCATGACGTCCCGCCATGTGCGCCCCCAGTCGGTGTCGTCGCAGAGCGCGCTCAGTGCCATCCGCAAGTCGCCGGGCGGCAGGACACCATACTCGTCCCGTAGACGCCCGGAGGAGCCGCCGTCGTCAGCTACCGTGACGATTGCCGTCAGTTCTGACGTCAACAGACGAAGCGCGGAGAGCGAGGCCGCCAGTCCGTGTCCGCCGCCGAGGGCCACCACGGATGGACTCTTGTTTTGTTGGCTGCCCGGAACGCCCTTGGGCGGGATGAGGGGCAACGGACCTGTGAGGACTCCCATTACTCACGCCCCAGGTCGCGGTGCGTGGTTGTGACGGTAACGCGCGGATATTGCGCGAGGCGTTTGGAGAGCTCGACGGCGACTGCCACCGAACGGTGCTTGCCACCTGTGCATCCCACAGCAAGGGTGGCGTAATGCTTGTTCTCCTGGCGGTAGCCGTCCAGGACCGGTTCCAGGGCCTTGACGTAACGGTCGACAAATTCCTGGACCCCGTCAGCGGCGAGCACGTAGTCGCTGACATCCTCATCCAATCCTGTGTGGGGACGAAGTTGTGGCACCCAGTGCGGGTTGGGAATGAAACGGGCGTCGGCCACGAAGTTGGCGTCAACAGGCAAGCCGTACTTGAATCCAAAACTCATGACATTGAGCCGGAGCGTCACAGGTCCGGTATCGCTGAACAATTCAGTGATGGCAGTTGCAAGGCCGTGAACGTTGAACTCACTGGTGTCCAAAACGACGTCGGCATGCTCCCGGAGTTCTCGCAGGACCTCACGCTCTATGCCGATTCCGTCGAGGATACGTCCACCGCCCTGCAGCGGATGGGGACGCCGGCCTTGTTCGAACCGGCGGACCAGGACTTCATCGCTGGCATCGAGGAACAATACCCGGAAAGTGATGCCGGTGGCACTCAAGGCACCCAGGGCGGTCTGGATGTCAGTGAAAAGGTCCTTGCTTCGGACATCCACCACTACGGCCAGCTTCGGAATGGATTTGGGCGCGTGCGAGACAATTTCCGCCAAGGTGCCAAGCATCTGGGGAGGAAGGTTGTCTACAACGTACCAACCGTGGTCCTCCAAGGCGTCCGAAGCGGTACTGCGGCCCGCCCCCGACATGCCGGTAACCACCAGCAGTTCCGCCTCCGCCGGCTTGACGGGCGTTAGTCCGTCCTGCTCCGCGCCGGCTCCTGCCGTTGCCTCATCCATCAGTGGTCCCCGTTTCCTTGGAAGTGGTTGTTACAGCCTGACCGGTGGCATCGCAATCGCGGCCACCGGTCAAGTTCTTACCCTAGCTAAGATTCGAGGATTTCGCCGGTCGTCATGTTCACGGCGGGAGCGGCTTCACCTGCGTCTTCGCTGGAACCCAGATGCTGCACGACCGCAGCTGCCAACGCTGGACCGATGCCCTTGGCAGAGGTAAGTTCCTCCACACTGGCCGCCCGGATCTTCTTGAGGGAACCAAAATGCGCCACCAAGGCCTTGCGTTTGGCCTCTCCCAAGCCCGGAACGCCGTCCAGGGCAGAGACCGTCATTGCCTTGCCGCGCTTTTGCCGGTGGAAAGTGATGGCGAAGCGGTGGGCTTCATCGCGGATGCGCTGGAGCAGGTACAAGCCCTGCGACGTCCGGGGAAGGATCACCGGAAAATCGCTGTTGGGGAGCCAGACCTCTTCAAGGCGCTTTGCCAGGCCAACCACGTAGACGTCGTCGATGCCCAACTCAGCCAAAGCACGCGCTGCAGCATTGACCTGCGGCTGCCCGCCGTCCACCACCACCAGGTTGGGCGGGTACGCGAACTTGGCCTTTGGGGCCGGCATGGTGGGGTCCGACGGCGGCGCTTCAGTTCCCTTGGCAGCTGCGGCGGTGCCCGCACGGGTCGGGTTGATGATTTCGCCGGAGACGGGCACCTGGGCGGCCTTGTCCGTGAGGTAGTGGCGGAAGCGGCGCGTGAGGACGTCATGCATGGCGGCCGTATCGTCCGCTGCCGCAGCTCCCGTGATGGAGAACTTGCGGTAATCGGACTTCTTGGGCAAACCGTCTTCGACCACCACCATGGACGCCACCACGTTGGTTCCCTGAACGTGCGAGATATCGAAGCATTCGATCCGAAGCAGCGGAACTGGAAGCTCCAGGGCCTCCTGAAGCTCCTGAAGGGCCAGCGAGCGGACGGTGATATCCCCGGCGCGGCGGGTCTTGTGCAGCTTCAGCGCCTGCTCGGCATTCTCCCGGACCGTGGACATGAGCGCAGCCTTGTCACCTCGCTGGGGCACGCGGATATCCACCTTTGCCCCGCGGAGCCCGCCCAGCCATTCACTCAGCTCGGCATGGTTGCTCGGATTTTCCGGAATCAGCACTTCCCGCGGGATGCGGCCCTGGACCTCGCTGTCCTCCCCATAGACCTGCTGCAGCAAGTGCTCGATGAGTTCCGGCGTCGTGGCGTCTTCGACTTTCTCCACCACCCAGCCGCGCTGTCCGCGGACCCGGCCGCCGCGGACGTGGAACACCTGCACGGAGGCCTCAAGCTCGTCTTCATGCAGCGCGAAGACGTCGGCGTCCGTATCCTCCGCGAGGACTACGGCGTTGCGTTCGAAGACCTTGCGCAGAGCGATGATGTCGTCCCTGAGCCGTGCGGCGCGCTCGTAGTCCAGTTCGGCGACAGCGGCCGCCATATCTTTTTCAAGCCGGTTGATGAAGCGCTTGGCTTCCCCACCCATGAAGGCGCAGAAGTCCTCCGCAAGTTGACGGTGTTGCTCAGGCGTCACGCGGCCGACGCAGGGTGCCGCGCATTTGTCGATGTAGCCCAGAAGGCAGGGGCGCCCACTGGCTTGCGCCCGCTTGAGGACACCTGCGCTGCAACTGCGGACCGGGAACACGCGAAGAAGGGTGTCCATGGTCTCCCGGATGGCGCCAGCCGTGTAGGGGCCGAAATACCTGGTGCCCTTTTTGCGTTCGCCACGCATGACCTGCACCCTGGGGTACTTCTCCCCCATGGTGACGGCCAGGTAGGGATAAGTCTTGTCGTCCCGGAAGACAACGTTGAAACGAGGCTTGAATTCCTTGATCCAGGTGTATTCCAGCTGTAGCGACTCCAACTCGCTGCCCACAACGGTCCACTCCACGCTGCTCGCGGCATGGACCATGGCGTGGGTCTTGGGTAGAAGCCCGGAGGGGTTGGCAAAGTAGGAATTCAGCCTGGAACGGAGGTTCTTGGCCTTGCCCACGTAGATGACCCGGCCGTGGGGGTCGCGGAAACGGTAGACGCCCGGGGTGGTAGGAATTTCACCCGTCTGCGGGCGGTAACTTGCTGGATTTGCCACCATTCCAGTCTAGTGAACTGGACCGACAGCCAGCGCCAGGCGCTCAGTCCACCGATTTGCTTTGGTTATAGCTTGTGGACCGTTCCTGACCGCTGAGGGCAGCGATGGCATCCATAATCTTGTCCGTCACCTGGCGGCGTGCGGGTAGGGAATGGTCCGGGCCCGTCTTGTCGAAGTACAGCGGCTCGCCAACCTTCATGGTGAAGTGCTGGGGGCGAACGGCGTTCTTGTCCGCCGGCTGCAGTTTCTCCGTGCCTATCAGCCCCACGGGAATCACAGGTGCGCCCGTGGTGAGTGCCAACCAACCGACGCCGGTCCGGCCGCGATACAGGATGCCGTCACGGGACCGGGTGCCCTCGGGGTAGATTCCAATGCCCTTCCCGGACTCCAGGATGTCCAGCAGGGTCTTCAGCGCCTGCACGCTCGCTGCCTGTTCACCGCGTTCAACCGGGATGGAACCGACAGCTTCGAAGAAGGACTTCATCACAGCGCCCTTAACGCCTTTGGTCGTGAAATACTCCGCCTTGGCGAAGAACGCCACTGGACGAGGCATGAGCGCCTGGACAATCACGCTGTCCAGGAAAGAGAGATGGTTCGGCGCTACGATGAACGGGCCTTCCGTGGGCACGTTCTCCAGCCCAATGACCGTGGGCCGGCACGTGGTGGAGATCAGTCCACGCGTAGTCCAGCGGATCGCATCAAAGACTGCCATCGTTTTGTACCTCGCTCAGGGCCGCCGCGCGGACAGCGTCAAGTTCTTCAATTTTGGTTCGCAACTCAAGGGCGGTGCCGACCACGGCGACCGCACCGGCTTCCTCCAGCTCGCCGTCCGAGGCGAAGCCCCAACGTACACCAATGCAATCCAGGCCGTTGGCCATTGCTCCGGCAACGTCCTGGTGCCGGTCTCCCACCATCACAGCAGGCTGGGAGTGGAGATCCGCCAAGGCTGCGCCAACAATCTCGATCTTGCCGGACGCGGAATTAGCCGCCAGCGATTCGTCGTCTGCAGCTCCCCTAATGGACACAAAGAAATCCGCAATACCGTGATGCTCAAGGACAATCCGGGCAATACCTTGGGGCTTCTGGGTTGCAACTGCGACGGCCCGCCCTGTTTCGGCAAAGAATTCAAGGAGGTCGAAGATTCCCGGATACAACTTGCTCTGGCCAATACCGGTTTCCCTGTAATGCTGCCGGTAACGGGAAATGGTTTCATCGACCAATTCCGCCGGGACATTCGCTAAATGCAGGAGTGCATCGCTGAGCTTGGGGCCAACCATGGCCTTCAGCACGGCCTGTTCCGGAACGGGGAGGCCCATTTCGCGCAGGGCCGCGGATATTCCTCCTGTGATACCGCCGGCTGGATCGACAAGGGTGCCGTCCAGATCGAAAATTACGGGCACCGTTGTTTGAGTCACCGGGTTAGTTTCTCACGAGTAGCGGCATGCCTGAAACTCGCATGCCGCTACCGGAATACTTCTGCCGTGCTGAGGATATTCTTTAGGTGTCCGGTGAGGCAGTCCGGGACAGTTAGCGCAGAATTTCCGCAAGGAACGTTGCGGTGTGGCTGTCAGTGGACTTGGCTACCTGCTCAGGGGTACCCGTTGCGACGATCTTTCCTCCACCTGAACCGCCGTTCGGCCCGAGGTCCACAATCCAGTCCGCGGACTTGATGACGTCCAGGTTGTGCTCAATGGTGATCACGGTGTTGCCTTTATCCACCAGTCCCTGGAGGACCATGAGCAGCTTCCGGATGTCCTCAAAGTGCAGGCCGGTAGTGGGTTCGTCCAGAACATAAATGCTGCGGCCGTTGGACCTCTTCTGGAGTTCTGCGGCCAACTTCACGCGTTGCGCTTCACCACCTGACAGGGTTGTGGCTGGCTGGCCCAGCCTGACATAGCCCAGTCCTACGTCCACCAAGGTGTTCAGATGGCGTCCGATGGGAGTGAAGGCAGCAAAGAATTCAGCGCCTTCCTCGATAGGCATGTTAAGGACATCGGCAATAGTCTTTCCCTTGTAATGCACTTCAAGGGTTTCACGGTTGTAACGGGCGCCGTGGCACACCTCACAGGGAACGTAGACGTCAGGCAGGAAGTTCATTTCGATCTTCAATGTGCCATCGCCGGAGCATGCTTCGCAGCGGCCGCCCTTGACGTTGAACGAGAAGCGGCCGGGCTGGTAACCGCGGACCTTTGCTTCGGTGGTTTCAGCAAACAGTTTCCGGATGTTGTCGAAGACGCCTGTGTACGTTGCCGGGTTGGAGCGCGGTGTGCGTCCGATGGGGCTCTGGTCAACGTGGACCACCTTGTCCAGGTGCTCCAATCCATTCACACTCCTGTGCCGCCCGGCAACCTGCTTGGCACCGTTGAGCTTGTTGGCGAGGACCTTGTAAAGGATCTCGTTCACCAGCGTGGATTTACCGGAACCGCTGACACCCGTGACTGCCGTAAAGAGGCCCAGGGGGAACGTGGCATCCACATTGTCCAAGTTGTTTTCCCTGGCGCCGATGACCTTGAGCTCACGCTTTTTGTCGTACTTGCGGCGCTTGGCCGGGATGTCGATCTTTCGGCGGCCGGACAGATAGTCGCCAGTCAAGGACTCCTTGTTTTCCAGGAGCTCCTTGTAAGTACCGGAATGTACAACCTGTCCGCCGTGCTCGCCGGCGCCAGGTCCAATATCAACCACCCAGTCCGCTTCATGGATGGTGTCCTCGTCATGCTCCACCACGATCAGGGTGTTGCCGAGATCCCGAAGGCGGGTCAGTGTCTCGATCAAGCGGCGGTTGTCGCGCTGGTGAAGGCCGATGGAGGGCTCGTCCAGGACGTAGAGGACTCCCACGAGGCCGGACCCAATTTGGGTAGCAAGGCGGATGCGCTGGGCTTCACCGCCGGACAAGGTCCCGGAAGGACGTTCCAGGTTCAGGTATTCAAGCCCTACGTCCAGAAGGAACGTCAGACGGGCCTGAATTTCCTTCAGGACCTGGTGGGCAATCTGCGCCTCGCGGTCTGTCAACGTCAAGCTGCCGAGGAACGACGCGCAGTCACGCATGGGAAGCGCCGCTACTTCAGCGATTGACTTGCCATTAATCAACACCGACAACGAAGCAGGGTTGAGTCGCGCACCGTTGCACTCGGGGCAGGGAATCTGGCGCATGTACTCTTCGTACCTGTCCCGCGCCCAATCCGAGTCGGTTTCGCCGTGCTTGCGGTGCACATATTGGATGGCACCCTCAAAGCCGGTGCTGTACTTGCGTTCCCGGCCAAACCGGTTCCGGTACTGGACCACAACCTTGTGATCCTTGCCGTGCAGCACGGTGTTCCGGACATCCTTGGGGAGCTTTTCCCACGAGGTGTCCATGGAGAAGCCGAGTTCATGGGCCAAGCCCTCCAGGAGACGGTTCCAGTACTCGGTGGTGGCAGTGCCCAGGGACCAAGGCGCGATGGCGCCCTGCGCCAGGGAAAGCTCGGGGTTGGGAACGATCAGTTCCTCGTCCACTTCAAGCCTGGTTCCGATGCCACTGCACGCTGAGCAGGCGCCGAAGGGGTTGTTGAACGAGAAAGAGCGTGGCTCGATTTCATCGATGGCCAGGGGGTGCTCGTTGGGGCATGCGAGGTTCTCGGAGAAGGCACGGATACGTGCGGGGTCTCCGGCCTCAAGGTCCACGAACTCAATCAGCACCCGGCCTTCTGCCAAGCCCAGCGCAGTTTCAATGGAATCGGTGAGCCGCTGGCTGATGTCTTCCTTGACCACCAAGCGGTCCACTACCACTTCGATGGTGTGCTTGAACTGCTTGCCAAGCTTGGGCGGCTCGCTGAGCTGTACCAGCTCGCCGTCCACCCGGGCGCGCGAATATCCCTTGGCGGTCAGTTCCTTGAAGAGGTCGACGAACTCGCCCTTGCGCCCGCGAACCACTGGAGCGAGAACCTGGAAGCGTGTGCCCTTTTCCAGTTCCAGCAGCTGGTCAACGATCTGCTGCGGCGTCTGCCGGGCGATGGGCTCCCCGCAAACAGGGCAGTGGGGACGGCCTACACGCGCCCAGAGAAGACGCATGTAATCGTAAATTTCGGTGATGGTGCCCACCGTGGAACGAGGGTTCTTGCTGGTGGATTTCTGATCGATCGACACTGCCGGAGACAGGCCCTGAATGAAGTCCACGTCCGGCTTGTCCACCTGGCCCAGGAACTGACGGGCATAGGCCGACAGCGATTCCACGTACCGCCGCTGTCCTTCAGCGAAGATCGTATCGAAGGCCAAGGAGGACTTGCCCGAACCCGAAAGGCCCGTGAACACGATCATCGCGTCCCTTGGGAGGTCCAGATCTACATTGCGCAGGTTGTGTTCACGTGCGCCCTTGACTACCAGCCGGGACAGGTCCGGCCTGGTGGGCTTGGTATCGGGAACGACGGCTACGCTCTTCAGGGCATCGATGGCTGCATCTTCAGCTAAGGCTTTGGGCACCTACCAATGCTAATCGAAAACTTCTTCGAATTTCCATGTCGTGCCTCACATGCTACTCATCGGTATCAATCAGCGTCATACGCGGCCGCAAGAAGCTGTACCGCTTCGGCGAATGAGGCGCCTTGGGCCTTAGCCGCAGCAGCATATTGGGCGGCAACCTCCGCAAGCGCGCCCCAGCGGTCATCCCGGGCACACACGATGGTGCCGTTGCGTCCCCGCGTAGCGACGACACCCGCAGCCTCCAACTCCTTATAGGCCCGGGCCACTGTATGTGGGGCCACATCCAGCACGCCCGCAAGATTGCGCACCGGCGGGAGCTTGGCTCCCACTGCGAGGACCCCGGAGTCTGCGAGTTCGATGATTCGCAGTCTCAACTGCTCAAAAAGGGCAACTCCGCTGCTGGTGTTGGGGCGCCAGTTCCCGGGAAATCCGTCCATGGCAGTCATCGCGAACACCGGCCAGGTGCCGGGACCCATGCGGGCGTTTGCTGCTGAATGAAGCGTCCATGGTCCATGCCGAGAATTAGACCAGCGACGCGGAACGGGAACAAGCCACTGACGGCTGGAAACTTAATTGCTACGGCCGGCAACGGGTCGTGCGGCCTCACGTGTCCCTCTGGGCCACCGCAAAGATGCGGCGGAACGGGAACACTGTTCCGTGGCTTGTGGCCGGATAAGCCTTGCGCAGCAAAGCGGAGTATTCGTGCTCGAAGTCGGCGGCATCCTCGGGAGACAAGGCTGCGAGCACTGGCCGGAGTCCCGTGCCCCGCACCCATTCAAGGACCGGATCCTTGCCCGGTAGTACCTGCTGGTAGGTGGTTTCCCAAGCGTCAGCTGCGCATCCGGCGTCGAGCATAATCCCAAGATAGTCGGCGGGACTACCCACAACGCCATCATGCCGAAGAACGTCGCCAAGGCGGGAGGACCACTTGGATGACTCGGCGAGCTCCCTCATGAGCGTGTGCGAAGGGGATGTGAAATTTCCCGGCACCTGCAGGGCGAACCAGGCACCCGGCTTAAGTTCACGTAGCCACTGACCCAGCATGGCTTGGTGCCCGGGAACCCACTGGAGCGCGGCATTGGTTACTACGACGTCGGTCTCCTGATCAGGCTGCCAACCAGCAATATCCGCCTGCTCGAATTCCAGGTTGGCGAATTTCCGGGCTTGTCCAGCTGCCTTCGCAAGCATCTCGCCAGAGGAATCGAGGCCGACGATGCAGGCATCAGGCCAGCGCACAGCCAGTGTGGCTGTGAGGTTACCGGGGCCGCATCCAAGATCCACCACTTTCCGCGGCGACTCAGCCTGAATCCTGGCCACGAGGTCATGGAACGGCCTGTCCCTGTGATTGCCGAACTCCACATACTTGGATGGATCCCACCTCATATAAGCCTCCTTGCATTTGGCAGCAGCGCTGGGGCGAGCCTAAACCGTCCGGGCACTAAGCTGGAAACCAATGAAACTTCTTGAGCAGCTCCCTGGTTCCACTGCCTCCAACCCCTTGGGTCCGGATGAGATCTACACACGGTTCGTTGAGTGGACAGAGGGCCGCGGCTTGCAGTTGTATGCCGCCCAGGACGAGGCCATCATGGAACTCGCCTCTGGCGCCAACGTCATCCTGGCGACGCCTACGGGCTCGGGAAAATCGCTTGTTGCCATTGCAGCCCACTTCGAGGCCATGGCCCGCGGCCAACGAAGCTACTACACCGCTCCCATCAAGGCGTTGGTCTCGGAGAAGTTCTTCGCGCTCTGCGATATCTTCGGTGCCGAAAACGTTGGCATGATTACAGGCGACTCCGGCGTGAACCAGGATGCGCCGATTATTTGCTGCACCGCCGAGATCCTGGCCAATATTGCCCTCCGCGAGGGAGCCTCCGCGGAACTTGGCGCTGTGATCATGGATGAATTCCACTTTTACTCCGATCCCCAGCGCGGATGGGCCTGGCAGGTTCCCCTGCTCGAACTCCCCCAGGCCCAGTTCCTGCTCATGTCCGCGACGCTGGGCGACGTCAGCCGTTTCGAAGCCGGCCTCACTGAACTCACCGGTCGGCCCACCACAACCGTTAGCTCTGCGGAGCGTCCGATTCCGCTGCATTACTACTATCACCTCACTCCGGTCCACGAGACCCTGGAAGAACTGCTCTCCACCAAGCAGGTCCCCGTCTACGTTGTGCACTTCAGCCAGGCAGAAGCGATCGAACGCGCCCAGAACCTGATGAGCATCAATATGTGCAGCCGGGATGAAAAGGACCGGATCGCAGAGCTCATCGCCGGCTTTCGGTTTGCCGCAGGCTTCGGAAAGACGCTCAACCGGTTGGTCCGCCATGGCATCGGTGTCCATCACGCCGGGATGTTGCCCAAGTACCGGCGTTTGGTGGAGCAACTCGCACAAGCCGGGCTCCTTAAGGTCATTTGCGGTACCGACACCCTGGGCGTGGGCATCAACGTTCCCATCCGTACGGTTCTGTTGACGGCGTTGAGCAAGTACGACGGCGTACGCACCAGATCGCTTAACTCGCGTGAGTTCCACCAGATTGCCGGCCGCGCCGGCCGCGCCGGGTACGACACCGCCGGTACCGTAGTGGTTCAGGCTCCTGACCACGTGGTGGAGAACACCAAAGCCATGGCCAAAGCCACCGCCAAATTTGGCGATGACCAGAAGAAACTGCGCCAAGTGGTCAAGAAAAAGCCTCCGGAAGGATTCGTTTCCTGGGGTGAGCCGACGTTCAAGCGCCTTGTGGAGTCCGTACCCGAGCCCTTGACTTCAAGTTTCACTGTCACCCACGCAATGCTGTTGAACCTCATGGAACGCCCCGGAGATCCTTTCCAGGCAACGCGGCGCTTGCTCAGCGAAAACCACGAGAACCGCGCGGCGCAGTTGAAACTCATGAAGAAGGCCTTGGGAATCTACCGCGAACTGCTGGCCGCGGGTGTGGTTGAACGCATTCCGGAGGATGAACAACAGTCCGAAGGCCGTTCCGTCCGCTTAACGGTCCACTTGCAGGCCAACTTCGCCCTTAACCAACCGCTTTCACCGTTTGCGCTTGCCGCGCTGGAACTGTTGGATCCAGAGTCGCCGTCGTATGCACTGGACGTTGTTTCGGTTATCGAGGCCACGTTGGAGAAACCGCGCCAGATTCTCTCTGCCCAGCAAAAGAAGGCCCGTGGCGAGGCAGTTGCCGCCATGAAGGCTGACGGCATCGAATATGAGCAGCGCATGACCATGCTCGACGAAGTGACGTACCCGATGCCCTTGGCGGAGATTCTCGGCGAGGCCTTCGAGGTGTACCGAAAGGCTGCCCCATGGGTGGGCGACTTTGAGCTGGCGCCCAAATCCATCATCCGCGACATGTATGAACGCGCCATGAACTTCGGAGAGTTCGTGCAGTTCTACGGACTGGCCCGCTCCGAAGGCATCGTCCTGCGCTACTTGGCGGATGGATTCCGTGCTCTCAGGCAGACCGTGCCCCAGGACTTGCTGCGCGAGGACCTCGAGGACCTCATCGCCTGGCTGGGTGAACTTGTCCGGCAAGTGGACTCCAGCCTCCTTGATGAGTGGGAGGAGCTCACGTCAGGGCTTACGCCTACACCGCACGACGCTCCCCCGCCACCGCCACCGCTTTTGACCACGAACATCCGGGCTTTCCGGGTCATGGTCCGGAACGAAATGTTCCGCAGGGTGGAGCTCTTCGCGGACGAAGACTCTGCCGCGCTGGGTGAGCTGGACGCCGACGCCGGCTGGGACGCCGAACGCTGGGAAGAGGTTCTGGACGACTACTTCGATGAACACGATGACATCGGCACGGGCCCCGATGCCCGTGGGCCCGGATTGCTTATCATCACCGAAGAACCCGGCACGTGGCGGGTCCGCCAGATCTTCGATGACCCCGCCGGAAATCACGACTGGGGCATCTCTGCCGATGTGGATCTCGCCGCTTCCGATGAGACGGGCACCGCTGTGGTTCGGGTGACGAACGTCAACCGACTCTAGTCAACCGGCTGAAGGAGGTCTCATGGAATCCGTCCCTGATCTCGGCAGCAGCTTGCGGGCGCTGGACGTCATGAGCACAGAACCCACGGCGGCCTGGACCGGACCGCGACGATGGTGGGCAGTTGCAGATGGCGTTCCTGCACTGGACGTGGAAGGCCTGGCTTTGGGTGCGGTGCGGGCTGCAGCGACGGGGCTGAACGCGTTGACAGGAACGACGCACAGGTACTCGGTTGACGCCGGACCTACGGCGGCTGCGTTCGATTCCCTGGGGCACCTGCTGATAGGTGGCCAGAAACCTGAAGGGTTCGCTCCGTTGTCCGGTTTCCGGAAAACCGCTGATGGCTGGATCCGCCTTCACGCCAACTATCCACACCACGCCGCGCGGCTCATGGAGGCGGTCTCGGCCAGCGAACCTGCCGATGTGGACCGCGCATTACTGGCCATGACGTCTTTGGAAGCCGAAGACCTTATTACTGGCAACAACGGCGTAGCTGCCGCCGTCCGCACCAGGGAAGAGTGGGTAGCCGCTCCTATGTTTGAAGCGGCCAGTCAGGGGCCGTGGATCAGTTTCGGCCACCTTGGAGCAACCACGGAACCAAGCCGCCCGTCGTCGTGGGTTCCTTCCGCGGTTCCATACCGTGCGTTGGCAGGTCTCAAAGTCCTTGACCTGACCCGGGTCATTGCCGGCCCCGTGGCAACCCGGCTCCTTGGAGCCTTGGGCGCGGACGTCCTCCGGATAGACCCTCCGCACCTTCCGGAGCTTACGGACGCTTTCATTGACTCAGGCTTTGACAAGCGCAGCGCCGAGGCAGACTTCCGGAATCCGGACGATCTGGCTGCTGTCATGGAACTTCTGGAGATGGCAGACGTAGTGATCATGGGGTATCGCGACGGCGGGCTGGATCGTTTTGGATTGACACCTGACGCGCTGCTGCTGCGCCGCCCGGACCTCGTGGTGGCCACCTTGAGTGCCTGGGGCCACGGAGGTCCTTGGCAGGGGCGACGTGGTTTTGACAGTCTGGTCCAGGCAGCGTGCGGCATAGCTGACCGATATGGTCATGACGACGACGGCGGGTGGCGGCCTGGCGCGCTACCGGTGCAGGCGCTGGATCATGCCACGGGCTATGGCCTTGCTGCGGCAGTATTCGCTTTGCTGACCCAGCGACTGGCTACGGGACTTGGCGGAACGGCCCGGCTTTCGCTGGCCCGGACAGCGGAAGAGCTACTTCTCCTTCCGACGGGTATCGGGACTGACGTCGAGCTGCCAGAGCCCGACTACCACGAGGTAGACAGCCCCTATGGCCGTCTCCGGTACGTCGGTCCGCCCATCACAGTGGACGGTGTTCCCATTGCTTATCAAGAACCGCCTGTCACGCACGGTTCGTCCGCACGGCGTTGGCGGTAGGCGGCCGGCCCCTGTAAAGCCCGGCCCCTAGTAAGCTCGGAAGCATGAGTGTAATCCGCCCTGCCACCGTTGAAGACGTTCCCACAATCCTGCGCATGATCCACGATCTTGCGATCTACGAAAAGGAACCCGACGCCGTCAGGAATACCCCGGAGCTGCTGACCGAGGCGTTGTTCGGAGAGAACCCGCGGGTGTACGCGAGCATGGCCAGTAGTGCCGCTGGTACAGTGCAGGGCTTTGCCCTGTGGTTCCTGAATTACTCAACGTGGGAAGGTGTTCACGGCATTTACCTGGAAGACCTCTACGTCGTTCCGGACGCGCGTGGAGAGGGCCACGGCAAGGCGCTCCTTCAGCATCTGGCCGCGACCGCCGTCGAACGCGGCTATGCCCGGGTGGAGTGGAGCGTCCTGGACTGGAACGAACCGTCCATCAAGTTCTACAAGAACCTTGGCGCCTTCCCCATGGAGGAGTGGTCCACGTTCAGGCTGACCGGCGAGGCGCTGGAAGCGTTCGGAGCAGGTGCCAGCACAAGCAACAAGGCTCTTGCCCATGGCTGAGACGCGAGCCTTGACCGACGCTCACCGTATCCGCGCCCGGCATGAATTCCGAGGCCTCCGAACCGCCGAGCACTACTTCACTGTCCCCCTGGACCATGGTTCGGCTAAATCCGTTACGGACGACCAGGCGAGCGGCGAAACGATCACCGTGTTCGCACGGGAGTATTCCTCCACCGATCACTCAGAGGAGGAGGCCGCCAAACTTCCATGGTTGCTGTTCCTCCAAGGTGGACCTGGTGGGCGCGGGAACCGTGTCACTTCCCTGTCAGGGTGGATGAAGGCGGCGGCCAAGGATTTTCGGATCCTGATGCTGGACCAGCGTGGCACGGGCCTCTCCACACCTGTGGAGCGACAGTCATTGGCGCTCCGCGGTGACGTCGCAGCCCAGGCTGACTACCTGACGCACTTCCGGGCTGATTCAATCGTGGCCGACGCCGAGTTCATTCGGCATGCCTTGGATTCCGGGCCATGGTCAGTGTTGGGCCAGAGCTTTGGTGGATTCTGCGCGTTGACTTATTTGTCGTTTGCCCCGAAAGGGCTGCGGGAGGTCCTCATCACGGGAGGACTTGCTCCCCTGCATGGCCCGGCCGAGCGCGTGTACCGTGCCACATTCCGGCGGGTGGCGGAGCGGAACGCGGAGTACTTCGCCTGGTATCCGGAAGACCGCGAAACTGTCACCAGGATCGTCCGCCACCTCGAACAGCATGAGGAATTCCTGGCCAGCGGAGAACGGCTGACGCCCGAGCGGTTTCAGATGGTGGGATCATTCCTCGGCGGCAACACCCGGGTGGACTCCCTGCACTACCTCCTGGAGGACGCTTTCATCGAAACGCCTTTGGGTGAACGACTGTCGGAAGTGTTCCTGGAGCAAGTACGGAGTCTCGTGAGCCGGGCAGGGAACCCCTTGTACGCGGTACTCCATGAATCGATCTACGGGCAGGGCGAGGCCACGGACTGGGCAGCGTGGCGCGTGCTGGAAGAGTTCCCCGAGTTCAAGCCGGCAGCGGAGGCCCCCCTGCTCACGGGAGAAATGGTCTACCCCTGGTACTTCGAACAGGATCCGGCGCTGATCCCGCTCCACGACGTAGCCGCCTTGCTGGCTGCCAAGTCGGATTGGTGTCCCCTGTATGACCACCAGCAGTTGACGGTCAACAAGGTTCCAGTGGCAGCGGCCGTCTACAAGGACGACATCTACGTAGACCATGACCTCTCAATGGAAACCGCCGCGGCAGTCCGTGGGCTTCAAACCTGGGTGACGGACGACTTCCACCATGACGGCATCGGGGAAGACGGCGAAGGCATCTTTGGGCGGCTTTTCGGGCTGGTGCGGGGTTCCCGCTGAGGCCACATCCGTCCTAGGCAGGGATTGCACGGCGCGCCCGGGCAGCGGTGGCGGCTGTCAGTGCCAGCATCACAGCGGCCAGCACTCCGGCGGCTATGTTCAGCCCTTCGTAGCCGAGCCAGGCGAGGACAAGTCCGGATGTGGCGCCGCCCGTTGCACCCGCCGCGCCCATGAGCGTATCGGAAACGCCTTGCACGGTTACCTTCTGCTCTTGGGCAACACTTTCAGCAAGGAGCGTGGACCCGGCAATGGTCGCGGCGGACCATCCAAGGCCAAGGATGATCAGGCCTATGGTCACCAATACGGGCTCTTGCTGACCGATTCCCGCGATCAGCACTGCCACTAGCAGAAGTCCGTGCCCTATGGCGATCGTTTGGATGCGGCCGGCTTTGTCCGTTAGCCAGCCCCAGAGCGGCGAGAGGGCGAACATGCCGGCGATATGCAGCGAAATTGTCAGCCCAATGACAACCAAGGCGTCTGTGCTGTCGGTTGTTCCGCCGTGATGGCCGGCATGTGAACCGCCCACCAGCTGCTGCAGGTGCAAGGGCGTCATGGACATGATCGCCACCATGACGCCGTGGGCAGCAACCACGGCTGCAAGCGCAAGGATGGCCCGAGGCGAGGAACGAACAGCTTGAAGGCCGGAGCGGATAGTGCCCCTGACAGGGAGGGTCCCCGAGCCTGCGGACTCCGAGGCCAACCGCCGCGCCAGCAGCAACGGGTCCGGCCGCAAACCGATGAAGAGCAACACCGCCGCCAGGAACAGACCTGCGGCTGAGAAGACGAAAGGACCGGCAATGGGTGGCAGGCCCAACGCGGACCCCACTGCGGCACCAGGTTGGATGAGGTTTGGACCGGCCACGGCTCCGATAGTGATCGCCCAGACGACAGTGGACAGTGACCTGCCGCGGTGCTCAGCGTGGGCGAGGTCGACGGCGGCGAACCTCGCCTGAAGGTTGGCGGCTGTACCAAGTCCGAGAAAACCGGCAGCGAGCAGGAGCAACGGGAATGATTCGGCCACCACGGAGACCATCACCAGGACTGCCCCGATCATGGCAGCCAGCAGGCCAGAAACGAGGCCCACCCGGCGTCCGCGCGCTTCCGCCAGCCGTGCCAGCGGTAGGGCAGTCAAGGCTGCCGCGAGGGTGAGGACAGTAGTGATCGATCCCGCCCACGCCTCGGACCCGGACAGATCCACGGCCAGGAGCGATCCGATGGACAATGTGGCGCCGTTGCCGACTCCGCTGAGGAGCTGGGCCGAACTGAGCAGGAAAACAGTACGACGCTGGACCCGTTGGGGGTCCAGCGCCGTAGTAGAAGTGGTAGTCACTTCACGAGACTACAACTTTCACAGCCCGGTTACTCGGCTTCGCTCAAGCTCTTCTTCGAGTCCTCTTCCAACCGTGCGTCCAGCTTGGACTGGCGTGCCGCCGGGCTGAGCAAGCTGGCGACGACTGCTACGACGATCGTGCCGATAATGACCGCCAAAGAAACGAAGGTAGGAATCTCGGGAGCCCACTCGATGTGGTGGCCGTTGTTGATGAACGGAAGCTCGTTGACGTGCATTGCGTGCAGGACGAGCTTGACGCCAATGAAGGCAAGAATGACTGACAGGGCGTGCTTCAAGTAGATCAGCCGGCTCATCAGTCCACCCAGCAGGAAGTACAGCTGGCGCAGGCCCATGAGCGCGAAGATGTTGGCTGTGAAGACGATGAAGGCACTCTGGGTCAGGCCGAAGATCGCGGGAATGGAGTCCACCGCGAACAGGAGGTCGGTCATGCCGATGGTCACGAAGACGATCACCATCGGGGTGAAGACCTTCTTGCCGTTTACGGTGGTCCGCAGCTTGCCGCCGTCGAACTTTTCAGACATCGGAAGGACCTTGCGCAGGCGCGCAACCAAGGGGTTTTCGGCACCTTCTTCTTCGTCTTCACCGGAATCTGTGGCCTGCTTCCAGGCAGTCCACAGCAGGAAGGCGCCGAAGATGTAGAAGATCCAGCTGAACTGCTCGATGACCACCGCGCCCAGGGCAATGAAAATACCGCGGAGGACCAGKGCGATGATGATGCCCACCATCAGCACTTCCTGCTGGTATTTCCGGGGCACGGAGAAGCGGGCCATGATGATGATGAAGACGAACAGGTTGTCGATGCTCAGGCTGTATTCAGTAACCCAGCCGGCGACGAACTGGCTGCCATATTCGGGGCCAGTGAAGTAGAACATGGCACCGGCAAAGACCAGGGCCAAGGCAACGTAGAAGGCGACCCAGAGGCCGGCTTCCTTCATTGATGGTTCGTGGGGACGCTTGACCACCAGGAGGAGGTCGATGAGCAGGATGATGCCGAGGGCGACGAATGAGCCGACCTCAAACCAGATTGGAAGCTCCATTAATGCAGGCCTTTCGCAGGGTACGGGAAAGCGGTGTAAGTCTCTCCGGCCTGCCAGTGCGGTGAATGCACATTCAGCGGCCCACTAAGTCCGGCGAGGCATCTGTGCCTTGCGTGCTGACGGACATAGCGCTTGGGATACTCCCCTACGTGACCACAACCTTACCTTAGGCGTGCCCTGCGGACTGCATTTGACGCAATTCGCGCTTCAACTCCCCCACTTCGTCGCGGATTCGGGCGGCGACCTCGAACTGCAGCTCGGCAGCGGCCCCGTGCATCTGTTCCGTGAGTTGTTCGATCAGGCCAACCAGATCTTCTGCGGGAGCCGCGGCCAGTCCGTCCTTCCGGACGGTGGCTGCACCCTTGCTGCCCGAGGTACGTTTGGCTCCCTTGGCCAGCCTGTTGTTCAGGAGCTCCTGGGTATCAGCATCTTCGCGGGCCAGCTGGTCCGTGATATCAGCGATTTTCTTCCGAAGCGGCTGGGGATCAACGCCATTGTCGGTGTTGTACTTGACCTGGATGGCGCGGCGACGGTTGGTTTCCTCGATGGCGTGCGCCATGGAGTCCGTGATCCTGTCCGCATACATGTGGACCTGGCCGGACACGTTTCGAGCGGCACGGCCAATCGTCTGGATAAGGGACGTGGATGAACGCAGGAAGCCTTCCTTGTCCGCATCCAGGATGCTGACCAGCGAGACTTCAGGCAGGTCCAGGCCTTCGCGCAGGAGGTTGATGCCTACCAGGACATCAAAGACTCCCATCCGGAGTTCACGCAGCAGCTCAACCCGGCGGAGAGTGTCGACGTCGGAGTGGAGGTACTGGACTTTGACGCCGTGGCCCAGGAGGTAGTCCGTCAGGTCTTCGGCCATGCGCTTGGTCAACGTAGTTACCAGGACGCGTTCATCGCGTTCAGTGCGCTGGCGGATTTCGCCCAGGAGATCATCGATCTGTCCCTTGGTGGGCTTCACGATCACCTCGGGATCGATGAGTCCAGTGGGTCGGATGATCTGCTGGACAGTGCCGTCTGCCTTCCCGAGCTCGTACTTGCCGGGTGTGGCCGACAAGTAGACGGTCTGGCCGATGCGTTCAAGGAACTCGTCCCACTTCAAAGGCCTGTTATCCATGGCCGAGGGCAGCCGGAACCCATGGTCCACCAGCGTGCGCTTGCGGGACATGTCCCCTTCGTACATGGCGCCGATTTGCGGGACGGTGACGTGGGATTCGTCGATGACCAGAAGGAAGTCGTCAGGGAAGTAGTCCAGCAGGCAGTGCGGTGCCGTACCGCCTGCACGGCCGTCGATGTGCCGTGAGTAATTCTCGATGCCGTTGCAGAAACCCATCTGCTGCATCATTTCGAGATCGTAGGTGGTCCGCATCCGCAGCCGCTGGGCTTCCACCAGCTTGTTCTGGCTCTCCAGCACCTTCAGGCGCTCGGCGAGTTCGTCCTCGATGGCCGAGATTGCGCGGCCCATCCGCTCCGGGCCGGCAACGTAGTGGGAGGCCGGGAAGACGTACATTTCCGTTTCCTCGCGGATGACCTCGCCCGTTACCGGATGCAGCGTGTAGATGTTCTCGATTTCGTCGCCGAAAAATTCGATTCTGAGTGCGAGTTCCTCGTACATGGGAATGATCTCTACGGTGTCCCCACGGACGCGGAAGGTGCCCCTGTGGAAGTCCATGTCATTGCGCGCGTACTGCATGGAAACGAACTTGCGAAGGAGGTGGTCACGGTTCATTTCGGCGCCCTTGGTGAGCGTCACCATGCCCGCGATGTACTCTTCGGGTGTTCCCAGGCCGTAGATGCAGGAGACTGTGGCCACCACGATGACGTCTCGCCGGGTCAGCAGTGCGTTGGTTGCCGAGTGCCGAAGCCGCTCGACTTCCTCATTGACCGAGGAGTCCTTTTCGATGAACGTATCCGTCTGGGGTACGTACGCTTCGGGTTGGTAGTAGTCGTAGTACGAGACGAAGTACTCCACCGCATTGTTGGGCAGGAGTTCCCTGAACTCGTTGGCCAGCTGGGCTGCCAGCGTTTTGTTTTGAACCATGACCAGCGTGGGACGCTGCACCTGCTCAATAAGCCAGGCTGTGGTGGCGCTCTTGCCCGTACCGGTAGCGCCGAGAAGGACAACATCCTTCTCGCCGTTGTTGATGCGTTCTGTCAGTTCCGCAATTGCCGCCGGCTGGTCGCCGGCGGGTTGGTAATCGCTGACGACTTCGAAGGGCGCGACGACACGGTTGATCTCCTGGGCAAGACTCATGACACCAATCTACCCCCGCACCCCGACAGTTTATTGTTCGGAATTAAGTCCCGCTGCAACAGAAGAATACGACGGCGGTTGCCAGCCGGTGCGGCTGGCCCACTCATCCATCAGCGGCCAGGCCACATCCGTGAACCAGGGTTCTTTGGCATCGGCGTATGCAGCCGTGCCGGGGTCGCTGGCATGTTGTGCAGCAAGTTCGCGCTTGTGCCCCTCATACAGGGCAACGGCAGAAGCTTCGGCCCTCAACCAGTCACGAAACAGCAGCGCGTATCTCCAGCCGGGCGAGCCGGCAACGCGCACATGCAGGTTCGTCGGGCGTCCTGGATCCGCGTTGGCATGGAAGCGTTTCTGCCATTGGGCCGGATCCGGCTGTGACGGCTTCGGGGTGTCTGCGACGACGCCCGGAACACGCGGGTATCCGGCCGCGGCCAGATGTGGCGCAATCCGATCCGCCACCTCAAGATCGGCAACAGTCAGTTGAAGGTCTATGACGTCCTTGGCGGCCAACCCGGGCACCGAGGTAGATCCAATGTGGTCCACGGCAAGGATGTCCTCCGGTGCTGCTGCCTGGATCCGCGAGGACAGTCGGGCCGCTTGCGGGCCCCAGTCGGTTCTGGAAGCAGACAGGACTGGCCCTTCTGTTCGCCGGGCACGAACTCCCCGCCGGCAATTGTCCGCGAAAGGCAGCAGTCGACTGAACCACAAGGCATCCACTGTGGCGAGCAGTTCCTCCCGGCTGCCGGAATTTTCCAGGACGATGTCCGCTGCAGCGTTTCTTGCCTCTTGGCTGGCTTGGGCCGCCATTCGGGAACGCGCGTCCTCCGGGCTCATCCCGCGAAGGTCTACCATGCGTTGTATCCGCACGTCATCGGGAGCATCCACCACAATCACCAAATGGAAAGCACTCCCCTGCCCTGTCTCAACCAACAGGGGAATGTCCTGGACCAGAATGTCTTCATCCGCGGCTTGGGCAACGATCGCGGCTGCTGACTCCCGGACCAACGGGTGGATGATGCCGTTGAGCACTTCACGCCGTGAGGGATCCTGGAAAACTATGGCCCCAAGGGCGGGCCGGTCCAGTCTCCCCTCAGGGCCCAGGATCCCCGGTCCAAAAGCCTCTACTACGCGGGCGAGGCCCGGAGTTCCGGGCTCCACCACTTGCCTGGCAATGAGGTCAGCATCAATGAGCACGGCCCCCAACTCCTGCAGCCTGGCAGCCACCAGCGATTTTCCCGAGGCGATACCGCCCGTCAGCCCGATCTTCAACACCCCTCCACACTAGACTGAAGCGGTGGAAATTGAGGATGACAGCCGTGCAACCAGTTACACAACGCTGGCTGAAGGTCCGGATTTCCGCCACGAACTGGAGATCCGGCGTTCCCGCTTCATCACTGTTCTCCGCCGCTCGCCGGACGAAGGAACTGCACGCTCCCTGGTGGCTGCGCTGAGACGCGAGTTCCATGACGCACGGCACCACTGTTCGGCTTTCGTTGTAGGTCCGGACAGGATGATTCAACGTTCCAGTGACGACGGCGAACCGTCGGGCACGGCCGGTATTCCCATGCTGGAAGCACTGCTCAAACGTGAGACAGCACCCGGGGTGACCGACCTTAGCGACGTAAGTGTCGTCGTCGTCCGCTATTTCGGCGGAATCCTCCTTGGCGCGGGCGGGCTGGTCCGTGCCTATTCCGAATCGGTATCTGCAGCTTTGGAACTGGCACCCCTGGTGCAGCGTCGGCGGCTGCGGCTTTGCGACATCGACGTGCCGCACGCGGACGCCGGACGCTTGGAGAACGAACTCCGCGGATCCGGCTTTGTCATGGCAAACACCAGCTATGAAGCCAAGCACACAGTCCTCCGGGTCGCGCTGGCGGACAACAGCGACGCCTTGGCGGAGGCGCACTCCCGTGTAGCGGCCCTCACTGCAGGCACGGGCACACTGAGTCCGCAGGGAACGGAGTGGATCGATGTGCCCTGAATCAACTATGCAACCCCGGGTGGGACTGGCCGATGTCGACGAGCAGATTCTTGAGAAGCCACGTTGCTTAGGCAGAAGGACCCCTGCCGCATGGCAGGGGTCCTTCTGTGGCTATTCAGCGCATCCCGTGAGGGGTGGCGGAATTAGTTGCCGGTCAGCTTCTCGCGCAGTGCTGCGAGAGCTTCGTCGGACGCCAGGGTACCGGCGTTGGACTCAGCAGCAGCCGGCTCCGAGGAGTAGCTGGTGGTGCCGGAATCGCTCTCACCGGACGTTGCAGCGGCAGCGTCGTCAGCAGCGTGCTGTGCAACCTGCTTCTTGTGGGCTTCCCAACGGGTCTGGGCGTCAGCGTACTGCTGCTCCCAAGCGGCGCGCTGGGTCTCGTAGCCTTCGAGCCATTCGTTCGACTCGGGGTCGAAGCCCTCGGGGTACTTGTAGTTGCCCTCTTCGTCGTACTCAGCGGCCATACCGTACAGAGCGGGATCGAACTCGGTGCTGTCAGCGTCAACGCCCTCGTTAGCCTGCTTGAGGGAGAGGGAGATGCGGCGACGCTCGAGGTCGATGTCGATGACCTTGACGAACAGTTCGTCCCCAACGGAGACAACCTGCTCGGCGAGCTCAACGTGGCGGACAGCCAGCTCGGAGATGTGAACGAGGCCTTCGATGCCGTCTTCGACGCGAACGAATGCACCGAACGGAACCAGCTTGGTGACCTTACCCGGGACAACCTGGCCCAGGGCGTGGGTGCGGGCGAAGGTCTGCCACGGGTCTTCCTGCGTAGCCTTGAGCGACAGGGAGACACGCTCGCGGTCCAGATCCACTTCGAGGACCTCGACGGTGACTTCCTGGCCAACCTCGACAACCTCGGACGGGTGGTCGATGTGCTTCCAGGAGAGCTCGGAAACGTGAACGAGGCCGTCTACGCCGCCAAGGTCCACGAATGCACCGAAGTTGACGATGGAGGAAACAACGCCGGGACGAACCTGGCCCTTTTCCAGCTTGTTGAGGAACGTGGAGCGGACCTCGGACTGGGTCTGCTCGAGCCATGCACGGCGGGACAGCACAACGTTGTTGCGGTTCTTGTCCAGCTCGATGATCTTGGCTTCGATCTGCTGACCGATGTACGGAGCGAGGTCGCGAACACGACGCATCTCGACGAGGGATGCGGGCAGGAAGCCGCGCAGGCCGATGTCCAGGATGAGGCCACCCTTGACAACCTCGATGACGGTACCGGTAACGACGCCGTCTTCTTCCTTGACCTTCTCGATGTCGCCCCAGGCACGCTCGTACTGAGCACGCTTCTTGGAGAGGATCAGACGGCCTTCTTTGTCTTCCTTGGTGAGAACCAAAGCTTCGACCTGATCGCCAACGGCAACAACTTCGCCGGGGTCAACGTCGTGCTTGATGGAAAGCTCGCGGGAAGGGATGACACCTTCGGTCTTGTAACCGATGTCGAGCAGGACTTCGTCGCGGTCGACCTTGACGACGGTACCTTCGACGAGGTCACCGTCGTTGAAGTACTTAATGGTGGCGTCGACAGCTGCGAGGAAGTCCTCAGCGGTACCGATGTCGTTAATGGCGACTACGGGGGTACCGGGCTTCTCGGTGGAGGTGATGGTCATGTAGTAGGGGCTCCGTTGTGGATAGTTAGTCGGTCAGGCAAACCGCTGCCGCCCGGGTCCGGACGGCAGAACACGGCAAAATACCGGGTCATCCTGATTTGTGGATTAATACAAAATGGACGCATGCACGTAGTACACGCCCGTTTATTCTAGTCGTATCTGCAAAGCAGGGTCAAAAGGACTCCGGCAGGACCAGCAAAGGCGTTCATACAGGCAAGACGTCTCCGAGCCGCGCGAACGTAATCCCCCGGTCCAGCAAGCGAGGCAAAGCCCTCGCGTAACCCTCTGCAGTTCCGGCGCCCGGCCTGTTGAAGTGCGAGATGACGATGTCTCCCGCCGCTGCCTTGGCCACTTCCCCGGCGACGGTAGCCGGCGCAAAGGTGGCCCCGCCGTCGCCGTTTATCGTGAAGTTGACTGGCAGCATCCCCAGCCTGCGGGTCATGCTGGCAGCGACGTCATCGTAGAACGCCGTTCCTGGCCGGAAGAAGCGCGGGGAAACCCCGGTTAACTCATGCATGAGGGCCTGGTTGCCCATCAATTCCTCGTACACTGCCGCAGGGTTTGCCGTTCCGGCTATGCCGTAAGCGGACTTGCCATTGACTGACAAGGGCAGGTGAAGTGTGCCGTGGTTCGAGAGCTCGAACAGGGGGTCGGCGGCCAGTTCCGCGGCAAGTGACTTGTTCGCGTTGATCCAACGGCTGTTAATGAAAAGTGTGGCGGGGACGTTGAGGCTGCGAAGTGACTTGAGCAGCTTGTGGTCACAGCCGGTTCCGCCTGGGCCGCCGCAGGCATCGAACGTGAGGGCCACATGCCGGGATGCCGAATTGTTCACCACACCCGTCACGTGAAGGCCCCACTCCTGCGGCCGCAGGGATCCAAATTCTGCCAGGATCTGCGGCTTGCCTGGGATGGCGGCTGGCAATGCGGGAGCGCTCGACGGCGGCACTGGGCTCTGGTCGCCTGCGTCGCCGCTGCCTCCCTCACCGCTGCCGGCCTTGGCGGCGAGGGCAGCAGCAGCTTGCTCACTGGACAGCGCGGCGATGGAGGGCGGTGGCGTCGCAGGGCCGGCCCCGGGTCCGTTTGGTGGGACAACCACGGGCCCATTTGAGGGACTACCAGGGGCCATCTGCCCTGGTCCGGCGGCGTCCGGGAGCGCCCCTCTCCCGTTGTCCGCGCAAGCCGCCAGAGCTGCAGTTGCCAGCCCCGCCATTCCAAGCAGCACCGAACGCCGGCCGGCCAACGGCCGCCGCTTGGAATCCCCCATGGATGTCCTTGTCTATTGAGTATGTGAGTCGCTCGTAAAAGTGCTTATTTCCGGAAGTGCTTTTTAGAAGTGAGTGAGGCAGTGCGCCGGCCGTTCCACAGCAAAAAGCTGCTGGGCTGCGAACGCGGCACCGGGCTTGCCTTCGCTCATCCGCCCGGCAGCAGTGAGCGTCACTGGGGACACAGCACCAAGATAGATGGACGCGAGATCCGCGACATCCATGCGGAGATCAGGTTCTTGGCCGGATGCCTCGGTGACGGCCGCGGTAGCACCGCCGTCGGACACCAACGCCCATGTGCCACCAGCCAGACCAAGTGTATCCGAGACTTCCATGACGAGCTTTCCGGCAATCGGATACCGTCGGGCGGCCAGCGCTGCCGGAACGTCCAGGATCCGTAGCCACAACATGTCCCGAACATCCGAGGAGTCGATGCATCTGGGATCTTGCAAGGCCCAGGTCAGCGGATCGTCCACGGGGGCCTCGGCCCACGTCACCTGGTCAATGAGATCGATGCTCCCAAGGAAGCGCCAGAGATCGAGATAGGCCGCATTGGTACCAGCAACGAGGTCCACGATTTCCATGGTGTAGGGCTTGTGATCCCAGCCCTTGAAGCGATAGGAAACGTAGCCGTCCAGTGTTCCGGAGGCATCGTAGTGCAGGGCGCTTCGGACACTGGTATCAGGCTTTCCGTCATGGCCGATCGCTCCGGAAGCCAGCAAGCGATAGTACTCTTGGCGGTCTACTGAGCCAGGAGTCGCACGCTGGACGTGGCCGAAGATCTGTGGCGCAACCTCCAGGAGCACGCTGGAGTCAGCCACCTCAACCGTTCCTGTCGCCAACCCCTTGAGGCGGAAACGAGGGCCGGTGTCGACCTTGATGCTGCGTTCAAAGGTAGCCACGCCAAAACCGAAGCGGCCGTAGATGGACCCCTCTGAGGCGGTCAGCGCTGCCATGGCGAGACCATCGTCCTTTGCGCCGGCAAGGTCAGCAGTGATCATGCCCCGGAGCAGCCCTTTGCGCCGGTGCGTTCCACGGACAGTCACGTTGGTCACCAGGTTTGATTCCAGTTGTCGGCCAAACCCGATATTCAGGGATTTGCGCATGGTGCCGTACGTGGCCACCGGGACCTCGACGCCCAGAGCGTGCTCGGGAACGTCTCCGTTGATGTACACCCCGGTCAATTCACGCTGGTCTGTGCGGTAGGCCGCCAGGGTCTTGGCGATGTACTCCTCGTCACGCCTGTGCTGGTGGAAGCCGTGCGAGACTGCCTGGACCCATGCCGCACAGCGAGAGTAGACAGGGTCCTCAGGATCAGTTACTGCAGGGAATTGTTGAACCCTGTATTTGTCGGCATCTTTCTCGGCGGAGTTCGTTTCGGAATTACTTTCATTGGGATCAGCCACGCCCCCGAGCCTAGCCAGACGCCGGAGGGCGCGCCACCATCAAGGCGGCGCGCCCGCCGGCGATCCTTTCGAACGTGCGGGTTACTAGTGGCCTGCCTCGTACCAGCTGGACCCTACGCCGAGCTGGACGTCCAACGGGACAGACAGCTCAGCAGCACTCCCCATTTGCTCTACGACCAGTTTTTCGACGGCGTCGCGCTCTCCCGGGGCGACCTCGAGGACGAGTTCGTCGTGGACCTGGAGGAGCATCCGCGATTTCAAGCCCTGGCTCGCAAGTTCGGCTGAGACGCCCAGCATTGCCCGCTTGATGAGGTCGGCGGCGGAACCCTGGATGGGCGAATTAAGCGCAATGCGCTCGGCTGCTTCCCGGGCCTGACGATTGGTGCTGGTGAGGTCCGGGAGGTAACGGCGGCGACCTTCAATGGTGGCCGTGTAACCGTCCATCCTCGCCTGGTCCACAACGCCCCTGAGATAGTCACGCACACCGCCGAAGCGATCGAAGTAGTCCTTCATCAGCGTCCTGGCCTCATCCACCGAAATTTCCAGCTGCTTTGAGAGGCCAAACGAGGTCAGTCCGTAAGCCAGGCCGTAGGACATCGCCTTCACCTTGGAGCGCATCGCGCTGGTGACCTCGGCAGGAGGGACATTGAAGATCCGCGAGCCCACGAAGCGGTGCAGGTCCTCGCCATCCCTGTAGGCCTGGATCAGCGCCTCGTCACCGGAGAGGTGGGCCATGATGCGCATTTCAATCTGTGAGTAGTCAGCAGACAGAAGGCATTCATACCCTTCGCTGACCACGAAGATCCCGCGGACCCGGCGGCCTTCTTCACTGCGCACCGGGATATTTTGCAGGTTGGGGTTGTTTGAGGAGATCCTGCCCGTGGCGGCGATGTTCTGCGCGTAGGTGGTGTGGATACGCCCGTCATCCGCGACGGACTTCTTGAGGGTTTCCACCATCTGGGCGAGCTTTGAGGATTCGCGGTGGGCCATGAGCTGCACCAGGAACTCGTGGCCGGTCTTTTCCAGCAAGCCCTTCAGGGATGCGGCGTCGGTGGTGTAGCCGGACTTGATCTTCTTGGTCTTGGGAAGTCCAAGTTCCTCGAACAGGACGGTCTGGAGCTGCTTGGGTGATCCCAGGTTTACCTCATGACCGATTGCCGCAAACGCCTGTTCCTGGGCGTTCTCGATCACCTTGGTGAGGTCCGCAAGCTGTTCGTCCATGCGGTCCGTGGAGACGTAGATACCGGTCAGTTCCATCTGCGCCAGGACCCGGGACACCGGAAGCTCCAGCGTGGTCAGCAGGGCGTCGGCTTTGATACCGGCAAGTTCCGTTTCGAAGTGCTTGCTGAGGGCATGCACGACGGCGGCCTGCTGGACGAGCGCTGCGGCCGCGGCTTGGTCGCTGCCTCCCGTGAGGTCCAGCTCCAACTGCCCGGCGGATGCGGTCACAACGCCCAAGGAGATCTTGAGGTGGACCTGGGCGAGCTCCGGGAGGTCGTAGCTACGGCGGTCCGGCTGGATCAGGTATCCGGAAATCGACGTGTCATCCACAACGCCTTCCAAGCCCAGACCACGGTTGTGCAGGGCCTTGAGCGCGGCCTTGAACTCGTGCACCACCTTGGCTTCTTCAGGGTCCCGGAGCCAGCTGGCCAGCGCCGACTCGGCTGCTGAATCCAGCCCGCTGAGCTCGATGTAGGCAGCGCCATTGTTCCGGACCACAGCCAACGCGCTGGCATCCTCGCCGATACGGCCCTGGACAGGCTGGATGGCTATCGCGGAACGAGTGCCGGAACCGGCGCTGAAGAAGGCCTCAAGCTCAGCGGCGCCCTGGAGTATGGCAAACTCGGGGGCTTCGATGGTGTCCGGGGCAGCACCGGTGGTGTCGTCGCCGTAGAGATCGAAGAGCCGGGGGCGGAGCGTACGGAATTCCAGCTCCTCGAACAGTTCCTCGATGGCCTGGCGGTCCGGGCGCGGCTCGTGGAGGTCCTCGAGCCTGACGGGCAGTTCGAGGTCTGTCAGCAGCTGGTTCAGCCTGCGGTTCCGTTTGACGTTCTCAAGGTTCTCCTTGAGCGCTCCGCCCACCTTGCCACCGATGGCGTCAAGGTTCTCCAGGATGCCCTCCAGGCCACCGTAGAGGTTGATCCACTTGGCGGCGGTCTTTGGCCCCACGCCGGGTACGCCCGGAAGGTTGTCCGCCGATTCGCCCACCAGGGCAGCCAAGTCCGAATACAACGCGGGCTTGACGAAGTACTTCTCTTCGATGGCCGCTGCATCCAGTTTGGGGATGTTGCTCACGCCCTGCTTGGGATAGAGCACAAAGACGTTGTCGTTGATGAGCTGGAAGGAGTCCCTGTCCCCGGAGACCAGGAGGACCTCAAAGCCGGCGGCATCCGCCTGGGCCGCAAGGGTGGCCAGGATGTCATCAGCTTCGTAGCCGGGCAGAGCAATGGTCTTGATTCCCCACGCCTCCATAACCCTCGCGATGAGGGCGATTTGGCCCTGGAACTCCGCGGGCGTGGCGTTACGGCCGCCCTTGTACTCGCTGTACTCGGCCTTGCGGAAGGTGGTGTCGTCAGAGACATCAAACGCGACGGCGACGTGCGTGGGCTTCTGGTCCTTGATCAGGTTGATGAGCATGGAGGTGAACCCATGCACGGCGTTGGTGTACTGGCCTCTGGCAGTAGAGAAGTTCTCAGCGGGGAGGGCGTAGAAGGCCCGGAACGCCATGGAATGGCCATCCAGGACCAGCAACCTGGGCCGGCCCTCCCCCGTGGTGCTGGACGAAGCGGTGGAAGAGGGGGTGGGTGCTGTTGCAATGGCAGCAGCTTGGGCCGTTGGAACCTGGTCCGGTTTGGTTGTTTCACTCACAGGTGCCAGCCTAGTTGGCATGATGGACAATTTCACGCCGAACCGGTTTGTCGACGAGCTGAACGAGGCAGGTGTGCCCGAAGAGTTCCATGAGTGGCTTTCCGGGCATGGCGTTGGCTCCCTTGTGGTGAAAATGGGTATTCGGTTTACCGAGCTCAGCGCCGAACGCACTGTGGCAACCATGCCTGTGGAAGGGAACACGCAAGTAGCCGGCATCCTTCACGGCGGAGCCCACGTGGTCCTGGCGGAAACCCTGGGCTCATTTGCTGCGTCGCTTCACGCCGGCAGAGGGCGGCACGCTGTGGGAATCGAAGTCGGCGCAACGCATCACCGCTCCATCGCCAGCGGAACGGTAACCGGCACGTGTACGGCGATCCACCTGGGCGGGACGTTGGCCACGCACGAGATCGTTATCACGGACGAAAAAGGCCGGAGGCTTTCAACTGCCCGGATTACCAACATGATCCGCAACAACCGTCACTGACCCGGCAGCTACCGCGGCCCAAAGAGCTACTGCGGCGGCATGCGGTAATGCAGTTCAGCCGCGGCCCCGCCAAGGATGCGCGAGGACAGCAACTCAAGTGGCGCCGTCGGACCCTTGAGCGGCAGCAGCCGCTTACCGGCGCCGAGCACAACGGGGATGATGGTGACGATCATCTCGTGGAGCAATCCGGCGTTGGCGAACTGGGCTACCAGGTCCCCGCCGCCCACCAGCCAGACGTTCTTGTCTCCGGCGTCGGCGAGGAGGTCCGGGGCGAACTCGCGCACATCCCCACGGACGAACGTGACGTTCGAACCGGCCGGAGCCGAATATTCATGGTGGGTGAACACCCAACAGGGGGTGTCGGGGTAGGGCCACTTGCCGGGCTCGTGCTCCATGAGCCAACGGTAGGTCTCGCCGCCCATGGCGATACAACCCACCCCTGCGAAGAAGGACTCATAGCTGCCGCTCACGCCTTCAACCTGGTCGAATTGCAGGAGCCAGCCGAGGTCGTCGTCCGGAGAAGCAATGAAGCCGTCGACGGTGGAGGCAACGTAGTACTGGAAGATCGACATGGCCCCAGACTAGTCAGTTGGCGTTGGCGTTCCCATACTCCACACGCACACTGCCATCATCGCGGAGTACCACCACCCGGCCCTGGGCAAGCGTCCATCCGTCGTTCAGCAGAAAGATTCTTCCGCCGCTGACCACCAACAGCCTCAGGCCTGTGTACCGGTACAGCGGCACGGCATCTGTACCAGCTGACTCCTCATGGACGTTGGGCGCTGTCACGGCCAACCGCTCCTTGCTGTACACCACGGCTGTTGGCAGCAGACTGGACCGTTCCTGGTAATCGATGGCTGCGCCCCGCCCAAGGGCTTGCGCGTAATCGGACGTACCCCAGAAAAGAAGCAGGGTGACCAGGACAAACACCAGGGATCTCTCGAGCGAGCGCGGAGTGGTGGCGCGGAGTCCCCGTTGGGCCGGATCGGCGGCCCGCCGGCGCACGCTCAGTCCCCATGCCCCCACAAGTAGGCCGGCCGCGATGAGGAACGGCGCATAGAGCAGGATCCGTTCCGGCTGGGTCACGATCGCCACCCACATCACGGCCGCGTAGGCGAAGCCAAGAACCAGCACTACCAGGGCGGCTCTTCGCAGAAGTGTCCGGTAGCGTGCGGCGCCCAGGAGTCGGGAAACCAGCCTATCCACCATGAGCCACAACAACCCGATCACCACGAGCCAGGCCAACGGCTGAAAGAGCGACTGGATACTCCGCAGGATAAAGTCCTGCACCGTGTAGCCAAACAGGCTGACGTCCAGGCCCATGGCCTTTGCCTGGGCATCCGTACGTGCCCAGCCGAAGTAGACCAGCAAGGCTGTGGCGACAGTCAGGGGCGGACCAATGACGGAGAGGACGTCCAGGGTCCGCTGCCAGCGGTTGTTGACCAGGCTCCGCTCCTCGGCTTCTTGTGACGCAGCGGGCTCCTGTGACGCAGCGGGCTCCTGTGAGGCAGCGGACTCCTGGGGGACGCTCATGGAGTTGCCGTTGGGGAGGCACCAAAGGAAGGAATGGTTGGCGGACCGCTCTGTGTGGGTCCATCACTTGGCCGGGTTCCAGGCGTTCCACCCGGGCCCGTGCTGGTCGGCGTGGAGTCTTCATAGAAGAACGTCACTGTTCCACTGATGTCCACGGTGTCCGTGATGGAAATGCGGACGGAGTCGCGGCCGTCGGACGGCGGCATCCTCAGGTACAGGGTTTCGTAATCGCCTCCTCCGGCAACTATTTCGGGAGCTGCCGGGACGCCGTCGAACAAGATGTCCCCAACCCTCACGTAATAGCCATCCAGCCTGACGACCGTTCCGCCTGATGGGGGGCCGGAGGCACGAGCTGTGCCGGCCACTGGCCTCAGGTCGTTGTCTACCACCGTGAGGCCGCTCAAGTGCCGAGGGCAAGCTTCACCCGGGGCGGTCTGAGGCTTTAGTGGAACTCCCGGGTTGCTGCGGTGTTGGGCGATCGCAGAGGCTGACGTGGCGGCAACCGTGAATTCGAGACACTGGGTCTGGGGTATGCGTGGTGTTGCTGCTACGGCGTTCGAAGCCCGCTGCCAGTCCTGCTGGGAACCGCTTTGGAGTGCCTTGCAGACAGCGGCGCCCGCTTGCCAGACAGCAGCGTCTTCCGCACCTTCCAGGCTTTGGGCGAGGGCATCGCATTGGAATTGCTGCAGCAGGAGATAGCGCTGACCGGAGGTGGGATCGTTGGGGCCCACCGGCCCAATGGGTACCCAACGCACCACGGGCGCTTCCGCCTGTGGAGCCCCGGGTCCAGCCGGACCAGCGGGCTGCCCGGCAGTGGGATCGAGGGYGCTGGGAACCGCTAGTGCTGTTGCGGTGGTGACGGGAGGTGCCGGATTGGGAGAAGGACTACCTGGTGAGGCAGCGTTGGGAACGCAGGCAGAAAGTGCCAGCATCAGGACCGGAACCAGTGCCAGTCCGATGAGATGGCTTCGGGAATGGCACTTCATGACAGCCCCACATCTGCCGGATCACAATCACGCAGTGATGTAACTTCACTGCTGATTATTCTCCCGAAAGGACTTTGCTGCCAGAGAGGCCGTTACTTTCCGAAGTAGGGCACGATCAAGTAGATGCCGAACAGCACGGCCAGTCCGCAAACGCCGAAACATACGACGGCCAGCGAACGGATGAGTCCAGGCGACTTCTGCTGGGCGTCACCTGCAATTGCGGTGAGGCGTACTCCCAGAGAGTAAAGGACCACCAGTGTCACGGCAGCAACGAGCGTGACGCCGGCAACCTGAAGCAATTCCAGCCACTTCATCGCTGCACATCCTTGTTGTTGACGGACTTTCGGGTTTTCTTCTTCTTGCTGAACTTCACGGCGTGGCCGGCCTCTTCGACTTCCACTGCGTTGTGGTGGCCGACATGGGATTTACGCGAGGCAACAAACATGAAGACGACGGCGGCGCTACCGACGACCGCGGCGATGACCACACCCACGACGCCGATATTCACCAGGAGCGCGGTGAGTCCACCCACGATTGCCGACGCCGGAAGCGTGAACAGCCATCCCAACGCAATTTTTCCGGCGGTGCCCCAGCGCACCGAGGTGCCCTTTCGGCCCAGTCCGGAGCCAATAACCGAGCCGGAAGCGACCTGGGTGGTGGAGAGTGCGAACCCCAAATGGGAAGAAGCCAGGATGGCGGAGGCCGTGCTGGTCTCCGCCGAGAATCCTTGGGCAGGCTTCACTTCGGTCAAGCCCGAACCCATGGTGCGGATGATGCGCCATCCGCCGGCGTACGTACCGATGGCGATGGCCAGGGCGCAAGCGGTCACGACCCAGAACTGGGGACCGGATCCAGGCGCCTGCGTACCTGCTGCGATGAGAACCAGGGYGATGATGCCCATGGTCTTCTGGGCGTCATTGGTGCCGTGCGCGAGGGCAACGAGGCTGGAAGTGAAGATCTGGCCGGTCCGGAAACCGCCACGCTTCTGCGTGAGCTTGTCGCCCGTTTCCGGGTCATGGCGGGACGTCAGCGCGTAGGCCAGGCGCGTGCAAAGGTATGCCACGGCGCCGGCGATGAGTGGTGCGAAGACAGCTGGCAGGATCACCTTCTGCAGCACTGTTTCAAAGTTGATGGAGTGTACTCCGATACCCACCACGGCGGCGCCGATGAGGCCGCCGAACAGTGCGTGGGAGGAACTGGAGGGCAGGCCCTTGAGCCAGGTGACCATGTTCCAGAGGATTGCACCCATCAGGCCGGCAAAGATGATGTCCGGCGTGATGTGGATACCGTCCGAGCCTTCCCGGATGAGTCCACCGGAAATGGTTTTTGCCACTTCAGTTGATAGGAACGCCCCAACAAGGTTGAGCACGGCAGCGAGGGCAACCGCCGTCTTGGGCTTGATCGCCCCCGTAGCGATAGGCGTAGCCATCGCATTGGCTGTGTCGTGAAAGCCGTTGGTGAAGTCAAAGAATAGGGCCAACGCTATGACAAGCGCGACCATGAAGGTGATTTCCACCTGTTGCCCAATCTGCAGAGTCGACGTTCAGCAGTTCCACTTCCCCGTACCTGCCATGCACAGCATAGTTCAGCCAATGTTCAACTGACTGGACTTGCCGCACTCTATCCGGCGGGCTTGAAACCTTTAGAATCCTACGTGCCAACCACCGAGCCGACAAACATTTACCGGCGCTTCGCTCAACCGAGGAAGGTCCGGACCGCGGCAAGATCGCGGCGGGAGAGTCCCTTACGCGGATCCGGTGAGATGCAAAGCACACGGTCCTGGTGGTATTCGGCCCAGGAACGGGCGTCTGACTCTTGGCCAAGTTGGTCATCCAGCCATACGAAGCGTTCAGCCCCAATCGCGGCCAGGTCCTTCTGGAGCGCGCCCAGTTTCCACCATTCCGGGCTTTGGTCCCAGCCCTGGCTGGAGAGGACAGGCCAGTCCTCGCCCTTCAGTCCAATGGCAGGGCAGAGGAACTCCGGGGCAAGGCGTTCCCAGGTGGTAAGCCAAACAAAACGGGCGAGGGGATGCTGCGAGATCTCGTTCAGTTCGGCCACTGCCTCCGGCGCGAACGCGACGTCAAGGATGCCGGCGTCGGCGATTTTCCACTCGCCGCCCCAATCAGTGACGCCTTGGGGTCCGAACGGGTTCACCACGCCGTCGACGTCCAAATATATGGACACCGGCATGTTGGAGGCCATGGCCGTCCTCCCTTCCCCCAGGTTCCGGTGTATCAAGCCCAGCGTACGGTACGGCGGAGAACTTCAGGGGAAGAACATACAAATCAAATCATTCTCTTGACGTTCGTCATGGAAGTGATAATCTCGAAGATATGGAAAAGCCCCCAGTCCATTCCCCCCAAAGTGTCCGCCACATTGAAGACTCTGTCCGCACCGATTTCCGGCATGCGATGTCCTATGGCGGCTATTTGGACCTGGACCACCTGCTCAGCTCCCAGCATCCGCTCAGCCAGCCGGAGCACCACGACGAACTGCTGTTCATCATCCAGCACCAGACCAGCGAGCTTTGGCTCAAGCTGGTCCTTCATGAGCTGCTGGAAGCCCGCAGGCTCTTTGACCTTGACAACCTTGGCAAGGCACTCAAGTGCATCGCCCGCGTCAAGGCCATCCAGCGCACCATGACCGAACAGTGGTCGGTCCTGGGTACGCTCACGCCTCGCGAGTATGCTCAGTTCCGCGGCTTCCTGGGCAGTTCCTCAGGTTTCCAGTCGTACCAATACCGTGGCGTTGAATTCCTGCTGGGCAACAAGAACCGTGGAATGCTGAGGGTCTTCGAAAGCGACCCCGAGGCACATGCCCTGCTCAGCAGGCTGCTGGAAGAACCCACGCTGTATGACGCCTTCCTGGCGGTGCTCGCCCGCGCCGGATATGACATTCCGGCAGACATCCTTGAACGGGACACCAGCGAGCCCTGGACCTTCCGCAAGGATCTGGTCCCCGTCTTCCAGAAGATCTACGAATCGGACGATACCCAATGGGGGCTGTACGAGGCGTGCGAAGACCTGGTGGACGTCGAAGACAACTTCCAGGCCTGGCGGTTCCGCCACCTGCGTACGGTCCAGCGGACCATCGGGTTCAAGGTGGGCACCGGCGGCTCCTCAGGGGTCGACTTCCTCAAGCGCGCCCTTGATCTCACCTTCTTCCCCGAGCTGTACGCCGTCCGTACTGAGATCGGCAACTAGCAAACTTCCGGCCACTACTCCCCAGGAGGGAACCATGACTACCGTTCAGCAGACCCAATGGCCAACGTCGGCCGAGCTGGACGCCGAAGATCCGCTCGCCGCCCAGCGTGAGGCCTTCTACACGCCCGACGCCGGGCAGCTCACCTCTTATCTGGACGGCAACTCACTCGGACGCCCATTGAAAGCAACTGCTGCCAACCTTCAGTCGTTTGTGCAGGACGCCTGGGGCAGCCGCTTGATCCGCGGCTGGGACGAACAATGGATGGATGAGCCTACCCGCGTGGGCGATCGCATCGGCGAAGTCGCGCTTGGTGCGGCGCCCGGGCAGGTCACTGTGGGCGACTCGACGTCGGTCATGCTCTACAAGCTGATCCGGGCAGCGGTAGATGCCCAGCCAGGGCGTGACGAGATCATCATTGACCGCGACAACTTCCCCACGGATCGCTTCATCATCGAGGGGATCGCCAAAGAACGCGGGGCAAGCATCAAATGGATCGCGGCCAACCCCTCCAGCGGCGTCCGTGCCGCCGATCTCGACGGGCTCCTGGGCGAGCGGACCGCCGTCGTGGTTCTTAGCCATGTGGCTTACCGCTCCGGGTTCCTGGCCGACGCGAAGTCGATTACCGGCAAAGTACATGCTGCCGGTGCCCTCATGCTCTGGGACCTGTGCCATTCCGTAGGTTCCGTGCCGTTGGAACTTGATGCTTGGGACGTTGACCTGGCCGTCGGCTGCACTTATAAGTACCTCAACGGTGGTCCGGGATCCCCCGCGTTCGCATATGTCAACGCCTCACGGCAAGACGCGCTCCAGCAGCCAATTTGGGGCTGGATGGGGGCGGACAATCCGTTTGGCATGACGGATTCCTACCGCCCCGCAGAGGGAATCCGCCGGTTCATCACGGGTACTCCTCCGGTTCTTGCCATGCAGCCAATCAAGGACATGGTGGAACTGATCGCCTCCGTGGGCATGGATGCGGTCCGGGAGAAGTCCGTCAAACTCACGGAGTACGCGATTGCCCTCGCCGAAGAACTCCTGGTGCCACTTGGCGTGGACATCGTGAGCCCCCGCGACGCTGCCGAGCGTGGCTCGCACATCACGGTGGACCACCCGCTCTTTGCCGACGTCACAGCCAAACTGTGGGAGCAGGGCGTCATCCCTGACTTCCGTCCCCCGCATGGTCTGCGCATCGGCCTCTCTCCCTTGAGCACGAGCTACGCCGAGGTTGAGCTGGGAGTGACCGCTATCCGCGACGCCCTCGCCGAACTGCTGTGAGTGCCGTCCTTGACGATATGGACTCCCGTCCCGGGAGTACCACATCGTTGCTGCGAACAGTCATCGGCTTGTACTTGCGGGAAGCCGGCGGATGGATGTCGGCCAAGGACATCGTCGTCCTCATGGAGGCCCTGGGCACATCCGGGACAGTGACCCGGACGGCCCTGGGCCGCCTCCGGAAGAAGGACGTGGTGCTGCAGGAGACGCGCGACGGGATACCCGGATTCACCCTGACCGAGGGCGCGGCCACCATGCTGGCCCGCGGCGACCGCCGCATTTACAACCCCATCAGCATGTCACCGTCCGATCCATGGTGCCTGGTGTCCTTTTCGATTCCGGAGACCGAGCGGGAGAAGCGCCATCAGCTGCGGCGAAGGCTCCACTGGATTGGGTGCGGGACTGTGGCCGCCGGCTTGTGGATTTGCCCGGATACCCTTCGCGGCGAGGTGGAGGAAATCCTTGCCGACCTCGGACTCCGAGGGATGGCAACCCTCTTCGTCACGCAAACCCCACTGGTGGGCGGCACCCTCCAGGACGCTGCGTCAGCTTGGTGGGATTTGGATTCGGTGGCGGAGCTGCACAAGGATTTCATCCGGGAGCACGGCGCCGCGGTGCCCGAACCGGACAGCGGCGGGATCGAAGCGACCCAGAGGGCCTTTGCCAGGTACGTCCAATGCATCGACCGCTGGCGGATCATCCCCTACCTCGACCCCGGGCTGCCCGGCACATTCCTGCCTGAAGACTGGCCCGGGGCCGAAGGCACTGCGTTGTTCAAACGGATTGTGGAGGCCTACGCGGAACCAAGCGCGGAGTTCGTGCGCCGCACCTTGGAAGGAAGGGCGCTGGTTACTGTTTCCTAGCGGCCACCCCGAGCCAGTACGGCGAGCCGAGCTCGTCGATGGGCGTCCTTGCCGTCTCCCGGGAGAAGAAAGCTGCCACTGCGGCGATGAGCATGCAGAGGACCGCGAAGCCCGCTACCGGTAGCCAGCCGTCGTGGCCCTTACCCAGGAGGAGTCCGGCGATCAACGGTCCAAATCCAGCGACCACCAAACCAAGCTGGTTTCCCAAAGCCATGCCGGAATAACGGACCGGTGAGGCGAACAGCTCGGCGAAGTAGGCTGGCCAGATGCCGTTGAAGCAGGAATAGAGCAGCGTCATGTTGGCAAATGCTGCAGCAAAGACCAGCAAGATGTTGCCGGTGGACAACGCGGCGAAATAGGCGAAGATCGTGACCGAGCAGCCGAGGGCAGCCGTCAGGAGAAGCGGCCTGCGCCCCACTCTGTCAGAGAGCTTCGCAGCCAAAGGCATCACGAACATCGACAATCCAATAGCTACGGCGTTCACCGTCAGGATCGATGCTTTGTCAAAGCCCGCCGATCCTGTGGCGTAGGAGAGGCCAAACACCGTGAATATGGTTTGCATGACGGACATGATGGACATGCCCACTACCCTGATCACGTCCCCGGACTGGAAGCGCAGGACCTCGCGGATCGGCATCGGTGCTACCGCTTGGCGGTCCTTTGCTTCCTCGAATACCGGCGTCTCGTCCAAATGTGTGCGCACCCAGTAGGCGATGGCCAGGACCACGATGGACAACCAGAATGGAATGCGCCAACCCCAGCTCATGAGTGCTTCAGTGGGCAACGCAGCTATTGGGATGAACACGAGCGTTGCGAGGACCATTCCGGAGGCGTAGCCGGTCATCACAAAACTGGTGAAGAAGCCACGGCGGCCCTCCGGGGAGTGTTCCAAGGTCAGGGTAGAGGCGCCCGCTGATTCCCCACCGGCCGAGAAGCCTTGTGCCAGCCGACCAATCACCAGCAGGATTGGCGCCCAAATGCCGATCTGGCTGTAGCTGGGCAGGAAACCGATGCCCAGGGACGCGGTGCCCATCACCCCCAGGGTGATGAGCAGGACCTTCTTCCGGCCCAGCTTGTCGCCGAAGTGTCCCATGACCATGCCGCCTACCGGGCGGGCAACATACGCGACTCCAAAGGTAGCGAATGCCCCGATGAGTCCCATTGCAGGGTCCTCGGACGGAAAGAACAACGGGCCGAAAACCAAGGCGGCAGCCGAACCGTAGATGAAGAAGTCGTAGTACTCCAGGGTGCTTCCCAGAAAAGAGGCGAGTGCGGCTTTTCGTGGGGTCTTACGCAGCGCTTGGGGCTGCCGGGTGGTGCTTAACATAGCGATTCTCCTTTGAATGGCAGACCGGGCTTACAACTGAAAATCAACGGCGATGATCTGCTCGCTGTTGGGGAACGAGTACTTCTTCAGGGGCTCATGCAAGGGGTGGGTGTTGTAGACCTCGATGTCTTCCACGGCGTTGAAATCGGCCACAATGGCGTAGTCGAAGGAACGCCCGTGCTGGAGGATGTCCGGGCCGTGGGTGAGTGTCAATAGCCCAGGAACATTGCCGGCCATCCGGTCAAGGCCTTCGATCCAGGCGGCTTTGTCCAGCGCTGGGAAGTCAGGTTTGAACTTGAACAAGACCGTATGGCGGATCATGAGGCTACCTCGGCCGGGAGACCTTCATATTCTGCCGTTTGGTTCGCAAGAGTCCTGCCCGCCAGGTATCCCATGGTCATGATGGGGCCCAGGGTTGCGCCCGCTCCGGGGTAGCCGGCAGCGTAAGCATTTTCCGTGGTATTTCCGGCAGCGAACAGCCCGGAGATGGGTTGCCCGTCCACGTCCAGAACCCGGGCGAGACCATCAGTGGCTACGCCTCCGTTGCTGCCGAAGGCACCGTTGACTACCTCCATGGCGTAGAACGGACCAGTTTGTAAAGGCCCCAAGGAGGGGTTGGGCCACGGGCAGTCGTCGTCGCCCCAGTACTTGTCGTAGGCGCTTTCGCCACGGCCGAAGTCAGGGTCTTCGCCTTTGACTGCGAATTCGTTAAAGCGTTGGACCGTGGCTGCCAGATTCTCCGCAGGGACGCCGATCTTTCCGGCCAGTTCCACCAGCGTGGGAGCCTCGATCAGGTAGGCCGGCGTCGGCTGGCCCGCCCGGTGGGCCAGCACACCGTACCGCTCCAGGTAACTGTGATCGAACACCACGTGTGCAGGGGTGTTCAAGGTCTGGTTGTTGGGCGAATCCCACGACTGCAGGCATCGGGCGAGGTCGTTGTAGTTTTGGGCCTCGTTGGCGAACCGACGCCCGTGGCGGTTCACCATGAGCGAGCCCGGTCCCTGCCGTTCGAACCGGAGCAGTGTGCCAATGGGCGCGCCATCCCGTGTATCCCCCGTGATGGACATGGGAGCCCACCACGCCTCCCGGGTTCCGCGGGTTTGTGCCCCGATCCGCTGGGCCATCCTGAGTCCATCTCCCGTATTCGAAGGGGGCGAGCACATAATGTATAAGCGCGATGCCAGGAGCGAGTCCGCCAAGGCCTTGTCCCATTCGAAACCGCCGGTGGCCAGGACAACGCCGTCATTGGCGTGGAAAGCCTCACCCGACTCGAGCCTGACGCCCACTACCCTGCCGTCATCGTGCAACAGTCGATCACCGCGGGCACCGACCACCAACGAGGCACCGTCGCGGACCAAGCTGGCCAGCAACATCGCGATGAGGGCCTGGCCCTTGGCCACGAGGCCGTCCTCTTGCCGCTGGCTGAGCTTCTCCCAAGGAAATTTGGTGAAAGCACCCCACGTTTCGTATTCCTGCATGGTGAAAGGTGCCCGGCCGTCGGAGCGGACATGCTCTGCCAGCCCGCCAAGTGCTTCACGGATGTTGAAGAGCTCCGGTTCAACTGTCCTGCCGCCTGTGACGGATCCGGGGAGATCCTGACGATAGTCCGGAAAGTTCTCCAGGAAGATGAAGCGTAGTCCGCATTCGTCCTCGGTGAAGCGGAGCATCGCGTCCCCGTAGTTCAACGCGGCATCCAGCAGTTCTTCCCTGCCTCGGCCCCGGGCGACGGCCCGGACGTAGCGGGCGGCGTCGTTCTTGGAATCGCTTAGCCCGGCCGCACGGGCATGGTGGTTGTCAGCCACCCACAGCATCCCGCCGGACACTGCGGACGTACCGCCCAACAGTTGGGTCTTTTCAAGCACGACGACGGACTTGCCGGCGCGTGCGGCAGTCGCCGCTGCGGTCAAAGCGCCTGCACCGGAACCAACCACTACGACGTCATAGGTATCGGAACGTGTGCCGTTCAGGAATTTCATGATCATGCCTCTCTGGAAAACGGTGGTGCGTGAACGTCAGACAGCTGTATAGCCGCCGTCGATGACAAGCTCAGAGCCGGTGGTGAAACGGGATTCATCGGAGGCGAGATAGAGGACTCCGTAGGCAATTTCGTCCGGTTCGCCCTGGCGCGGTAGCGGGTTTCCGCCCACGAGCTGCTTGTAGTAGGCCTCGGGGCCGATAACGGACTGCTCAGCCGAGCGTTGGCTCATCCTGGTGTTCATGGAACCCGGGTGGATGGAGTTCACCCGGATACCGTGAATGCCGTAGGCTGCCGCATCGGACTTGCTCAGGAGCCGGACAGCACCTTTGGTGGCGTGATAAAGCGGGACATTGCGTCCACCGGTGATTCCGTGGATGGAGGAGAAGTTGATGATGCTCCCCGACTTCTTGTGGATCATCCCCGGGACGACGTACTTGGTCATCAGCCATACGCCTTTGACATTGACGTCAAAAATGACGTTGAAATCATCAAGGGTTGCAGTGTGGCTCGCTCCCGCTGGTCCGATGATGCCGGCAGCGTTGACCAGGACGTCCGGAGGGCCGAGGTCTGTGGTCACTTGCCGGACAGCCTCGGCGACGCTCGATTCATCGGTGACATCGACGTCGTACTCCTCAACTCCCGGGTGTCCGTGCCTGCTGCCCGTTCCTGCCCGGTCCAGGCTGGCGACCACTGCCCCGTGGTCCGCCAGTAAACGGGCTGTTGCGCTGCCCAGGTCACCCCTGCCGCCCGTGACCACGGCTACCTTGCCGGCCACGCGGCGTGCCGTCCCTTCGGGAACTGAATGCGCTGCAGTCTCCATGAACAACTCCTCCTGCCGCGGGATTGCGGCTGCTCAACCATCGATTCGACGCAGGGCAGCACGGAATAGCCCGTTGGGGCTGAAAATTGTGGTTGCCGGGCGAGCTGCCCTGCTTGAACTCCACTCTTCCAGCGGTCTGTGAGTGGGAACACAAGGTTACCGATGAACGGGAATCAGATATTGCCGTTGCTCTGCCGCAAGGTTCGTTTTAGTTCGCCGCGCCACCCTAAAGCACGTGAGATGCCGCGGGCCGCTGTCGTCAACACAGGCACGCGGATGGCGGCATTTTCTTCATTCCGGGGTACGACGACGCTAAGGGCTGCCACCACTGTATTGGAGCGGTCGAAGACGGGAACGGCGATGCCGCTGGACTCCGGGACGATGATACCGGGCATGGACGCGAAGCCCCGTTGGCGGATGCTTGCCAGATGGCGGCGCAGTTCAGCTGGATCGGTGAGCGTCGCATCCGTGAACTTTTCCAATGGCCGTGACAGGAAGAGGTCCTGGTATGCCGCCGGAGAGTGGGCCAACAAGACGAGGCCGGAGGAAGTCCCGTGCACCGGTAGGCGCCCTGCGACCTTCGTGATATCCACCATGGAGTCCCTGGAGCCGATCCGCTCGATGTACAGGACTTCATCCGAATCCAGGATTCCCAGAGTTGTTGAATGCTGCACCACCGACTGGACGTCCTCCATGAACGGCAGCGCGGCTTCACGAAGGCCGACCATCCGTGAACTTCTGGAAACGAGTTCCCAGAGCCGCGTACCTATGCGAACCTCGCTGTTGGTTTCCCTTTCCAGCAGCCCCTCCGCGAGCAGTTCATCGACCAAACGGTACGTGGTGGTGACGGGGAGCCCGGACCGGCGGGCAAGACCGGCCACACTCATGGTGCGGTGGCCGTCGTCGAAAGCTCCCACCAAACGGACGACGCGGCGGATTACGGATTCGCCCGATTGCGAGTTGGCCATTTCAGGAGCCGGACTTCACGCGTGAGACGAACCGGAAGCGGTCGCCGCGAAACGTGCTGCGCGTCCACTCGACGGGGACGCCTGCAGCGTCCCGTGCCAGGCGGTGGACCACCAGCAACGGCGCCCCCATTTCAATCCCGAGGAGCCGGACGTCYTCGGGCCCGGCAAGTGCCGTTTCAACGGTGTCCTCAACGTCGGAGATGTGGATGCCGTACATGTCGGCCAGGGCTGTATAGAGCGAACCGGCCTTCTCGAGGTTTGCCTTGAACCGCGGCAGCTTGCCTGGGAGGTAGGCAACCTCGTGGGCCAGCGGTTCGCCGTCGATCAGCCGGATTCGCTCAAGCCGCGTGACAGCATCGCCATGGTCCAGTCCCAAATTCGCTGCGACGTCGACGTCCGCCTTGGCCACTGCCAGGGACAGGAGCTTCGAGTCAGGCCGTAGCCCTTGGTTCCTCGCGTCGTCGGAGAAGGACGTGAGCTGCCGCACGTGGGTGATCTTTGGCGGCGCCACAAAGGTGCCGTGCCCTTGGATGCGGCCCAGTTTCCCCTCGGCAACCAGCTCGCTAATGGCCTGCCGAACGGTGGTGCGGGACGTCTTGTACTTCTCAGCCAGCGCACGCTCTGTAGGAATGAGTGTGCCTGGCTGCTGTCCGGCGATCGAGGCGAGCAACTCTGTCTTAAGGACGTAGTACTTAGGCGTTGCCGACGCGACATCTGTGGACATATTGACATCCTACTTGTAGACGCCAGGATTGGTCTATGCCAATATTGTGCAGGTTGGTCTAAACCAATTTTAGAGAAACTCCGAGAAACGATAGGTGCCAAGGTCCTGGTGGCAGCGTTCTTCCTGACCATGCTCCAGCGTTTGGGTGGTGCACGCACCTTCGCAGTGTTCGGTGTTCTGGCTATCCTCGGCTTTATGTTTGTCCGCAAGTTCGCTCCCGAGACGAAGGGCCGCCCCTTGGAGGAAATACAGCAGTACTGGGAAAACGGTGGGAAGTGGCCGGAGGCTGAGGCAGCCGGGCAGGTCCCCCCACAGGAAAACACCGAACTGGCGGTTGCCCGGTGACGGCGGCAGTGTTGGGCCTTCATATTGGAGGCTCCAAGACGCATGCTGTCCGTTCGGATGTGCACTCGGGCTCGGGTCAGGGCGCGCAGCCAAGCGAGGCACATGTCGAGATCACCGAGGCGAGCGCCAACCTGTCGTCAGTGGGTCATCAGGGAGCGGACGCAGTCCTACGACGAATCGCGGCTGCCGTCGGTGACGGCGTTGAGGCGGTTTGCGCCGGTGCGGCGGGGGCGGATACTCCTGCCAGCAGGGCGGTCCTGAGTGCCCTGCTGACGGAGTATTTTCCCGGTGCCAGGATCGAGGTGGTCCATGACACCCGCATCGTGCTCGCCGCAGCAGACCTCGAGGCCGGAGCGGTCCTGGTCGCAGGCACCGGCTCCGTAGCGTGGGGCCGGAACCGGGAGGGACGGGAAGCACGGAGCGGGGGCTACGGCTACTTGCTCGGTGATGAAGGCGGAGGCTATTCCGTGGTGCGTGACGCCGTCCGGGAGGCCCTGCGGGAGTACTACGCGGGACTGGAACCCGGCACGATGGTCAGTGCCCTTTTGGCTGCGACGGCGAGCGCGGATGCACTGCAGCTCATGGATCTTTTCTATGCCAAGCCCGAGCCGGACCATTGGGCGGGCCTTGCCCCGCTGGTCCTGGACCTTGCAGTTGAGGGTGATCCTGCTGCGTTGCGGATTCAAGCCGAAGCGGCGCATTCTCTGGCCACGTTGGCCAGGCAAGTACTGGGTGAGCTCGGATTGGACCTGCCGTTGGTGATGGCTGGCGGCCTTCTGGTCAATCAACAGCAGTTGGCGGGCGCTGTTGCCCGCAAGGTTGCCGTGGAGGATGCGTCGCTGATCAGGATCCAGAGCCAGGCGCCGGTGCACGGGGCCGTAAAGCTCGCACGGCAGCTGATCCAGCCCTGACTCCCAGAGATTTTGCCCCTTCGAACAACAGACAGGAACCATGAGCATCACTCCTACCTCCCCAGATGTCCCGCACCATGCTCCAGGCATCAAAATGGCCTATGAGATCGGCGAGCAGCCTCAGGTACTTGCCGGACTCCTGGACTCGGGCCGCCACCAGTTCGTGGCGATGGCGGACATCATCAAGAAGGCGAGCCCACGGTTTGTCCTGCTCGCCGCCCGCGGCACGAGTGACCACGCGGCGTTGTACGCGAAGTACCTCATTGAAATCAGCCTGGGATTGCCGGTGGGCCTGGCGTCGCCGTCGACCCTTACTGCCTATGGCGCCACGCCCCAACTGGAGGGCGTGCTGTGGCTGGCGGTCAGCCAGTCCGGCGGCTCGCCGGACCTGGTGGAGTCGACGGCGGCCGCCCGCCGCCTTGGGGCGCTCACCGTAGCGGTGACCAACTCGCCGGATTCCCCCTTGGCCGGGGCGGCGGAGCATCACCTGGATATCCGGGCGGGAAGCGAAACTGCCGTAGCGGCTACCAAGAGCTACACAGCGCAGCTTCTGGCCCTGTGGTTGCTGGTTGATGCGTGGCGTGGTGGGACGTTCGCCGACGCCGCGGGCCTTCCTGGGTGGGCCGCTTCGGTCCTTGCCGACGACACCCTGCTGGACGTCGCTGGTGGTTACCGCTTTGCTGACCGGATCATCACTACCGGTCGTGGCTATTCCTACCCGACGGCGAGGGAGGGTGCCTTGAAGCTCATGGAGACCTCGTATCTTCCTGCCCAGGCATTCTCCGGAGCGGACCTGCTGCACGGGCCGTTCGCCATGATCGACGCGCAGCATCCTGTGATTGCCGTTGTGCCGGAGGGAATCGGAGGTACGGCCATGCGCCCAGTCCTGGAGCGGCTCGCAGATCGCGGCGCGCATGTGTGCGTGGTGGGCGATCCCTCTGCCGCGCTGCCAGGTAGTTTGGTCCTTCCTTTGCCTGCGGGCGTTCCGGAGGAGCTCTCCCCTATCCTGCAGATCCTGCCCCTCCAGCGTCTGGCCTTGCAGTTGTCGGTGGAGCGCGGCAATGATCCCGATGCGCCGCGTGGCCTGCTGAAGGTCACCGAAACCTGGTAGGCGCAGCACGGTAGACGCAGCAACCTGGTGCGCACCGGTGCGTGGCTGGATGTGCACGCCGCATCCAGCCTGCGGACCGATGATCCGTTCAGGTAACGGGAGTAGTCTGGATTCATGCCTCTCACGTGTGGTGGTCGGTAGCAATGGCGCGGGCCAGGCAGCGGTGGTTGCCAGCTCTCCTGATTCCCCTTGCGTTGGCACTGGCGGCGCTTATTGGCTCCGTCCAGGCCGGCGCAACTGTCTCCCTGCCGCCCAAAACGGCCGACGAGATCCTGGCGATGATAGCCCGTACCGAGGTGCGCGCTTTATCCGGCACTGTGGTGCAAACTGCGGAGTTGGGGCTGCCTGAAGTTCCCACGGCTGGCCCGGGAATCGTGCCCGGAGCCACGTCGGCTCTTGAGCTGCTCACAGGCTCGCACACAGCGCGGGTCTATCTGGACGGGCCCTTCAAGGCCAGGCTGCAGATCCTGGACCGGATGGCCGAACGTGACTTTGTGGTCAATGGCGGCGATGCCTGGTTCTACAACTCCGCGGACAACAGCGCAACGCACTTGAGCGTCCCTGTGCCCTCAAAGGCTGAGCGGAGAGGATCCGTGCCAAGCGAAACACCCCGTCCTGACATTCCCACTCCGGAGGCAATGGCCAGTCACTTCTTGTCAGCCATTGATTCCAGCACCAAAGTAACGGTGGGAGATGCGTCCACAGTGGCGGGTCGCAGCGCGTACCGGCTGAGCCTGGTGCCGCGCAGTGACGGAACCTTGGTTGATTCGGTGTCGATCGACGTCGACTCCGAAACCGGTTTGCCGCTGGGCGTCGAGGTCCGCGCGAAAGGCCAGCCGGAGCCCGCGTATTCCCTTGCCTATACCGAAATAAACCTCACCGCTCCGGACGCGGCTTTGTTCAATTTCACTCCTCCGGCCGGTGCAACTGTTACGGAGAAGGCGGCTCCCATGAAGCCGGTGCCGCCTGCGATGGAAGCTCCTGCTGCCCCGGCACCGGACGCTCCCGTTCCAAGCCCCAATGAGCCAGCTACCACTGAGCCGGCTCCGATCCCGGATGCTGTTGTTCCAACTCCTGAGGGATCAGCCACCCCGATGCTCCCCCACCCCAGCCCTTCAGTGACCGGCGAAGGGTGGGACACCGTGATTGGTTTGCCCGCTGGAACGGCGCCCGCCGAACTCACATCCAACCCGCAGCTCGCCCAGGCCCTGCAACCCGTGAGTGGCGGACGGGCCCTAACAACGTCCCTGGTAAGCGTCCTCATTCTCGACGACGGCCGCGTGTTTGCGGGATTGGTGCCGTTGGACCGGCTGGAATCGGCCGCGACGGCACCATGATCGGCACCCTATGATCGGCACCCTGTGACGGAGGTCCGTGAAACTGCACCCGGCTCCCAACCGATTGACCTTGCCATAGAAACCCATGTCCTCGTGAAGCGCTTTGGGCACCGTTCCGCGGTGGATGGCATTGACCTTGCGGTCCCCCGTGGTGCGGTGTTCGGTTTCCTGGGGCCCAACGGTTCGGGAAAGACCACCACCATCCGGGTCTTGCTGGGGCTCGCTTCAGCGAACAGCGGTGAAATACGGGTTCTAGGCAGGGAGATGCCGCAGCAATTGGCCTCGGTGTTGCCCGAGGTCGGCGCGCTGGTGGAGGGGCCGGGCTTCTACCCATTTCTTTCCGGAGCGGCCAATCTGCTGCGGTTGGACTCCGCTGATCGCCATGCATCCTCTTCCACCCGACGCCAGCGCGTGGACGAGGCGTTGGACCGCGTTGGCCTGAGCCACGCCGCGGGGAAGAAGGTACGTGCCTACTCACTGGGCATGAAACAGCGCCTCGGGCTGGCCAACGCCATGCTACGGCCCCGGGAACTGCTGGTGCTCGACGAACCAACCAACGGGCTGGACCCCCAAGGCACCCGGGAGGTGCGCAACCTGGTACATTCCCTTGCCGCCGGCGGGACCACAGTCTTCGTTTCCAGCCACCTCCTGGCCGAGGTGGAACAGATGTGCACCCATGTGGGCGTGATGAGTGCCGGACGGCTGGTAGCCCAAGGACCCCTGGATGAACTGCGCTCTGCCGGGCAAGCGCACGTCCTGGTGCGAACGCCCGACGTCGAACGTGCTGCCCGGGTCCTGGCCCGCCTGGGTCTGGTGCCCGGCGAAGCGCCTGGCCGCGAGGTGGTCCTGGGAAACGGGCTGGACGGCGTTGAGCCTGAAGAGATCGTTGCCGCGTTGGTGGCCGATGGCGTCAGGGTCAGGGGCTTCACTGTGGAGAACGCAAGCCTGGAGGAGCGCTTCGTGTCCTTGACCGGAGAGGGGTTCGACGTTGTCGGCTGAAACTGCTGGAAGGGCTGGAGCGACTCCTACTACTGGTACGACTGCTACTTCCAATGACAATGCTGTCCATCCCGGGATGGGGTGGGCGCTGGTTGGCTCGGAGCTATCCGTGCTGTTCCGTCGCCTCCGGACCTGGGCAATGCTGGTGGCCCTCGCCGCCGTTCCGATCCTGATTGCCCTTGCCGTCAAGCTCTCGTCCCGGCCAGCGACACCCGGTCGCGGGCCATTATTCTTGGATCGCATCACCCAGAATGGCCTCTTTGTTGCCGTGACAGCCCTGGTGGTTTGTGTCCCGCTGTTCCTCCCCCTCACCATCGGAGTGGTGGCAGGAGACACCATCGCCGGAGAGGCCAACCTTGGAACGTTGCGCTATCTGCTCCTGGCACCGGCGGGGCGTATCCGCCTGCTCTTGATCAAGTACGCCGGTGCCGTCGCTTTCTGCTGTGCCGCAACGGCCACCGTCGCAGTGGCAGGTGCCCTGGCCGGCGTCGTGTTCTTCCCTATCGGTCCCGTGACGCTACTTTCAGGGGACACGATCGGGGTAGGCGAGTCTGTATTGCGATCCTTGCTGATTGCTGCCTACATCACGGTCTCGCTCCTGGGATTGTCTGCGATCGGGCTGCTCATCTCGACCTTCACGGATGTCCCCGTAGGGGCGATGGCGGCGACCATCGTCCTCTCGGTGGTATCGCAGGTACTGGATAACCTGCCACAACTCGATTGGCTGCATCCCTGGCTGTTCAGCCACCACTGGCTGGGCTTCGCCGACCTCCTGCGGCAACCGATCGCCTGGACGTCGTTCGGTGAAAACGCGCTGCTCCAAGCGGGCTACATTGCCGTCTGTGGCGCGCTGGCCTACGGGAAGTTCTCCACCAAAGACATCCTGTCCTAGCTTTGACGTAGGCTCTCTGCATGGCCAGATTCTTTGACGTGCACCCTGAAGATCCCCAACCACGCGCCATCGGCCAAGTGGTTAATATGCTCCAAAGCGGCGGGCTGATCGCCTACCCCACCGACTCCTGCTACGCACTGGGTGCCCAGATCGGCAACAGGGAAGCCTTGGATCGTATCCGGACTATCCGGCAGTTGGACGATAAACACCACTTCACCCTGGTCTGCAAGGATTTCGCCCAAATGGGGCAGTTCGTGATGATCGATAACGATGTCTTCCGCAGCATCAAGGCCGTCACCCCAGGCAGCTACACCTTCATCCTTCCGGCCACGCGCGAGGTTCCCAAGCGCCTGCTCCACCCGAAAAAGAAGACAGTGGGAGTACGCATCCCGGATCACAAAGTGGTTCAGGCGCTCTTGGCGGAGCTCGGTGAACCCTTGCTTTCCAGCACGCTCCTGCTGCCCGACCAGGAAGAGCCCCTCACTCAGGGCTGGGAAATCAAGGAGCGGCTGGACAACGAAGTGGACGCCGTGATCGATTCCGGCGATACAGGTTCGGAGCCCACCACGGTGATCGATTTCTCCAGCGGCACGGCAGAAGTAGTTCGGCGCGGAACGGGCGATCCTTCACGGTTCGAATAGGGTCCCAGCGGGGGCGAACCGCGATCAGCGGAACTGGAAACGGCAACTCGCGTTCAAAGCGACCTGGGCGAGTCCTGTCAGTTCCAAAGCGATGGCCGAAGGTTGCGTAGACAGGGGCGACGGCGGGTAGGCCAAGGAAATGGTGAGCTGACGGTTCCCATCAGCACTGCTGATGGAGATGGTGCCATAGCCAGGTATGTCACCTGAGTGGCCGTAATAGAAGCCGTTGGTGCACGTGTCCTTCCAGTGGTCCAGGCCCAATCCGTAATCGGCGAAAACCGAACCCTTCACCTCCACCAGGCTCTCCGGTAACAGCAGCCGCCCCTTGAGCAACGCTGCGTAGAAAGCATTGATGTCCGTAACGCTGGCGATCAAGCCGTCGGAAGCCGGGCCGCCTTGCTGGACGGTACGCGTGACGTCCACTGTTTCACCCCCCACCACTGCATAACCATGGACCAGGGTGTTTGAAAGGGGGCCCTCGTCCAACAGCATGGTTGAGTGCAGATTCAAGGGATCCAGGATTTCCGTCCGCAGGACCGCGCCCAGTGGAGCGCCCCGGAGCCGCTCCACCAAAAAGCCGAGGACTGCATAATCCGAAAGTCCGCTGGCATAGGGAGTCCCTGCCGTGTGGCCCAGCAATTGCCGGACTGTCACAGACTCCGGCTCTGCCGGCAGGAGGACTTCGATCCCCGGCAGGTATTTGGCGATCGAATCCTCAAGTACCAGCCGGCCTTCTTCGACCAGCTTCAACACGGAAACTGCCACCATGGTCCGTGTAAGCCCGCCCACCCGGATCGGATCGTCCGCCTGCACAGGAGCACCTCCGTGAAGGCTCCTGACACCCGCCGCGTGCCTCCACACTTGTTGGCCGGCCCTGGCTTCCATCAGCACCGCGGGGGCACCGTTCTGGAGCATCTCGCGGCTGAAGAGTTCCAATGTTGCCTGCAGCTCGGCAAAGGCCGGTGTTGTTGGTGGTAAGGGTGATGCCGTCGTGGACTGTGCCCCCCCGGATGGCGGCGTGGGCGCCGTGGAAGGGACCGCCGTCGAGCTTGTCATTGGTGCCGGCGGAAGCGGGTTGGGCTGCGGTTCGCCCGTGCAGCCAGCGAGGAACAGTCCGCACACAAGCGCTGCGGTCACAATTCCCCTGCGTGAACCTGGAGGCATGCTTGCTCCTGCGGTTACTCCTCCTGCTTCCGCGCCCGGCTCGGCTGTACCCGCATGGGCTCGCCCGGCATCTTGGGAAATTCCGGCGGGAACGGCATTTCGCCCTGGCCGTTCTTGACGTCGCGTTCCCACCATTGCAGAAGGACGTCGAGGTCTCCGGGCTTGTCATGCATGGTGGCCCATGGGTCGCCTGTCTTCTTCAGCCGATCCGGAACTGTGGTGATGGTGTACTTGGCCGGATCGGCATTCTCCAGCTCTTCCCACGCCAACGGGCACGATACCTGTGCATTTGGCACGGCACGCGGGCTGTATGCACCGGCAATCGTCCGGTCCCGGTTGGCCTGGTTGAAGTCCACGAAGATCCTGGTCCCGCGTTCTTCTTTCCACCATGCCGTGGTGACCTTCTCCGGCATCCGTCGCTCCAACTCCCGGCCCGCAGCGATCACCGCGTGGCGCACTTCCAGGAACTCATGCTTGGGATGGATGGGGGCGTACACATGCAGTCCCCGGTTGCCCGAGGTCTTGATGAAGGCCGTCAGCCCGGCTTCGTCCAACAAGGCCCGGAGTTCCTGCGCAGCCGGTATGGCGTCGCCAAAGTCGGTTCCAGGCTGGGGATCGAGATCGATTCGCAGCTGGTCGGGATTGTCAGGATCGTTGGCACGGGAAGCCCACGGGTGGAAAACGACCGTGTTCATTTGCGCTGCCCACACCGCGGCCGCGGGTTCGTCGATCACCAACTGCGGATGGGTACGGGCGCTCGGATACGTCACCATGACCGAGCGGACATACTCCGGCGCACCCTTGGGCGGGTTCTTGGAGAAGAACATCTCCCCCTCGATGTTGCCGGAGTACCGCTGGAGACTGACGGGCCGGTTGCCGTTGGCCGCCACAAAAGCATCGCCCACATCCACCAGGTAGTTGGCCAGGTCCAGTTTTGTCAGCCCGGCCTCGGGCCACATGACGCGGCTTGGACTTGAAATCCGGACTTCGCGGGAGCCCTCGGGGCCGGGCACGGAGACTGTTGCTGATTCGCTCGCCATGGCCACAAGCTACCCCGTCAAGGGCGTTCCCGTCAGCATCCTGCGTTCCTTTTTTCGAAAGGTGTGAAGTAGCGCTTGGCAGCGCCAAGGCCAAACTGCACCATGATGGATACATGCCAAACACTGAAACCGCCCTGACTGTTGCCGTGGGAGACACCAAGGTATCGGCAATCCACGTCCGTCCGGAGAAGTCGTTCGCGACCCTCGTAGTTGCCCACGGCGCCGGAGCAGGCAAGGAACACCCCTTCCTGCAGGGATTTGCCGAAGCGATGGCGGAGGAAGGCGTCAGTACGCTGCGCTTCAATTTTCCGTACCGGGAAGCCGGGCGACGTTTCCCTGATCGTCCGCCCGCAGCGATTGCCACGTGGCGGGCCGTCATGGAAAAGGCCGCGGATCTCGCAGGCGATGAACCGTTGTGGGCCGGCGGAAAATCCTTTGGGGGTCGGATGGCATCCATGGCCGTGGCCGAGGAAATGCCCGCGGCTGGCCTGGTATACCTCGGTTATCCCCTCCACGCACCGGGCAAACCGGAGAAGCTCCGCGATGAACACCTCTATGGGATAACGGTGCCCATGCTCTTCCTCCAAGGCACTCGCGATACCTTTGCGACGCCGGAACTTCTGGAGTCGGTAGTGGCCAGGATAGGCCCGACGGCGACTCTCCAGTGGAGCGAAAATGCCGACCATTCGTTTGTGGTCAAGGGCCTCAAGCGCAGTGCCGCCGAGATAGGTGCCTCGCTTGCACCCGCGGCGGCTCGGTTCATGAGGGACAACAGTTGAGGAACTACTTCGGCACGGGTTCGTGGCGCAGATACGATCGCCGGAAGCGCCCCGTACCCGCCGTGAGCGCCCGAAGTTCAACGGCGTAGCGCAGAAGCTCCTGGTCAGGGACTTCTGCGGTGATCTCAGTACCTTCGCCGTTGGCTGCCGTAGTTCCGGTCACCCGTCCCCTCCGGCCCGACAAATCACTCATCACCGCCCCCACGTGTTCGTCCGGGACGCTGACCACCACGGCGGACACGGGTTCCAGAAGCTGGATCCTGGCCGTTGACGCGGCTTCGCGAAGCGCCAAGGCACCGGCTGCCTGGAAGGCTGCGTCTGAGGAATCCACGCTGTGCGTTTTTCCGCCCACCAAGGTGACCTTGATATCCACCACGGGGAACCCAGCGGAAACGCCCTTGAGCATCTGGGAGCGCACGCCCTTCTCCACGGAACTGACGAATGTACCGGGAATAACGCCGCCCACCGTCTTGTCGGCGAATTCAAACCCTTCCCCACGCGCCAATGGCTCAACTTCTATGTCGCAGATGGCGAACTGTCCGTGTCCGCCGGATTGCTTGACGTGTCGGCCGTGCCCTGCGGCCTTGCTGGCGAAGGTTTCCCGCAGCGGCGTGATTACCTCCACCGTCTGAAGCTTGACGCCTTGGCTGCGGAGCCTGTCCAGTATCACCTCGGCATGCGCTTCACCCATGCACCACAGAATCAACTGGTGCGTGTCCTGGTTGCGTTCCACCCGAAGCGTCGGATCGGCCGCGACTACCTTCCCGATGCTCTTGGCCAGCGCGTCCTCGTCGCTACGGGACACTCCTTCAATCGCGATGGGCATCAGCGGCTCAGGCATATTCCACGTTTCGATCAGCAGTGGGGCGTCCTTGTCCGAGACAGTGTCCCCGGTCTCCGCGTTCGCCAGCTTGCTGATGGCGCAAATGTCACCCGCGATGCACTCCGAAACAGCCTTCAGGCTCGATCCGACGGGCGAGTACAGATGCGTGACTCGTTCATCGCTGTCGTGGTCCTCGTGGCCCCTGTCCGCCAGTCCCCTGCCACCGATGTGGATGGCTGAATCTTCACGGAGGGTGCCGGAAAAAACACGGACCAGGCAGACGCGGCCCAGGAACGGGTCCACCGTCGTCCGCACCACCTCGGCAGCGAGGCGTCCTGCCGGGTCGCACTCCAGTGGCTTCAGAGAGGATCCATCGAGTTTCATCACCGGGGGCGCGGTGCGCTCCAACGGCGACGGCAAGGCATCAATCATCAGTGCCATGAGCTCGGGAAGCCCCAAACCCGTTTCCGCCGAGGTAGCCATCACGGGGAAGAAGGAGCCCCTGGCCACGGCGGTTTCCAGGTCCTTGATGAGGTCTTCCAGGGGCAACTCTTCACCGCCCAGATAGCGGTCCATGAGGGTTTCGTCTTCGCTTTCAGCAATAATCCCTTCAATCAAGGGACCGCGGGCTTCCTCCACGATCGGATCATCGCTGCTCCCATGGAGCACGCCTGCCAACCCTCCGCCAGAGGGCAGATAGAGCGGAAGGACAGACTCGCCGAAGGCTTCCTGGCAACGCACGACGGCGGCGCTGAAGTCCGCGCGGGGGTGGTCCAGGCGGCTGACTACTACAGCCCGCGGCATGCGGATCTTCTCGCATTCACCCCACAAGGCGATGGTGGCGCCGTCGATGCCGTCCACGGCGGAGACGACAAAGAGGGCCGCATCGGCGGCCCTCAACCCTGCTCGTAATTCCCCCGTGAAATCCGTGTACCCCGGAGTGTCGATCAGGTTCACTTTGACCTCGCCCACCAGGATCGGGGCCACGGACATGGTGACGGACCTCTGCTGATGGATGGCTGAAGGGTCTGAATCGCTGACAGTTGTTCCCTCAGTGATGGAACCCATCCGGGTGATGGCACCGGTGGCAGCCAACAGCGCCTCAACGAGCATCGACTTCCCTGCACCTGAATGCCCTACGAGTGCCACGTTGCGTATCTTGGCAGGGTCACTTGCCGCCAGGGCCGTACCGTTCTCGCTTCGCCGGGACTCGGGTGTGCCGGGTCCGGCCGCCTTGGCCGTCTCCCGTGTGCCCTTCGCGGACATGAGCACCTCCTGGTGTCGTATCCAAGCTCGGAGTTCGAACGCGCCGAAAGGTTCGAACGTGTAAGAGGATTGGACACCCTGAGGCGACCACAGGGCAAGACCCAGCCGCGGACGAAGAGCCAGCGCGAAGTGGCCAAGGGGTTCTAGGCCGTGACCATCCCCCATAACAACCATGCTGAGGTGACTGTGCTTCCTGTGATGACCACGGAGAATCCTGTCAGCCACAGGAACGACGGGACACCCGTGGTTCGGCCAAGGATGTAGGCGTCTGACGCTGCTAGCCGGTCCCGGCGCCGTGTATGGACGCCGGCGAGCTTGAAGAGGTCCCGCACGGCACCCACTGACAGGGCGATCCCCAGGGCCAGCACAATGTAGTTGACGATGGTGGGCGATCCGAAGAGGAGCAAAAGCTGGGCGATAGCTGCGCTGACCACCGCCACGAGGATCCCTGTCAGGTTGCGCAGGAAAATCAGGGAGACCAGCAGGATGAGGGCACCCACTGACATCGCGGCTCCTGATCGGCCCGCGGCGAACGCAGCAATTAAGGCAAGTCCCACGACTGCCGGGGCGGGATAACCCCAGAACCCTGACCAGACCGCGCCGAAAGGGCTCCGGCCGCTGCTGACGAGGCGACCCGAATGATCCAGTCCGATACGAAGACTGTGGACAAATCGCCCCGTCATGAGGGCGGCATAGGCGTGGCCAAGCTCATGGACGAATGTCACGTAGAGACCAAACCATCGCCACGTGGCTCGTGGGATGCTCAGAATGGTTGCTCCAGCGAGAATCGCCAACAACGCCGGCAGAGGCACGGCAGTAGTCTGGACGTCGGTGAAGCCACGGACTACGGCCGCCCACCAGGTTTGCAGCAAGTTCACAGCAGGGTTCACAGGACCGTTCACAGCACCGAGGATTTGAGGCGTGAACGGAGTCCCGCTACCAGGATCTCCAAACCGAAATCGAAGGCCGCTTCACCACGCTGGTCCGGCGGACCGGCGTGCGTCAACGCCTGGGTAAGGGTCGGGTAGCCGTGAACCGGAGGTGCCCACACGACGTCGGGAGCTGCCAGGTCCAACGCAAATCCCAAGGCAAAACTGTCAATGGTGGAGATCGCCGAGACCACATCCTGTCCCTGGAAACCGGCCTTTTCCAGGGCGACGGCCAGGTTCTCGTAGAGAGCGAGCACTTGATCGTCCTGCACCGTTTGCAACACCAGCAGCGGGGCCAGACGGGGATGCCGGGCGAACGCGTCACGGTAGCTGCGGACAATAACTCTGAGGGCCTCCTCCCAGTCCTGCCCTTCATGGAGGGTGTAGGGGCTCTCGGCGATGATCCGCCCGCGCATGAGCTCCAGTATTTCTTCCCGTCCGCTGACGTGATTGTAGATAGACGATTGGCTGACGCCGATCCTCTTGGCCAGTTTGGGCAGGCTGAAGTCGCCGGCCTCGTCTACCAGCTCCAAGGCGGCGGTGACGAGAGCGTCGATGGATATCAGCGGAACCAGCGGGCGTGGCATTGGGTCTCCAATCAAAGTGTTGTTACGACTCTAGCCAGAAGTTTGGGCAAAGGTATTGTGCCCCCAATCACAAGGCCTTACGATAAACGAAAGCCTTTCGCTTATCGATCGGCTCCTCCCCCAAATCTCCCCGCATTAGACCTCCGAGGACACCATGTCTGAAATCGAAACCCGCCCTCCAGCAGCGGATGCTGGAAACGGGCTCAAGAAGAACGCCATCGGCACCGGCGGTATCGCCTTCCTGGTGATCTCCGCAGCAGCCCCCTTGACCGTAATGGCCGGCGTGGCACCGGTGGCCATTGGCATCGGGGGCATTGGCGCCCCCATGGGCTACGTCATCGCCGGCGCCGTTCTCTTGATCTTCGCTGTGGCTTTCATGGCCATGACCAAGCACGTCAAAGCAGCCGGCGGCTTCTACACCTACATCACGCTCGCCATGGGAAAAACGGTGGGACTGGCATCCGCCATTCTCGCCATCGTTTCTTATAACTGCCTGCAGATCGGCGTTTATGGACTCTTTGCAGTCCAGACCCAGGCCATGCTCCGGACACTCTTCGGCTTGGACGTCCCATGGCCGGCGGTAGCGCTGGCAGCCGTGGCCGCCGTCTGGTTCCTTGGCTATCGGGGCATTGATGTTGGGGCCAAGGTCCTGGGCGTACTGCTCATTGCCGAGACCGCCATTCTTGCCGTCATGGGTGCTGGAATTCTGGCCAACGGCGGCGCGCAAGGCATCAGCGTTGCCTCATTCTCCCCCGAGCACGCCTTTACCCCTGGCGTCCTGGCCATCCTGGCCATCTGCTTCGCCGCGTTCATGGGCTTTGAGTCCACGGTGCTGTACCGCCGTGAGGCCCGCAACCCTGACAAGTCCGTGCCGCGGGCAACCTACATTGCCGTCGGCTTCATGTCCGTGTTCTACGCCTTCATCGTGTGGACAGTCATCCAGGCCTATGGAGATGGCGACGTGATGGCTGCTGCCGGTGAATTGGCGGACGGCATGTTCTTCGCCACGATCAACCATTACGTGGGTCCTTGGGCAGAAGTTGTCATGTACGTACTGATCGTGACCAGCGTGTATGCCTCCCAGCTCGCGTTCCACAATGCCATCAATCGCTACGTTTACATGCTCGCCAAAGACGGCGTCCTTCCCGCATTCCTCGGCAGGACCCACCCGAAGTACAAGTCCCCGCACCGCGCCGGGCAAATCCAGACAGCCCTCGCCGCCGTCGTCATCATCATTTGCGCCATCGCCGGCGCCGATCCCTACAAACAGCTGCTGATCTGGGTCAACACTCCCGGCATCTTCGGCATTGTCGCCTTGCAGGGACTGGTTTCCGTGGCAGCTTTCATCTACCTGCGGCGCAACCCTGACGCCGTGACCAACAGGCTACTCATTCCCTTGAGCATTGCGTCAGCCATCCTGCTGTTTGGTGTGGTTGCGTTGATCGCCATCAACATCGAACTCCTGACGTTCGCCGATGCCCTCACCAACACCGTTCTCATGCTGGTGACGCCCCTTGTTTTCCTGGCCGGCCTGCTGATCGCCCGCAGATTGCGCACCGCCCGCCCCGCCATCTTTGCCCGGATTGGAAGCTTCGAAACCCATGACTCCTGACCTCATCGTGCTTGCTGACACAATCCACACCCTCGATGACAGCCTGGCTAACAGCGCCCGGCCGGCTATTCAGGCCGTCGCCGTCAGTGACGGTTTGATCGCCGCCGTCGGATCCCGGGAGGACGCGCAGCAGTGGCGTCAGCCGGGCACGCAAATAGTGGATCTTGGCAGTGCCACACTCACGCCAGGCCTGGTGGATTGCCATATCCACCCCGTGTTTGGCCTGGACCTGACCATTGGCTGCGATCTGTCCGGCGCATCCACTTTGGCTGAAGTACGGGCGCTGCTGCAGGCAGAATCAGTGACCTCCGCATCACTAAACGACGGCGGCTGGTTGCGTGCCTGGGGCCTGAATCCGAACGCGTTTGGCCCAGTACCCCTGCACCGGAGTGTGATCGACGAAGTCTCCGGAGACCGGCCGGCCATGATCCGGTTGTTCGACGGCCATTCGGCGTTGGCGAACAGCCGGGCCATGGAACTGGCTGGGATCCATGGGCGTGTTGAATTTGACCAGAGCGCCGAGGTGGTCTGCGATGCCGACGGCGTCCCCACCGGGATGCTCCTGGAAGCGGCGGCCATTGAACTGGTGCAGCGTCACATTCCCAAGGAATCGTTTGAGGAACGGAAGACCCGCCTGGGCAACTTGCTCCGGGACTTCGCCCGGTCCGGCCTGACCGGCGGGCACGTCATGGACCACGACGAGGAGTCGGCCGCCCTTTTTCAGGCTTTGGAAGCCGACGGCGAGCTGCCCCTGCGGCTGCGGAGTGCGCCATGGTGCATGCCGGGCACTGGCGAGCCTGAGTGGAAGGGACTTGCCCACACCATAGGCACCGGCGGACGCCGCTGGTCTGTCGAGGCCATCAAACTGTTCGTTGACGGAACCGTGGACAACGGGACCGCGTGGCTTTACGAGCCGGACCTGTACGGCCAATCCACGGCGCCATTCTGGCCACGGCCGGAAGAATACACAGCAGCGGTTCGCTACTTTGCCTCCCGCGGCATCCCGACGGCGACCCACGCCATTGGCGATGCCGGCGTGGAACATGTGCTGGACGCCTTGGAGTCGCTCCGCGGTGTTGTGCCCTCGGACGTGCTCCGCCAGACGGTTCACAGGATTGAACACATCGAGACGGTGCCCGATCAGCTGGTGGAACGCTTCCAGCACGCCGAAGTGGTGGCGAGCATGCAGCCCACGCACTGCACGCACTATTCCGTGGCGGACCACAGTGACAACTGGTCCACCAGGCTTGGCAAGGTCCGTGCCGACCGCGCATGGCGTTGCAGGGACCTCCGCGAGGCTGGAGTTACCGTGGGTATCGGCTCCGACTGGCCGATCGCTCCGTACGAACCGTTGCCGATCATTGCAGACGCGCAGTTGCGGCGCCGTTCCGGACATCCGGAACAGGAACCAATCGCACCTTCCCAGGCACTCACCGCACTCCAGGCGCTTGAGGGCTACACCTCGCACGCCGCACGCGCTGCGGGACTGTGGGACGTTTCGGGCTCGATCACGGTGGGTAAACGCGCCGACTTCACCGCGTTCGAGCGCGATCCACTGACCGCCGCCCCAGATGAGTTTGCCTCCAGCAGCGTGCTGGGCACGTTCGTGGACGGCGAGATCCAGTTCATGCTGGAAAGGCTCGCCTAAACGTTGTGATCCGCCCAGCCCTTGTGACCGGGCGGGCTACATCCGGTTCTTGGTTTTGGCCGTGGCTAGTGCCGTCCACGGATCTTCGGGCCAGGGATGCCTGGGGTAGCGCCCACGCATCTCTGCCCGAACCTGGGCGTAGGGCCCGGACCAGAACGATGCGAGATCACCTGTCACCGCCAACGGCCTGCCTGCGGGAGACAAAAGGTGGAAAAGCACCGGCACCTTTCCGCCAACAAGGCGAGGCGTGCTGTCCCAGCCGAAACATTCCTGCAGCTTGACCGCCACAACCGGGCTGCCGCCGTCGTGCTCCGTATCCTTTCGATCGGAGCCGTCAAAGCCCTCAGAGACCTCCGGGTACTCGATTCGCACCCTCGAGCCACTGGGTACCTGAAGACGCTCGGGCACCAGGCTGTCCAAGTTGGAAGCCTCGGGCCACGGGAGCAGGCGCCGAAGTGGATCGCTGAGGTCAATGGCGGTGGCCGGGGTGCCGGTGGACATGGATTCGAGCTCCGGGGCAAGCCAGTCATCCAACCTTGCCAACAACGCGGATTCGCTGACATCGGGCCACGGATCGCCCAGCTCCCGGTGTAACAGAGCCAGACGCCGGCGCAGCGCATCCGCCGCAGCGGACCACCCGATCATCGAGAGTCCTGCCTTTTCCAGTGCAACCGCAACAGCCTCACGGCCCTGCTCTACGCTGGGGCGCACGGGCGTCGAGGACAGCACAAGGGCTCCCAACTTCCGCTCAAGCCTGGCGGTCACCCGCCCTTGGGCGAAACGTGCTGTTACCTCCTCGATCAGGAGCTCCGGCGCCGCGGCGGCCGCCAGCTCTGCGGACAAGGGCGCCGCCGATCGGATCACGGCTCCCGTTCCCGCCGCATCCCTGCCTTGGGCGCGGGAAACCTCCGCCACGGCCAACCAGTCATGCCCGGCCAACGAGCTACCCGCAGGCAGACCAGCTCTTGTGCCCGAGGTCAGCAGATACGTTGGTGCCCCTTGGCCGGGAACCCGCCTGGCAATACGGTCCGGGAAGGCCAACGCGACGACGAACCCCGGAGCCTCCCGCGCTGAAATGTCCAGTGCCTGTCGTTCATCAATGCTTTGTTGATTGGCGATGCCCAAAGTTTCCTGGCGCGCGATCGATTCCATCCGCTTGACGTCTTCGGCGAATCGTCGGGCTGCCGGGTCTGATCCGGAACGAACTGCCGCCAAGAGTTTTGTGAGGTCGGCACCCGGTGCGCGTTGATCACCGGCTACCAGTGCCACTGTTTCAGCGGCAAGGCGACGGCCAACCATCGCTGAACCGTCCAGCAGCGCCCGGGCGAGCCGGGGGTCTGCAGGGATCTTCGCGAGCGTCCTGCCCACGTCCGTGACAGTTCCTTCCGCGGTCACCGCACCGAGTTCCCGAAGGACCTCGACGGCGTCATCCATTGCCGCACGAGGTGGTGCGTCGGGCAGTGCAAGCCCACGGCCCCCGGGTGCTCCCCAGCAGGCGAGCACCAAAGCAGCACTGGTGAGGTCGGCCACCGAAATCTCAGGGGTTTGATGCGCTGGCGCGGCGGCGAAGGCCTGCTGGTCGTAGCACCGAACCACCCTGCCTGGTCCCTGGCGTGCTGCGCGGCCGGCCCGCTGCTCGGCCGATGCCTTTGAGCAGGACACTGTGACCAGCCCGGACATGCCCCTGCCCGAGTCACGACGCGGTTCACGTGACAGGCCGGAATCAATGACGAGCCGGACGCCTGGCACTGTAAGTGAGGACTCGGCCAACGCCGTTGACACAATAATTCGAGGAGGGTCGCCGGGTTCCCTGCCTGAAACTGCCCGATCCTGGGCGTCCGCACCGATCTGGCCGTGCAGCTCAAGTACCTCGACGTCGGCCCGGACCAGCCCGCGGAGCCGGCTGGCGACGTCGGACACTTCACGCACGCCCGGGAGGAAGACCAGCGCGTCAACGTCGGGGTCATGTATGAGGGCCTGCTCATGCGCGGCCACCGTTGTTGCGGCAACATGATTGAGGAAGCTGTAGGCAACGCCGCGCTCGTCCAGGCGCGGACCTGAGGCAGGAATCCAGTCGACCTCCAGGGCATGGAGCACGGAAGGACAGTCGACGACGGGAGCCGGCGTGCCGTCGTCGGCCTCCCCCAAGCCGGTTCGCCCCGCCCCGGTTCGCCCCGCCCCGCTTCGCCCCGTCCCGCTTCGCCCCAGCAGGGCGGCGAAACGCGTGGCGTCAACGGTCGCCGACATGGCCACCAGTGTGAGGTCGCCACGGAGTTCCTGGACTTCCGCGAGCATGCCCACGAGCAGGTCGGTTTCGAGTCCACGCTCGTGGACCTCATCCAGGATCACCGCTTGCGTTCCCTCGAGTCCGGGATCAGCCAGGAGGCGCCGCAGGAGAATGCCGGGAGTGACGAACTCCACCACAGTGTCCGAACCAGCGATGCTTTCGCCGCGGACTGTATAACCCACCCGACCGCCCAGACGGCTGCCGTCGAGTGAGGCAAGACGGCGGGCCGCTGAACGCGCGGCCACCCTGCGCGGTTGGGTGACGACGACGCGCGGCTGGCCGGGGTGCCTCTCCCCCACGAGATTGGCCAGCAGTGGAGGAACCAGGGTGGTCTTTCCCGTCCCGGGCGGTGCCTGGACGACCACCGTTCCGCCGTCGCCCTGGCTCTCCAAAGCGGTGGCGAGCCTTCCCAACGAATCAGCGAAAACCAGTCCTGCGCCGATGGTGTCCAGTCTGAAAGTCACCACACCATTGTCCCTGCTTGCCAGCACTAAAAAGGCCACGCCTCCTCGGTGAACCTGACGGCTGCGAGGAGGCGTGGCCCCTTCAACGTTATTGCTCTTGGATCGGTGTGCTAGCCAATGGTGGACGTGTCAATCACGAAGCGATAACGCACATCGGAAGCGAGCACGCGCTCATAGGCTTCATTGATCTTGCTGGCAGGGATGACCTCGATCTCAGCACCGAGCCCGTGCTCGGCACAGAAGTCCAGCATCTCCTGCGTTTCGCGGATTCCGCCAATCATGGAGCCGGCGAACCTGCGGCGCCCACCAATGAGCGCGAAAGCATTCACGGGCAACGGCTCGGCGGGTGCACCAACGTTCACCAGCGTGCCGTCAAGGCTCAGCAGTTGCAGGTAGGCGCTGATGTCGATGGAGGCGCTGACCGTGTTGATGATGAGGTCAAACGTCCCTGCCAGCTGCTCAAACGTGGCCGGATCACTGGTGGCGTAGTAGTGGTCTGCGCCCAGCTTCAGGCCGTCTTCCATCTTCTTCAGGGACTGCGAGAGGACCGTCACCTCGGCACCCATGGCGTGGGCAATCTTGACGCCCATGTGGCCCAGGCCGCCCAAGCCCACGATCGCGACCTTCTTGCCAGGACCGGCCTCCCAGTGATGCAGCGGGGAGAAGGTGGTGATGCCTGCGCACAGAAGCGGTGCGGCGACGTCGAGGTCCAGCGCTTCAGGGATGGTGACGACAAAGTCCTCGTTCACGACGACGTTGCTGGAGTATCCGCCCTGGGTAATGGTGCCATCACGGTCAACCGCGCCGTAAGTGCCCACGTTGCCGTTGAGGCAATACTGTTCCTCGCCCGCCAGGCAGTTCCTGCACTCTTTACATGAGTTGACCATGCAGCCAACACCTACGCGGTCGCCCACTTTGTGCTTGGTGACCTCCGGACCGACTTCGGTAACGATGCCGGCAATCTCGTGGCCGGGGACGAGCGGGTACTGCTGGGGACCCCAATCGCCCCGGACAGTGTGGATATCCGAGTGGCAGATACCGGCGAATTTGATGTCAATGTGGACGTCGTGAGGTCCAACTTCGCGACGTTCGATGGTGGTCAGGGTGAGGTCGCCCGTGGCCGAAGGTGAAGCATAAGCGTTAGCGGAAGGCATGTTTCTCCTGCGTGATGAAGATTAGTGGATGCTTCCATCTAACCCTCTTTTCCAAAATGCAAGGAGTTACTGCTGTTAGGGGTAATGACAGGGACTCCCTTGGAGGGCCAAAAGCCATACCGTTGGAACCATGGACAACAGGACCGAGACGCGCGATTTCCTCTCTACCCGAAGAGCGAAGATCACCCCCGAGCAAGCTGGGCTGGCCGCCTATGGCGGCAATCGGCGCGTCCTTGGGCTCCGCCGCGGCGAAGTTGCCATGCTTGCAGGCGTCAGTGTTGAGTACTACACCCGTTTGGAGCGGGGGAATCTCTCAGGCGTCTCGGAGAGCGTCCTCGAAGCACTGGCCAACGCCCTGCAACTGGACGACGCCGAACGGGCACACCTCTTTGACCTCGCCCGTGCGGCCAACGACGGCGGTCGGTTGCGGCGTCGTCCGGTTCGGAAGCAGTCCATCCGTCAGGGTGTCCAACTCACCTTGGACGCGATCACGCATGCGCCGGCCTTCGTCCGCAATGGCCGGCTCGATATCCTCGCTACCAACGCTTTGGGCAGGGCACTGTACTCGGACAGCTACGACTCCCCTTCCGGGCCGCCCAACCTTGCCCGTTTCCTCTTCCTCGATCCCCGCAGCCATGACTTCTACACCGATTGGGAACGGGCTGCGAACGACACCGTGGCCATCATGCGGACCGAGGCCGGGCGTAACCCCTACGACCGTGGACTCACCGACCTCGTAGGTGAGCTGTCCACCCGCAGCGAAGAATTCCGTGTTCGATGGGCGGCGCACAACGTCCGGCAGCATTACACCGGGAAGAAGCAGTTCAGGCATCCAATCGTCGGGGACCTGCACATGCTCTACGAGGCGTTTGAGCTCTCCGCCGACGACGGCCTGACCATGACCATCTACAACGCTGAGCCTGGCACCGGAACCGAGGATGCCCTGCAGTTACTGGCGAGTTGGGCTGCAACCACCCTCGCGCCTGAACCCTGCACGTCTGAATTCGGCCACGACCTTCGCAAGACGAACCGCAACTAATTCTGGAACGACAAAAGGAACCATGGACATTACCCCCAAAACCACCAGCACCAAGGGACCGTCAGAGCTCTTCACCGGCGACGTCTACTTCGACGTCATCGCCAAGGGAGACGAGCCCTCCCGACTGCGGGTGAACATCGTCCGCTTCGCTCCGTGCGCTAGAACGGCGTGGCACACCCACGCGGTTGGACAGACCCTCCATGTGACGGACGGTGTAGGCCTGGTTCAGGCACGCGGAGGCGAGGTTAAGGTGATCCGTCAGGGTGACACCATCTACACCCCGCCGGGCGAATGGCACTGGCACGGTGCTGCTCCGGAGCATTTCATGAGCCACCTTGCCATGTGGGAAACCACCGGAGCCACCGACGGTTCCGAAACTACGTGGGGCGAGCTAGTGACAGATGCGGAGTATGGCTATCCGGGCTGAGGGCTTTTAGCGGGCTTCCTAAAATGTCAGACCCCAATGAGAGGGTTTATTCATGGGAAGTATTGGGGAGATGTTGGCGCGTCGGGCAGTGATGTCTGGCGCCGCGTTGCGCCCCCGAGGAGTTTCCCGAGCAAGCCACACCATGTCTGCCCACGGCCAAGCCGGCCGTGAAAGCCCGACGGCGGTAGTCACCAATTCGGACAACCCCAGGGGCATTTGGCTGCTTCGCGGCATTGAACCAGGGCCCTTCTCTGACCCTGATGAAGTGGACCCTGAGGTCCGCCCTGTTTCCCTGTTACTTGACGGTTCCCCTGGGCGCAGCGTTTCCCAGGGAATTACGGGTGCGCTGGGACTTGAGGGGGCGCTGGCTGACAGCGTTGAGGCGTTGGAATCCCTGCGTTCCTTCACCGTAACCGGTGCCCTGGTATTCGGGTTCACCGAGGCCGCGGGGTTCGCCGGGCGGGTGGAGGAGATTGCCCGGACCGTGGAGTACCTGCAGGTTGTCGCGGCGCACGCCGTGGAGCGGACCCGCACTCAAGCCCAGCAGTCGCGGCCCTCCTCCGCGGCGGGCGCGGGATGGCAGACAGGCTGGACCGACCCCGGAACCACACACCCCGCGGCCCCGGCCGCAGGACCAAACCCGGTTGCTTCGGCGGACGCTGCTGCGGTGGCGGATGACGGCTACCGGAACGCCGCGGAATTCCTCCGCGCCAGCCTGCGGATCAGCAAAAGCGAAGCCAACCGCCGGCTCGCCCTGGCCGCCGAGGTCCTCCCCCGGACCGGAATCGCCGGGCAACACATCCCGGCCCGCCGCGAAATCCTCGCCCAGGCCCTCGAAACCACACAGATACCCACCCGGTCCGCGAGAATCATCAGCGCCGCCCTGGACAAAGTACGCCTCCTCACCGACGACGACACCCTCACCCGGATGGAACACGCCCTCACCGCAACAGCAGTGGAAACCGACCCGGACTTCGTCACCAAAATGGCCAAACGCTGGGTCGATTCGATCGACCAAGACGGTCCCGAACCCAGCGAAGAAATCCTCCGCCAACTCCAAGGCGCGTTCTTCCGCCGCCGACGCCGCCACGGGCTCCACCACATCGAAATCTTCGCCACCGCCGAACAATACGAAACCCTCACCACCGCCATGAACGTCGCCACCAACCCCCGACTCACCACGGATAGTAATCCCACCGGACCGGATCTGGACCGGCGTTCCCGCCCCATGAAACTCCTCGACGGACTCGTCGGAGCCTGCGCCGTCGCCATGACCACCGGGAAACTGCCAGCCAACGGCGGACTCCGCCCCCAAGTCACCCTCACCATCGACGAACGCGACCTCTTCGAACGATCCACCGACCACCAACGACTCAGCACCGGCACAGCAACGTTCGTGGGCCCGATGCACCCCAACACCATCCGCAAAATCGCCTGCGACGCCGACATCCTCCCCGTCCTGCTCGGAACCGACTCCCGCGTCCTGGACATCGGCCGCACCACCCGGATCTTCCCACCCCACATCCGCAAAGCCATCACCGCCCGCGACGGCGGCTGCGCCTTCCCCGACTGCACCATGCCCGCCCCCTGGTGCGAAGCCCACCACATCACCTACTG
>NZ_JBFRDV010000016.1:0-120541 GCF_052113945.1 Paenarthrobacter sp. RAF54_2
GAAGAAACCGTCCGCGACTACGGCCGGTACCTCACCACGCCCGAAGGCAAGAACAAGATCCTGGTCCAGCACAAACCCGTCGGACCCTGCCTGCTGATCACCCCGTGGAACTTCCCGCTGGCGATGGCCACCCGCAAGGTCGCCCCCGCCGTCGCGGCCGGTTGCACCATGGTTCTCAAACCCGCCAAGCTCACACCCCTGACGGCCCAGTACTTCGCGAAGACCATGCTCGACGCCGGCCTGCCCGCCGGAGTCCTGAACGTCGTCGCCTCCTCCAGCGCGTCCGGGATCTCCGGGCCGCTGCTGAAGGACTCCCGCCTGCGGAAGATCTCCTTCACCGGCTCCACCCCCGTCGGGAAGCGGCTCATGGCCGACGCCGCACAGAACGTCCTCCGCACCTCCATGGAACTCGGCGGGAACGCCCCGTTCATCGTGTTCGAAGACGCCGACCTCGACAAAGCAATCGAAGGCGCCATGGCCGCGAAGATGCGGAACATGGGCGAAGCCTGCACCGCCGCCAACCGGTTCCTCGTCCACGAATCCGTCGCAAAGGAGTTCACGGCCAAGTTCGCCGCCGCCATGGGCGCGCTGGTGACCGGCCGCGGAACGGAAACCACCACGCAGGTTGGTCCGCTGATCGACGCCGGGGCCCGGGAGGATGTGCACGCTTTGGTGAGTGCCGCCGTCGACGCCGGAGCTGTTGCTGTCACCGGCGGTGCGCCCGTGGACGGACCCGGCTACTTCTACCAGCCCACCGTCCTGTCCAACGTCCCGAACGACGCAGCGATCCTGGGCCAGGAAATCTTCGGACCCGTCGCCCCCGTCACCACCTTTACCAGCGAAGAGGACGCTATCCGCCTGGCCAACGCCTCCGAGTACGGGCTCGCGTCCTACCTCTACAGCAAAGATTTCAACCGCCTCCTCCGTGTCGCTGAGCAGATCGAGTTCGGCATGGTCGGCTTCAACGCCGGCGTCATCTCCAACGCCGCAGCACCCTTCGGCGGGGTCAAGCAATCAGGCCTCGGACGCGAAGGCGGCTCCGAAGGCATCAACGAATACACCACCACCCAATACATCGGCATCGCCGACCCCTACGCCCGCTAAACGCCGGAACACACAGAAGCGCCTGCCGGCCCCTGTAAAGGGAGCCGGCAGGCGCTTTAGTGTTGGGCCAGACAACGTTGGTCCAGGGAAGGCAGTCGCCGCAGATGCAGTGACTACCGCGAGAACTCCGTCGGTGGGCTGTCCACCCAGTCCAGGTAGATCGGGTCCTCCGGGTGCCAAGCTCCCCAGTGTGAGACACGAGGGACATTTACGACGTCCCAATCCGAGTTGATGGGCCGGACGTCGATCCAGTCCCAGATGCAGGTCCGATGAAGGATCTTCCACACGCCATCGCGCTTCTCGCACAGATCGCGGTAGCGGCCTGCCTGGAACATTGTTACTTCGGGCTCTTTGAAGGGGACAACGCAGATGAACATGCTTTCGCGCTTCGCCCGATTGCCGTCGATCTCGGACAAGACATTGGAGATATGGTGGCTGCAACTGTGGATCTTGTCGTGCCAGGTCATGGCTGCATCGGCCCACCCATGGCCGTTTCCGACGTAGCTGCCGTGATCATCGAATGAATCATGCCAGTAGGTGGATTTCATCAGCTCGCGGTCGTGCCGGTCCGCGCCCCTCGCGTACAACATCAGATTGTCGTGGAGGGCTTGCTTGTCATACAACTCAGTTAGTTGAGCATCTGTGAGAGACATATATCCAGACTTTCTACTTCAAACGTCAGGCAGCTTCTTTGACTACCCTCGTTGGGGTTTTTAGAACGTGCGTGCGGCGACCCGCACTGGTTCGGCCCGCTTCAGGGCCTCGCCCAGACGCTCAGCTGACACAGGTGCCGCGGGAGCTTCGAGCATGCTTTCGTCCGGGGTTGCGGGGTCAGCCAGGTAAAGCCTGGTGTAGGCAGCGGCTTCCGGCTCGAAACGCCAGCTCTCAGCCAGCGCGCCAGCGTCCACCGCATCGAAACCCAGTTGCTCGATGACGCCCATTACCTTGGTTTTGGCAGAGATGTCATCGCCCGCCACCGGAAGGGCGGTGCGATCGGAGGCGCCGGCGGGGCGAACCAGCTGCGGAATGTGGTGCGCCAGGATGTTATTGAATGCCTTTGTCAGGCCGGCTCCTTGAAAGTGCCGCAGGACAAGCTCGCTCGTAGTGAGCCGTTCCTCGTCGAGCTCAGCCACCCTTCCATCCCGGAACGGGTAGTAGTTGGTGGTGTCCAGTACAGCTTTCCCTTCCAGGAGGGAGGCAGGAACGGCGGTGTGTGCCGTGAGCGGCACGGACAGCACCACAACGTCTCCGGCCGCTGCGGCCTGTTCGACGGTGCCGGCGGAAGCCAGGGGTCCCAACTCTGAGACGAAGCCGCCTAGGGTCTCCGGGCCGCGGGAGTTGGACAGCACTACACGGATCCCGGCACTTACGGCCAGACGCGCTATGGCAGCACCGATGTTTCCGGTGCCAATAATTCCAAGGGTGGTCATATCTATTCCTCTTTTGAGAGTAGTGGATTGGAGGTGGAGCATCCGGGGACCGGCCCAGATTCAGGGTCCGAAATGATGGCCGGGACGTGACCGGTTGCATCGAGCACATTGTCCAGCCAGGCCACCCGGTTGGCGAACCGCTTGGCCTTGTGCGGAGCGGTCCACCGGTAGGCGTCGTTTTCCCAGTTGATCTTCAGCCGCCAGCGGGACGTCACAGCAGTGAAAGTGTGGATGAGCCACGGATTCCCCAAACCGTCGGCCACCACCACGTCCGGGCCCGGCAGGAGGGCCAGGAGATCTTTGTCTTGGAGGCCGGTTTCTTCAAATAACTCTTCAAGGGTCTGTTGTTCAGGCGTGGCACCGGCTTCCATAAAACCGGTGATGCAATGCCAAAGACCGCAGTCGTGACCAAGATTTCCGCTTCTTCTGAACAGGGCAATTTTGTCCCGCCACTGGACCACGGCCGCTATCACGGTACGGTCCGCCGGGATGTCATGCGCAGCGAGTGACGGAAACCCGACATTGGACACCGCATCAATGGCGCTCATATTTTCCTCCCAGCGCGTATTTAGCTCCCACGTGCAGCAACCGGCCCAGGCCGCTACACGACGTCGATCGACCGGGAGTTAACAAGCTCGCGGAACTTTGCACCGTGCCAGATGAGCGGCTCGTTTTCCCCGACTCCCAGCTTCTTCACCTCAAGCAGCGCCATCCAGTGGTCGCCGGCTTCTGAAACCTCATGGATGGAGCACTCGAGCCACAATGCCGCGTCTTCTATGAACACGGCCCCGTCCTCACCGACGTCGATTGCCACCTGCTCAAACCGTGCAGCGCGGTCCTTGCCGGCGAGCTTGCGGGTCAGATGCCCTTGCCCCTTGCCAAAGATCGAAACCCCGAGCGAGGCAGCGTCCTTGATCTGTTCCCACGTCTCCGACGACTTCTGCACAGCTACCGCAACCAGGCACGGTTCCAGCGACACTCCAACCATGAACGATGAGGCGACGAGCGCATGCTTCTCGTCGCCTGCTTCGATCGCGAGCACTGCAACGCCGGAGGGAAACTGCGCGAACGTGCTTCGCACCACCAAGGGGTCGTTGCCGAACGCGCTGACCTTCGGCCGGGTCATAAATTTTTGGCTCATGATTTCTTCCTCTCGCGCCCGAGGAGTGGTCGCCCTTGAACCACTCCCGGACCGAATACGCCGGGACCCCTACGCAGCGGTCTGGCCGCCGTCAATAGGCAGGGCGATCCCGGTAATGTACGAAGACTGCTCACTGCCGAGGAACAGGACGGCGTTGGCTACTTCTTCTGCGGTTCCGACCCGACGTGCCGGAACCATATTGATGAGGTAGTCGGCGGCCGCAGGGTTTTCCGCGAGGGCTTCTTCCATCATTGGAGTCCTGATGGGGCCCGGGCAGATGGAATTCGCGCGGATATTCTGTGCCGCGTATTCAAGCGCGATGGTGCGGGTCAATCCCAGGAGGCCGGTCTTGGAGGCGCTGTAGCTGCCATACAAGGGCGTTCCCATCAAGGCTGCGGCTGAAGCCACATTGACTATCGATCCCCCGCCGCGCTCCAACATTGCCGGAATGGCAAACTTCATCGTGAGGAAAGCACCCCGGAGATTCACGTTGATCATCTTGTCGAAGTCCGATTCCAGCGCCTCATGGTGCTGCACCATTGGGGCATTGGCTCCTGCGATATTGCACAGGATGTCGAGTCCACCGAATTCGCTGACGGCCAAGCTGACCATGGCCTTGGCGTCTACCGAGTTTGAGATGTCAGCCTGGATCGGCACCGTGCGGTCTCCCAGCTCGACTGCCGTCTTCTCCTGGGCCCCGGAGAAGTCCGCCAGGACAATGTTTGCGCCATGTTGATGAAACAGGCGGGCGGTTGCCAAACCCATGCCTGAACCCGCACCGGTGATTACTGCTGTCTTGCCTTCAAGTATGTTGTCCATGGTTGTTCCTTCATGTCCTGGTAGTTGGCCCACCATCAACGCTATGAGCGGATGGGGCTGCAGCGGCATGGCCATCGGCGCCAACAAGGAAGGAAACTGCGCCAAGATGTGTCCTTGCCGAACACTGCCCGCAAGAACAAAAGCTCCCCGGAAGCCTGAACTGGATGTCCAGTCCTGCTTCCGGGGAGCCCGTTGGCTGTCTATCTACTTTGCTGTCAGAACCGCGTCACGGCTCCGGCTTTCATTCCCGGTTTCTCCTGCATTGCCGGACGCGAACGCCTTCGAAAACATGAAGCCGCGGTAGTCATCGGAGACAACTTCCTGGACCTTTTTGACGTATTTGTCGAAGCCCCCGGCATACGGAATGAAATAGCGCGAGCCGTCGTATTTGTTGACGTGGACCATGTAGTTGTCCACGGCCCGGCGCAACAGCGGCTCCGCAATCTCATTGCAGTGCTCGCCCCACTCCCGCTCTGCCTCAAGGCTGGCCTCAATGCGGACGGCGCCCTTCTTTTCGGCGTGCGCCATGATGTCCGCTACAAAATCAACGTGTTGGTTGTTCCCCACGAAGAAGTTTGCAAGCACACTGGGGCTCTGCGGGCCGGTAAGCATGAACAGGTTGGGGAATCCATGCGTCATGACCCCCAAATGGGTCTGCGGCTTATGGTTCCACCGGTCGCTGGGCTGTTGGCCGTGCTCATTGCGGACGTTGGCCTGGTCCAGGGCCCCGGTGAAGGCCTCGAAGCCGAGGGCAAAAACGATGAGATCAACCTCGTACTCATTGTTCCGGGTCTTGATCCCGGTCTTGGTGATGCGCTCCACCGGATCACTTCTCAAGTCAACCAGACTGACGTTGCTTTGATTGAAGATCGAGTAGTACCCGGTGTCGATGCAGAGGCGCCGTATGCCGATTGGGTAGGAGGTTGGCATCAGCTTCTCCGCGGTCTCCGGATCATCGATCATGTCGCGGATCTTGCCGCGGACGAATTCAGCTACAACGTTATTGACGTCGATGTTCGTCCCCTGGTCCGAGAAAGTTCCGAGCAAAGTCTGGCCCCCGAACGCCCATCTCGACTCGAGAATCTGCTGTTGCTGTTCCTCGGAAAAGTCTGAAGCCTTGCCCGCAAAGCCCTGCATGACGTACCCAACTGGAGAATCGTATGACTCATCACGCAGTTGCAGGACTTTCTTGTTAAGACGGGCCTTCTTCCTCCTGTCCGCTGGCCCGTTGTGTGCAGGGATCGAGTAGTTCGGGGTCCTCTGCAGGACATAGAGTTCCCCGGCGGTCTTGGCGATCTCGGTCGCAGCCTGCACGCCTGAAGAGCCCGTTCCTATGACTGCCACGCGCTTGCCGGCAAACTCGACGGGGGTTTGTGGCCAGTGGCCGGTTTGATGCCATTCACCTTGGAAATCATCCAGGCCGGGGAAGTCCGGCTTGCGCGGCTTTGACAGCTGTCCGGTCGCCATGACCAGGTAGCGGGCCCAAACTGTCCGGCCCGTATTGGTCTTGATCAAGTATTTGTTCTCATGCGGCTGCCACTCAGCCGACGTCACCCAGGTGCTTAGCGAAAGGTTTCGGCGCACATCGAGGCGGTCCGCAACATAGTTCAGGTAGCGCAGGATTTCGGGTTGCGCTGCGTATCGTTCGCTCCAGTCCCATCCCGCGTAAAGTTCGGGATCAAACATGAAGGAGTAGCTGTGGCTCTCCAAGTCCACGCGGGCACCCGGGTAGGCATTGTGATACCAGACGCCCCCGACGCCGTCTGCTCCCTCAAAGCCGTGGACGTCATGTCCCAGATCTGCAAAACGGTGGAGGGCGTAGATGCCCCCCATGCCCGCGCCGATCACGACGACGGAATATTCCTCAGTCCCGTCTGCCTGATTTCGTACGTTTGAAAAGCCCACCGGATCTCCTTTGATGTCAGTGCGTCGGCTTCTTTGCCGATCCTCGTTCACAAATAACGGTTCACAAATAACGCTAAGAGCCGCTGGGGCAGGACCGGCATGGCAATGGACGCCAATATGGCGGGAAAATGCGTCAGCCAGTCATCCACCCGGTTAGCGTCAACTCGTGCGGGTCTCGGCCAAGGCGACGATCGCTACGGCGCTCGTGGTCTCCACACCTAACTGGTTAATGGCCTTCAGTGTGAGTTCAGCGCATGCTCCATGGGTCTCATCGCGGAACACGCGCGTGACCTCGCCTCCGATCCACTGGGTATCACCGAAGACACCCGGTTGCTTAATGCGGACCGAAAGCGACACAAGATCCGCGTCGTCGCCCATCCAGTTGGTCACGCAGTGCGACATCCACGACACGCGCTGGTTGCCGTTGTCGTACGCGCCCGGCATACCGATCGCATGCGCCATGGCAGCGTCCTGGTGTCCCAAGCTCGGGAAGGGCTCGGAGAGGAAGTGCTCGGGACCGAGGTTCGTCGGCGCGCTTGGGTCGCCGTTCCTCACTCGCTCCTGCTGGCGCACTCGGGTCTCGACGCCGCGGTAGCCGGCGGTACCGATTGCGCCCGCGTAGTACGCAGTCATCGTGATGAGGTCGAGCGGACCCTTGACCACCTGCGGCACGACATCGCCGACGGATACCGTCTCAGCAAAACGCGTGCGCTGACCGCGGATCTCCTCAGCAAGGATCGCGGCTCGGATCTGGTCCTTCTCCTCGTCCGTGTAGACATGGGGGTCTCGCGGTTCGTGCATCCGCTGGGCCTCGGAACTTCGAGCCACGCAGACGATCGTGTTACGGACGATCCCGACCAGCTCTTCGCCGACGAAGTAATCGGTGCGCCCCACCTGCTCCACGAGGCGGCCCGACCGGCGGCCAACCCGTTCGCGTACGTCCTCGACGAAGGCGCGGGCCCGCACCCGCTCCCCCAGCCGGATCGGCCGGCGTAAGTCGAGGTCGGCACCAAGATGAATGGCCTGGAGGCCCTCTGACATGCCCATTGCGACTTCGGCGTCACACACGGAGTAGAGGAAGGTGGGGGGTGCAATCCGGGTACCGTACCGCGTTGTCTGCGCGTACGAGTCGGATAGCCACAGCGGGTTCTCGTCGCCGATCCCCCACGCGTAGTGGCGGATCGAGTCGGTGCTGGCCTCCTCGTTCCATTGCACAATAACGGCTGACTCACCGATGAAGCTCTTCATGTAAGCGACGTCTTCATCGGTGATCTGCTTTGCCGGTACGGCAGTAGCTGCGCTGGTCATGTTGTTGGTCCTAACGAGGTGGTGTGGACTGAGACGACAGCATCGACGACCGTGACGGTTGCTGTCGCCGGGTCCGCAAGGATGGGATTGAATTCGAACTCGTGGATGTTCCCGTGCCGTTCGGCCCAGGCAACTATGTCGATCACACTGCTCGTAAGGGCCTCGAGGGTCTTCCCGCCGGCCTCACCGCGAAGGCTGGTGGCCACAACGCGCGCGTCAGAGATGGCTTGCCGGACCTCCGACCGGGACACCGGGAGCGGAAGGATACTTATATCGTCGATTGCCTCAGTCATCCCGCCGCCGGCGCCGATGACGAGGACCGGACCAAATTCGGGATCGCGTCGAAGCCCCAGGAGGACTTCGGTCTTCCCTGGTGCCATCGCCTGGACAGAGATCGTCGCGGCCTCCCCCTGGAGGGATGCGAGCTGGGTGGCTGCCGCACGCGCGCTGTCGGCGTCGTTGACGCCGATGAAAACGCCGCCGGCGTCTGCCTTGTGCAGGATCTCGGCGTCGTCAATTTTGATCGCCACTGGGAAGCCGATCTCCTCGGCAGCCTGGACAACGCCGTCGACATCACGGACGGCGCGGCTGGCGGGCACAGGGACACCGGATTCCGCCAAGGATTCAGCCACGTCACGCCAGGTCAGGTTGGACGTCCCGTCAGTCGTCGTCGTCTTAAGCGCCGTCCCCACGAGATCTCCGCGGTTGGCACGGGTTCTTTGGACCTGGGCCCATGAAGATGCGGCCGCGATGGCATCCAGCGCACGCCCCGCTGTAGGCAGGGAAAGCACTCCTGCTTTGCGCAGGATCCCGGCCTGGGCGGCCGTGACCCGGTCGTCCTCGGACAACGGGACCACCATGACGCGTACTCCCGCCGGGATGCTCATCCCGGCGATACCGGCCGCCAGCTCATCGAAATCGTGCGCGAGCCGGGTCGCCGTCACGATAACCCAACCGTCCGACGTCGTGGCGAAGACCCGTTCAAGGATGCGCAGGTAGTCGGCAGTGGATGACTGGACTCCGACGTCGATGGGGTTGCCGAGGTGATTGCTGCCAACCGCATCGCCGATGGATTGGAGCGCATCTGGTTCAAGATCCCGGAAAGTCAGGCCGCGGTCATCGGCCAGGTCGTTCCAGAGCCCCACCTGGGCGCCGGAAGTCGTGACGACCGTCAGTTCCTGGTCACCGCCGGAGAGCCGTCCATGGAAGACGTCGAACGTCTCGGTCAAATCAAGGAGTTGCTCAGGCGAGGTACACACCATTCCGAAACGGTGGCGCAGGACGCTCAGAGCGACACGGCCGCTGCCCGCCAGCTTCCCGGTATGCGACTGGGCGCTCATCGCGCCGCGGGTGGACCGTCCCAGTTTCAGGACGATGACCGGGATTCCGCGGTCCCCCGCAGCGGTTGCAGCGGCTTCGAGGTCGTCGTTTGCGCTGAAGCTCTCGACGATGCAGGTGAGGACATGCGTGTCCGGATCAGCGCCCAACCACTGCGCCCAGTCGGTAAAGCCCGTAGAGATCTCGTTTCCTGAGCTGGCCCATGCACTCAAGCCGCTCGCGCCGCGTGCGGCAAGGGATTGCATGAGCGCGTTTCCGAGTCCGCCGCTCTGGCTGAACATGGCCACGTGACCTGCCGGAATCGCACTACGCTGCAGGACCGAGGAGAACGTTGCGGTCAGTGACCGGCCCACGTGCATAAAGCCGATGCAGTTGGGCCCGATAAGTCGGGTGGTGCCCGTGGCCAATTCTGCACGGAGCAACTCGTCGCGGTCGTGCCTGCCGGTCTCACCGAAGCCGGCAGCGAAGGCCACCGCGAAGGGGACGCCGAGCGCCACGCACTCGCGAAGATCCTCGATGACCCTGTCGGCCGGACCCACGAGGACAGCAACGTCGGGCACCTCGGGGAGGTCGGAGAGGCTCTCCACGGTGGGTACACCGAGCACTTCCTTGTGCACGCTGCTGACTGCGTAGTACCGCCCCTCGAAGCCGAGCCGGGCGAGGTAATCCAAGGTCCGTCCCGAGGTCTTCCATGCGTCCCGGGAGGGGCCAACCACCGCCACACTCTCTGCCTTCAGAGGGTTATCGATGCGCACCGGGCTCAAAACGGCCTTGCTATCCAACATTTACATTCCTCCAGTACGTCGGATGGTCCCCGGCCTGCGGCGGGCGGGGACTTCTATTGCCTCGACCACGACGCCGAGATCACGTTCGGTATCGAAGTAGGCAAATCCGCCGTCGCCGCCCTGGCCATAGCCACGCGCGGTTTGCGTAACCCGATATCCGGACCCTTCCATCAGCGTGATCGCGTCATCCAAGCTATCCACGAAGACGCCCAAGTGGTGCAGGCCGGTGCGCCCCTGTTCGGTGAACTCGTGATAGATACTTGGACCGGCCAATGGCTGGATGAGCTCGATCTGGGGATTGGACCCGCCCATGGCGAGCTTCATGGCAAAAGCGCCTTCCTCGGCGCCAAAGCGTGACCAGGGCATGAACTCCTGGTCATAGCTGTAACAAGTCCACTCGTCGATGCCGAAGGCTCGCCCGTACAAGTCGATGGCCTCGTCCAGGTCCGGCACAAGGATCCCTATCTGCCCCACTTTTCCTATCGGGACAGGAGCTGCGAACTGAACCTTCGGCAGCAGAGCTCCAGATTCCGTTCCGGCAGCGGACCTGGCAGCGTCGCCATCCCGCTCAAACTCTCTTGATGTGATAGTTGCATTCATAATGTAATAACTACGCTAGCTTTCTAGTTGCTGTCAACGGATAAAATGCTGTCCCCGGGTACCGACTCTTTCTCATGGCGTTGTAGCTCTCCTTTCGCCATGTGCGTATGATTTCCGCATGGCAAGTACAACTAAGACAATCGACAAACCGTCTCCCGACAGCGAAGCTCCGAAAGACCTGGTGCAGTCGGTTGCCCGGGCCCTGAACATCGTTGATGTCGTTGCGGCGTCGAAGGAGCCCATGCGGGCCCAGTCCATCGCGAGCGCGGTAAACCTGCACATTGCGACGACCTCCCATTTACTGGCGACGCTTGTACATGCCGGTTATCTGGAACGTAACGAGCGCACCTACAAACTCGCCGCCGGGAAAATCCTGGATCTTAGTTCGCGCGTGGAAGACGACTGGCGTCCCTCGCCCCTGGCGCTGCGTCTCTTGAAGATGGTGGTTGATGCTACCGGCGAAAGCGCCTACCTTTCCGCGTGGCAAGGCGGCACTGTCACTGTGGTCGCCGTTGAGGAGGGCAGCCACGCGGTTCGGGTAGCGGATCTTAGGGTTGGCGTTTCCGGCGACATTCATGCTCGCGCCTCAGGCAAGGCCCTCCTCGCCTTCGGTCCCGAATCACAACTGGAACGGATCCGGTTCGTAGACGGTGAACTCACGCGGCGAACCGAGCATACGATCACTACCCTTCCTGAATTCTTGGCCGATCTTGAGGTGACCAGATCGCGTGGTTACGCACTGGACCACCAGGAATACGTCCTGGGCGTCTGCGGCATGGCAGTTCCTCTCTTCGAAGGCTCGCAACGCCCCCGCACTGCTCTGACGATTACGGTCCCGCTTCATCGATTTACCAACGAGGAGCACTTCCAGGTGTGCCTCGATGCTCTGATGGAAGCCCGTCGCCTCGACGAAGAAGAAGGAGACTCAACCCAGCCGTAGTACGTCAAGTTCCAGTACCGGCCCCCCTTCCCCGTGAAAAACTTCCAGAGATGTCCGGGGGCCGTCCTCCAACCGTGGAAAATCTGAGCTGGCAAGGTAAGCGCACAAGCGGGTTCCTTTCGAAAGCCGGATCGCGGTGGATCCAAGATCCACGGTGATTGGCTTCCCGCTTCCACCGTCCCCACTGCTGTATGAGGACCCCTCGCAGAGCAGCTCCGAGGAGCCGTTGTCATCAAGTGTCGCCAGCTTGATGACCACAGGCGTGGGACCCGTGGCCGCCACCTTGAGGCTGCACGTGACCGACCCGAGGATCTCGACGTCTTCGAACAGTGGATCTGAAACGAAGGTCTGCACGTCGTGGCGCGCACTCAATGCGTCCACCATTCGCGGACCTGAATTCGCGCCCACCTTGTAGCCCGGGAAGAATGTTCGCCCGCCGATTGTCGGTACGGGTGGCTCCAGTGACAGCACGCCGTAGGTATCCGCACTCGTTTTAGCACGGTCCGGCGTGCTGGAGCGTAATTGAAGCTGCATTCGGCGGGCGTCATCCGGTGGCCAGCTTGAGAAGCATCGCCATTCATCAGCTCCCATGGAGAAAACACTCACAGGGTGGTCAGCGTGGTTGCGGCCGTCGCGTATTTCCTCCAACCAACCGAGTTGAAGGGAGGTCGGGTCCAGGCTGTCAAACGATGATGCAGGACCAAAGAAGCGCGCCGGGAACCATCCGCCCATGAGACCGTGCGCCCAGGGCCCTATCAAGAGGCGATCATGGCGACTCCGCGCACCCATGGCCTCTCGTCGGACAAAACTGGCAACCGTTCCTGGAAGGAAAATGTCGAACCAGCCTCCGATGACAAATGCCGGCACCTCAACGTGCCCAGCCAGCTCCGGATCCACCAGCGAACGGCTACGGTCCCGCCAGTCGCGCAGGTACGGCGCGAATTCCCCCGCCTCCTCGATGAGTTGGTGAAAAGTACGGATTTTCCCCTCTGCGACGTTCCGCTCCAGGCCTGCGATCCGCGGACGGCTATTTTCATCCATACCGGCGCTTGCGAGGAGAATCGACACCCAGTGTGCAAGGAATCCCAACACGACGTTGTCGTCCTCGTAAAGCCAACCGGAATGGACGTCGTCGGCGGTCACAGCGGGAACAATGCCAATGAGGCCTTCAGGATTCTTCGCCGCCGCCAACCACTGGCTGATACCTACGTATGACCCGCCTACCATGCCCACTTTGCCGTCGGACCACGGTTGCCCGCGCACCCACTGGATAGTGTCCACACCATCATCGGCTTCATTCACAAAAGGAACGAAGTCGCCCTCGCTTCGAAACCGGCCCCGTACGTCCTGAACCACCACCGCCCACCCGCTTTCCACGGCACGCAGGACGTTAATCCACGTGTTGGCGTGCGCGGGGTCATCCTTGCAGTAGGGCGTTCGTATCAGAACTGTGGACCGCGGTTCCCCAGCACTTGGCCGGTACACATCTCCAGAGAGGGTAACGCCGTCGCGCATTGCGACAGGGACGTGCTTTTCAACTATCAGGGTCATGTCAGCCTTCGGTGTTTCGCAATCGCAGTCGGTCTGGCCTGGGATGGTCACCCAGCTGTTTGGACCATGTCCAGGCGCGGGTAGTGGTCAAGAAGTTCCGCGCCATTTGCCGTGACGACAACGAGGTTCTCAAGACGTACGCCTCCGACACGGTGCTGCCCTTCGATACCTTCGATGGCAATGACCATGCCTTCTTGGATCTCCTCAGGATGGTCAAGCGACCACGAGCGCGTAATGGTGGGCGGGTTGTAGTGGATTGCCCGGGACCCTGCGTTGACCAGGCCGATCCCGTGCCCCAGTTCGATGCTGAAACACTCTGCCTCGGACGGAAAGCCAAGATCTTCCGCGGGGGCAAGTACGGAGGCCACGTCAGCTGTGCTTGCGCCGGGTTTCATGAGCGACATCGCCAGATCCAAACGGTCCGTCAGCTTTGCGTAGGACGAGCGCTCGGCTGACGTCGGGGCGCGGCCCACGACGTATTGGCGGTAGAGACACGCGGTGTACCCCATGTAGGAAGTTCCGCAGGTGAGGAGGTAGGCGAGATCGCCATGCTCAACGATGCGGTCTCCACCGCTGATCCCACGGGGGAATGACAGTGGTCCGGAGAGCAGACGGGCGGCTCCCACTTCCGCACCGGCATCTTCAATGGCGCGACGGGCCATCAACGCGATCTGGGCCTGCTTGGTTCCGGGCCGCAATGCGGCCCGGGTCGCCTCAAACCCTGCGGTGCTCAAGCTCGCCGCCATCGAGATGCAGGAGATTTCATCAGCGGTCTTGATCGTTGAGCATTCGAGCAAGAGAGGGAGCCCGGGAATTGTTTGGATGCCTGCATCGGCCAGGGCATTCATACCGGGCTCATCAATCTCGCTGACGGCCAACTGCTCGCCCTCGAGAGATCGTGATGCAAGTTCGTCGCGGATCTGGGCTGCGAAAACGGCCGACAGTTCGGCAATTGCAGAAGTGGGCGCCACGCCGCCGAGCCAAGAGATGGCTGGGCGCCACTGTGTGATCCATGGAGCCTGGTCGGGCATTTGCTGGAGGGATCCCGCTGGCGCGAACACGATTGGTTCCTCATCTGCGAAGAACAATGCATAGCCCACTTGGAGCGAGAATTCTCCCCACCAAAAACCTGTCAGATAACGCACGTTGTCCGCGCCCGTGAGCAGGAGCGCAGGTATGCCCTTGGAGCGCATCAGGGCCCRCATACGGTCAGCGCGTTCTCGACGCATCCGCTCGAGATCAACGCCTACGTGCAGTTCTGTACGTGCCGGTCCGAAGTGCAATTTCTGGTGATTTTCGGGCATCGTTGCCTTGGCCTTTCGTGTTTATGGATGTTAGTGCTGCGGCATTTCAACCGATCTTTGCTCTGAAACAACGCTAAGAGGGGGCGGACCCTGAGCGACACGGCATAGGACGCCAATGACGTAGGAAGCCACGCCAGACTTCCAGTTTGTTAACTCAGCGGCTATCGCTGCCCTGCGCAGTGACTGCCCACGCGGGGTCGCGCCGTTCCACAAAGGCCAGGGCACCCTCACGCGCTTCCGGTCCGCTTCGCAACGGAGCAACGATTTCTTCCTGGGCAGCGAAGCGCGCCTCCGCTGCGGCATACCGCGATTCCGAGATGATGCGTTTGGCAGTCTTCATTGCAACGGGTCCGTTGAGCTGGATTTTCCCGGCGAGTTCCAGTGCTGTGTCGAGTGCTTTGCCCGGCTCCGTCAGCCTGTTGATGAGGCCGAGCTCGGCGAGGCGGGCCGCAGTGATCGGCTCTCCCAGCAGCGCCAGCTCCATCGCGATGTGATACGGCATACGGTCCGGTAGGCGGAGTAGCCCGCCGCCTGCGGCGATCAGTCCCCGCTTTACCTCAGGAAGGGCAAACGAGGCCGTTGAGCTGGCCACGATCAAATCGCATGCGAGCGCAAGCTCAAATCCCCCTGCGTAGGCGTAGCCTTCGACGGCGGCAATGACGGGTTTCACGGGCGGCCGACGGGTGATGCCGGCGAAACCACGTCCTTCAAGGACCGGGACGTCTCCCGCTGCAACCGATACGAGGTCAGCGCCTGCCGAGAAGTATCCGCCAGCGCCGGTGAGGATGGCGACGCTTGCAGAATCATCGGCGTCGAACGCATCGAACGCAGCTGCAAGCGCCAGTGCTGTGGGGCGGTCAATGGCATTTCGCTTGTGCGGACGGGTGATCGCCATGATGCGAACTCCCCCGGAGTTGCTGACGTGAACGCTTGGCTCACTCTGTTTGTTGCTTGCTCCTGCTTGAGGTTGGGTTTGTTGCATCGTTCATCCTTTGGGTCGTCATGATGGGAAGAGAGCTGCGGACTGCTGATCTCGTTATTTTCAAATGGTGAATGTTACTACCGTGATACGATAGTAACATTGCTACTTTCCACGAGGATTTCTTCTTTCTCGTGCTAGCCACAATTTCGGATGGAATGAAGGGAAATAACCATGAAACCCGCGCAAAGACTCCGGGAACTGCTCGCGGATTCCAAAATGATCATCGCGCCGGGAGCCTACGATGCACTCTCAGCGAAGTTGATTGAGCAAGCCGGCTTCGATGTCGTGCTTATCGCCGGGGGCACTTACTCCAACTTCCACTACGGGGTGCCGGATAACGGTTTTATCTCCCAGGGAGAACTCATCGAGGCCGGGAGGCGCATCACCGCAGTCACAGACCTGCCACTCATTCTCGACTTTGATGATGCAGGAGGATCACCCCTTCAAGCGTTCCGTGGCGTCCAACTTGCCGAGCAAGCCGGCGTCGCAGCCCTGCTGGTCGAAGACATGGTGCCTGCAACGAAGCACTTTTGGACACCCAGAGACGGCGGGGAGCGCTGGAAGCCGCAACTCAAACTTCGCACCGTCGAGGAGATGAGTGACATCATCCGTGCCTGCGTGGAAGCGCGGACGTCCCCGGATATGGTGATCGTGGCCCGATCGGATGCCAGCCGCTTTGGCTTCGACAACCTCTCTGAACGCATGGCTGCCTATTCTGCTGCCGGCGCAGACATGCTCTATCCGTGCGGCTACCCCCTTCTCGACTTGCCCAAGCTCTCGGAAGTCGTCCCAGGCAAGTACGTCATGGTGACCGTAAAGAATCCCACCCTGGAAGAGCGCCAGGAACTCGAAGACGCCGGTGTAAAGATGCTGCTGGTCATCAACACAGTGAACGGTGCCGTAGCGGGCTTTCGCGAGAATCTCTCCCTCCTCGCGCGTGGTGAGTTGCTCGAGGGCGAAGCAGAAGGCGGCGCTTACATACCCATCATGGAAGCAATCGATGCGGCAGACTGGGCCCGCAAGGCCCGCCACTTCGGTTATTCCTGACAGTTTGTTGCAACTGATTCACGAGCAGAAAGCGCCGACGACATCTCAAGTCGTCGGCGCTTTCATTTGCGTCAGGCCGGAGTTTTTACACCCGCGGCCAGCTCCGGTCCCGTGAGCGGAGTCGGATTCCAGCCTTCGCCCATGGCAACAAGACCTTCGGTCATCATTCCGTGGCTGACCGCGTCATTCATGGTCTTTTTGAGCTCGTTCACCATCAGCATCCGCGTGGAGCGCAGCGTCAGCGTAGGCTTCGCGGCAAGCATCCGGGCAAGTTCAAATGCCCTGGTGACTACCTGATCCTTGGGCACCACTTCGTTCACGGCACCCCATTCGTATGCCTGCTGCGCAGTGATCTCCTGGCCGGTGAGGTGGAAGTACCGGCCCCGGTTCAGGCCGATGACCAGCGGCCAGATGATCTGCATGCCGTCGCCGGGAATGTTTCCCTGGGAGAAATGTGCATGATCGGCGAACACGGCATCCTCGGAAGCGATGACAATGTCGCACAACAGCGCCTGCTCATTGTGATACCTCGCCGGACCGTTTACTGCGGCAATCATCGGAACCTCGATGTCGAGGTGGCCGAGCACAAGGCGCTTGGCGTCGTGATGAAGGCCGAGCCAGATCTCAGGGGTTACCCAGTTCTTGTTATCAATCGGGGCTTCCTTGTCGATGAAGGTGTCGCCCGCTCCGGTGATGATGACAACGCGGTTCCCCCGGTCCCTGCTGATGTCATCCCAGAGCGATGAAACATTGTCATGGACTCCTACACCCCAGACGACGTCGCTTCCATCCGTATGGAACGTGACCAGCAGAATGCCATCCTCGTCACGCTCCAATTTGATGTGCTCGTACTTGTCCTTGTAATCATCAAACGTTATCCACGCCATCGTGAATCTCCTTATTTCTGTGATTGAGCCATGAGGCGCGCTCTATAGGGCCGTCCGGCCGGCGCGTTCTAAACTCTCGTAATATGAACTGTATATACAAATAGCGCGAGTTCTCAATAGTCCTTGGCAAAAATCCGCGCGAGGAATAGCGTTTCGTGTCCGCCCTGCTCATGGCGGCGGCGGCAAGTCCAACTCTGACGGAATCATGGAGCAATCCTCCGGCCGGTGTAAGCGAGCAGGGCGCCGTCCAGTGTTGCCGGATCCGTGCTGTCCAAACGCGCCAGGACGTGACCATCGGGCCGTACAAGGATGGCCTCGTCCCCGTTTACACGGTAGGCGGCCGCCCACTCGGCCTCGGCAGCGACGAAGTCCCCTGAGGGCCCGAACGTCACCAAGCGGTATGGAATGCCATGAATGTCTGCGCGCCGCGCTGCCTCCCTTGCTGGCTCCGAACCGGAGCGCGCGAGGATGGTCAGTTCGCGTCCGAACAAATCAAGCGTTGAGGCAGTTTCCTCGGCGTTGAGCCACACGTGCGGGGCGCGTTCACCCACGGCAGCAGTTGGGGTAAAGGTTCCCACCGGCCAGCCGGCATCCGGCGATGTGGGTCCCGCAACCGCTCCTCTGTCGTAGCGGAATCCGATGTCCAGGCCCGGGTGTACAAAGTTTTCCGGCCGGAACGAGCGAGGGCCTTCATCGGCGTTACCCACAATGGATCGGAAGTTGCGGACGGATTCGGCCATGTTAAACACTGCAACGGGCCGCCGCTCCACTTCGTACGTGGCCAGGAGGGCAGGATCAGCCCAGCCCTTGAGGACAGCTGCCAGCTTCCATGCGATGTTGTGGACGTCCTGAATGCCGGTGTTTTGGTTGAAGCCGCCGTATGGAGGCATGACGTGCACGGCGTCTCCGGCGAGCAGGATCCGGCCGGACTGGTAGCTGTCAGCCACCCAGGCGCCCACAGTCCAGGTCCGGGCGTCCATTAACTCCACCGACTCGTGAGGATCGCCGATCGCGTCCCGTATTTGCGTCGTCCAGTCAATGTCCTCGAAGGGCACCCTGTCCATGACCAGTGGGCGGCCCAGCATCGCTACCCGATCGGTCGCGTCAACGGGAGCGATCACGACAGCGCCGATGGTCTCTGGATTATCGAGATAGATAAAGCTGGACGGATCGCCCGTGCGCCGCTGGATAACAGGCGAACGGAACAGCACGCTCACCGCCGTCTGCAGGTCCTGATCGCCCGTCGTCCCGATCCCCAGGGCAGTGCGCACCTGGCTGGCGGCGCCGTCGGCCGCTATGACATATTTTGCGGCAACGTCCACTGAGCCATCATCATCGGCTATGGACACGAGGACTTCTGTCCCTGTGTCCTTAACCGTCGACACCGTCCTTCCGAACTCGATCGTGACCGTGTCCTCTGCCTGGGCCGCGTCAACGAGGATGGGCTCAAGGGCGTCCTGTGAGCACAGCACCACATCCAAGGTCTCCGGACCGAGGTTGGTGTCGGCGGGGCCGTCAGCACCGCTGCTGGTGACTACAGAACGCCACGGTGATACGGCATCGCTTCCCAGCAGGCGCCGTGGTCCGCCAGGAAGCGCCGCAGCCCGTACTTCTTCCGCGAGACCGAGTTCGCGGAAAACCTCCATGGTGCGGCAACTGACCGCACGGGACCTGGGGTGGCGCGACCGCTCGGTTCGTCGCTCGACAACGAGGGTGTCGACGCCGAACCGCCCCAGGAGGATCGCCGCCGAAAGTCCCACCGGACCAGCTCCGATAATCAGGACGTCGACGCTGCGCTTCGCGGGTTCATTCCGCTCGTTCACTGGCTGACTCCTGCAAACTCCGTCAGTTCTGGCTCCGTGATGCGGGAATCCATGTACGTCAGTTGGCCGCACGGCTGCATCCTGGCGCGCAGCACGTCATCGAACGCAGCGCTGACATCAAGGGGCGTCCATGACTCGCGGGTGAGGGCGGAGTCGACGACGGCCGGGTGCGAAAGCAGCATGAGGTCATGCCCGTTCGCAAAACGGACCACTTGGCCGTTTACTCCCTTGCTGAGGTCGGACAGGAGATAAAGCACCACTGGAGCGTTTGTGGACGGCGGCGGCGCGATGGGGTTTCCGCCGAAGAACTTCGTGTACGCCTCGGTGCCGGCCGTCATCATCGGTGTGTCGGCATGGGGTGCCATAGCGTTTACCCGGATGTCTCCACCTTCGGCGCCGAACTCGGTTGCCCAGGCGAAAGTCAACGAGGCGATCGCCGCCTTGGCTGCGGCATAAGCACTCATCATCCGGAGACCTACAACCGCGCCCGAGGTCACGTTGACGATCGATCCGCGTCCCTCCATGGCGGCAAGGCCATGGACTGACATGAAGTAGGTACCACAGACGTTTATGTCCACGTGGCGGCGGATGTGCTCCTGGGTCTCCTGCCCGGCAGTCACGGTCTCCAAATAGCCGGCGTTGTTTACCAGGCCGTCAAGTTTCCCGAAGCGTTCTACCGCCGCCGAGACAAGCCGCTGGCAACTGTCCCAATCGGTGACGTCGGCCGCGACGGCTAATGCTTCGCCGCCCTCCCGATTGATCGCCTCCGCCACAGCCTCGGCACTTTCGGCATTAATGTCCGAGACGACGACGCGGGCACCTTCCGCTGCGGCCGCGTGTGCATAAGCCTCGCCGAGGCCGCGACCGGCGCCGGTAATGAGGATGTGCTTTCCAGCGAGGATTTGGTCGCTAGTCATTGAAATGCTCCTTTGCATTCGTGGTCTGGACAGGGGATGCTTTTCCCCAATCCGTGGCATAGATCGGGTCGTGCGGATAGCGATCGCCGAAGTTCGACGTGGGTGGGATGCCAAACAGCTCGGCTACGTCCGCTTCCGGACCGAGCCGTTGCGCCCCGTCCCAGACGCAAGTCCTCGCGAGCACCTTCCACTCCCCTTGGCGCCGCTCACAGAGATCCCGGTAACGGCCAAAAAGCAGGTCCGTAGGGCCGCCGTCGGCTGGAACCGTACGGTAGATGAACGCTGTTTCACGCTTGGCTTCGTTGCCGTTGAGGTCGATGAGTATGTTGGTCACGTAGTGGCTGGCCTTGTGGGAGGACTCCCGCCGCATGGAATAGGCCCAGTCGCAGAAGTCATGGGACAGGCCCATATACATGCCATGATCCTCAGTCGCCTCAGGCCAGTAGGTGGACTTCATCAGGTCCAGTTCCTTCCGGTCCATGCCCCGGCAATAGCGGATCATGTTCTCGTTCAGCTCCTGCTTGGCGACCAGGACACGCAGTTGGTCCAGCTCGGCAGCCCAGTCCACCGTTTTGCCGGTGTTCGGCGTAGCCTCCTTCATGGGCTCAATTACTCCAGTCATCTAACGGGTCCGGGACAGGAGCAGCGCCTCGCCCTGGCCGCCTCCACCACACAGTGCCACAGCAACTTTGCCCCTTTCGCGGCGCTGCAGCTCGTAGACAGCGGAGACAACCACGCGCGCCCCGGAGGCGCCAATGGGGTGTCCGAGAGCGATGGCGCCGCCGTTCACGTTGACCTTGTCCATCGCAATTCCGAGCTGCGCAGCTGAGTGGAGGGCTACGGACGCGAACGCTTCGTTGATCTCCACGAAATCCAACTCTTCTACGGTCCAGCCCGCGGCTCCGAGCGCTTTCGCAATGGCTTGCGCTGGTTTGTCCGGCAGGGATGTGTCGGGGCCGGCAATCTGTCCATGAGCTGCGAGCACAGCCCAGATCTCCAGGCGATGGGTCTCTGCGTATCCGCGCGTGGTAAGGACGACGGCGGCAGCACCATCAGTGAGCGGCGATGCGTTGCCTGCCGTTACGGTACCGCCAGGGGAAAAAGCTGGCCGGAGTTTGCTGAGGGACTCCGCATTGCTGTCCGGACGGACACCCTCGTCCATGCCTGCCAATTCAGCCGTTCCCCGCCGACGCGGCACTTTGACCGGAACAATTTCCGCATCAAAGTACCCTGCGCTCTGGGCCGCTGCTGCCCGTCGATGGGAGTCTGCAGCGGCCTTGTCCTGCTCGGCACGAGCGATGCCGTGTACGTCATTGGCGCGGTCAGTATTAAGGCCCATGGACTCGTGGTCGAAGGCATCGGTTAGCCCGTCATGGGCAACAGAGTCCGACAGCACGGCATCTCCGTACAGCTGCCCGGCGCGCGAGCCGGGCAGCAGATGCGGGGCATTGCTCATTGATTCCTGTCCGCCTGCGATGACTACTTCCGCTTCGCCAAGCTGGAGTAGCCGACTGGCTTCGATGATCGCGCTCAGTCCGGACAGGCATACCTTGTTAACGGTGACAGCGTGGGCATTGAGCGGTATGCCGCCCGCTACAGCTGCTTGCCGTGCAGGGTTCTGGCCAGCGCCCGCCTGGATTACCTGTCCCATGAGAACAGCGTCAACAGCATCCGCACTGATGCCTGCCCTGCCCAGGGCGGCAGCGATTGCAGCGCCGCCGAGCTCGACGGCGGACAACGCGGCGAGCTGACCCATCAACCGGCCCTGGGGAGTCCGGGCAGCCCCAACGATGACGATATCTTCCTTACGGTTCATTGATGCTCCTTGGTCCTGGGGCTGCTGGCGAATAGTCACGGGTTTAGCTGTAGAGGGCCCGGTGAAGTCGAACAAGGTAATCGGCGGTGACATCCGAATAGTTCGGGAAGCGTTCTGTAATGGCAGCAAGAGCGATGTCGCGTCGGTGTGGGCTCCGCGCCTTATCGGCTGAAGCAAGGGCGTGGGGTATCTTCTGGCGGGTGAGATCGGTGCAGTAGCTGGGGGATCCGGGCTGCTGGCGCCACGACTCCGCCAGGGATCCGGCGTCGACCGCGTCAAAGCCGGTTTCCTCGACGAGGGCCATTGCCACCGCTTTGTCGTGGTCGCGGTCCGCGGCCACGGGGATCGCGATCCGATCGGGATCGCCGTCTTCACGTCCATAGGCCTCGAAAGACCCAGCCGTAATGGCGTTCCAGGCCTTGGCCACGGGACGCCCGAGTTGCTGGGTGATCCAGACGCTTTCGACCATCCCGTTTTCCAGGGCATCCACCCGTCCATCACGTAGTGGGTAGTAGTTGGACGTATCGACGATGACCGCGTGGGCCGGGAGGTCCTCGATAAGGGTTTTGACCTCCGGCATCCGGCTGAGCGGTATGGACGTGATGAGGACATCGACGTCGGTGGCGACGCTGCTTGCCTCTACTGGCTTGGCTCCCGCCGCCACAATGTCCGAACTGATGGTTTCAGGGCCGCGGGAATTAGCAACCTTCACATCATGGCCAGCTCCACTGAGTTTGCGGGCGAGTGTCGCTCCGATTGATCCTGCTCCTACAATGCCGATCTTCATGAGAATCCTTGTCTTGTTTGTGAGCCGGTTCCGGCCTTGAACTTGCCCCTACGTGGTAATTGATGCCGCGACCGTCACCGCGAAACGTCCGCTGCGTCGACTGGGAGCACCGTGTCCAATTCGGGCGCCAAGTACACCATCTGGTCGCGGAACGACTCGCTCGCATTGCGGAATTCCCGCAGCTCGCCGCCCTTCATGAGCGCCTCCCCGCTGTCGGCCCAACTCTCGGGCGTAGGTGATTCGACCTTCATGCGCGGCATTCCGGCAATGGCCACGCGACCGGCAGCGACTCCGGCAATCTCGAACGTTTCGCCGAAGACTGTTGTGTCCTGGTGCGCCAGCCACGTCACAAACGCAGACACTGAGCTCGCCGGAACATTGGTGCGCATTGCGTCCTTGACGACGGGATTGGGGAAGGCGTCCTCCGTCATTGGTGTCAAGGCAACCGGCATCAGGGTGGTGACTTGAACTCCCACCTCACGGGCCTCGGCCGCGAGGGTAATACCCAGACCCCAGATCGCGGCCTTGGCAGCGTTGTAGGCCGAGTCCGTCGGCACGCCCATGACCCCGTTCGACGAAATATTGATAAGCCGGCCACTGCCGGAGGCAATGAGGTGCGGCATGGCGGCACGTGAGACTCCGACCACGCCCTTGACGGCCACATCGAAGATGCGCCACCACGTCTCGGGCTCCATCTCCCAGAAACGGCCGAAAGCGTTGATCCCGGCGTTGTTCACGACGATGTCGAGCTGCCCAAAGGAGTCCAGTGCGGTCTGGACTATGTCAGCCGCGTTCGTGACAACGTTATTGCTGTCAACCACTGCCATACCGCCGGCGTCGGTAATTTCTGCCACGGCCTCGGAGGCGTTCGCCACGTTGACGTCGTTGACGACGACGCGGGCCCCGCGGGAGGCGAGCATCTTTGCGTGCTCGCGGCCCATTCCCTGTCCGGCACCCGTGACAATTGCCACCCGGCCCTTGAAATCAAGATTGTTCATTTTTCAGTTACTCCATTTCTTGTGGAAGCCGGCAGGCGTTGCCATTACTTTCCAGCCAGCCAGCCGCCGTCGACCGCCAGGGAAATTCCGGTAACCATGCGGGCTTGCTCCGAGCAGAGCCACACAACCGCATCTGCCTGGTCCTCGGGTTCAGCCAGCCCGCGCATCGGAATCGCCGACAGGATCCTTTCCCGGAATTCGGGCGGGTTCTGCTCGAAGGCGTTCTTCATCATGGGACTCGTCGTCGACCCCGGCGTGAGAGCGTTAATACGGATGCCCAAGGGCCCATAATCAATGGCCGCGTTCCTCGTCATCCCGACGACGCCGAACTTCGAGGCCGTGTACGGCGCGTTGTTGGCGATGCCGATCAAGCCCGCAGCAGAAGCTGTGTTCACGATCGCGCCACCTCCGGTCTTCAGCATCGCGTTGACTTCGTGCTTGAGGCAGTAGAAGGTGCTGTAGAGGTTCACCTTCATGACTCGATCCCAGGTCTCGCTGTCAGTCTCCCCAATAGGTGCGAAGACACCGTTCATCCCTGCATTGTTGAAAGCGAAATCCAGCTGCCCGAAGTTCGACACCGTCGCGTCGACGAGGCCTTTGACCTGCTCCTCATCGCTGACATCGCACTGGAAGAAGACAGCCTTTCCACCGGATTCGGTGATCATCTCCACTGTTTCGCGCCCGGAGGCCTCATCAATATCTGACACCACTACGCGCGCGCCATTCTTCGCGAGCGCCAGGGCACCTGCCCGGCCAATGCCCGAGCCCGCGCCGGTGACGAGACCGGCTTTGTCTTTCATCATCAGTTTTTCCTCATTCATCAGTAGTTCTCTCCAACATGGACGTTGTTGTCATAATTGCGGCGCGATTCCTGCGGGAGGAACCTGTCCTCGGTTTCACGCACGTAATCGGTCAGGGGACGGCCGAACATTGCGCCCCAGCCGATGCTGTCCGGGCCCTCATTCAGGTGGTCGATGTACTCGCCGATGGGTGTGGCCTCGCCTGATTCCTTGACCTCCATGAGCAAGCGCCATACCTCTTTGACGCCCGGGAGCACGAAAGCCACAGGCTGGATCGCCTGGCCGAGCGCTGTCATCTCGGCGACGGTCTTACGGCCGATCAACGGAACTCCGACGGCGTAGGCGGGCCCGGGTGTCTCCTTCAGCGCGAGTTCGGCCTGCTCCCAGGTATGGAATCCCTCATAGAAGATGACGTCTGCGCCGGTCTCGGCCTTGTAGAGCTGCGCTCGGCGGATTGCCTCGTCCACGCCACCGCCGGCGGCACCATAGCCGTCGGTGCGGGCAACGATAACGAAATCGCTGTCCAATTTGTCGCGGGCATCGACGGCGGCGTTCAGTCGTCCGATAGCCTCGGCGTCCGAAACCAATTCGATCCCGGCTACGCCGCCTGATTTCTTGGGCTCCCGCTGATCCTCAATGTGGATTCCGGCGACGCCCGCGTCAATGAACTCTGACACTGTGCGTTGCACGTTGATCGGTGCACCGAAGCCAGTATCGGCGTCGCAATAGATCGGAATGTCAGCGGCGCGGGCGGTACGTTTTGCATGCTCAACCACTTCGGTCAGGGTGAGCCATCCCGTGTCGGAGACGCCCTGCCACCAGGCCGACATGCCGCCGGAGAGCTGGAACGCGTCGAAACCTGCATGCTGCGCCATCTGTGCGTGGAGTGGCAAGGCACCGAACGGCACCAGGGCCGTCTGGGGACTGTCGAAGACGGCACGCAGCGCCTTGCCCGGTGAGGTTAGACTCATGATGCCACCTCAGGGGTGTTGAAACCGACAGTCACCACGACGTAGACGCAGTCTTCGTCGTACGGGTTCTTCCAGGCATGGGGCACCCCGGCCATGACTAGCAGGTCTCCGGGCACGAGCGTCCGCTTCTTCCCACCCGGGAGAACGAGGTCAACTTTGCCCGAGATAACCACCTCGTAGTCGATGGTGTCGCTCGCGTGCATCCCGGCGTCGCCGTCGTCGTCGGTGGCGTTCATGCTCTCGTCCAGCGTCTCAGCGTCCACCTCCCCGGAAGAGTGCGCAGGGAAGCTGCTGATACCGAAGGTGGATCCGTTGGGTCCAGCCAAGGCGACCTTGCTTGGCGGGGCGCCGATGTTCGTTTTGCTGTGGCCCCCGTCAACAGCCCAGTAAAAGGCACCCGCTGCCACGCCGGGGAAGTCGAACTCTGCGGCCGGGCCGACTTCGAGGAAATCGGCCTCGCCGGCCTCGTTCGGCCCCGCGACGACGAGTTGGAATTTTTTGGGATCAGGAAAAGTCATCTGTGTTCACTCCTTCGTGGATGGACGCTTCGCGGTTGGGCGCTTAGTGGTCAGGCGCGCAGGCCCGCCTCGCGCATCAGCGGGAAGACTTGCTCGTTCAGCCGGTCCAGGCCCTCGTCATAGTCGACGAGGCCGGTGCAGATGCCCGTGATGCCCGAGGCCTGCAACTTCTGCAGCTCCTCGACGACCATCTCGGGAGTACCAGTGATGGGCATAAGCGCCGCGCGGCCAAAGGCCCTCACGGATTCGTCACGCTTGTAGTCCTCGGACTGCTTGTACTCATCCCAGTTGAAGCTCTGCGTGCCGCTGCGAATGATCTCGCGATAGCGAAGCGCGCTCTCCCAGTCAGTGTTTTCCGTGACGTAGTCCGCGTAGGCGCGTGCTTCCTTCTCGGTGTCCTTGACGATGATGTGCGCGCCAGCCCACAGGCCGAGATCCTCGCGTCCAGCGGCGTCGGCTTTCTGCCGCAGTTTCGGTGTCAGCTCGCCACTGTGTTCGACGCTGGCAACCGACGCGAACAGGACGTTTGCGTGCTTGAACGCGAACTCCTGCCCTGCTGGGCTCGAACCGGCGCTCATCACCATCGGGCGCGGGGACTGCACGGGCTTCGGGTGCGCCTGCGCGCCCTTCAGATTGAAGAACTTGCCGTCGAAGTCGAACTCCTGCTCCTCGTTCGCCCACAGCCGCTCGGCGATCTCAATCCACTCGTCGGCGAGCTCGTATCGCACATCGTGCTCTGGGAGTTCGACGCCGAAGATGTCGTACTCGGGTTTGAAGTAGCCCGCTGTCACGTTCAGCCCCATGCGACCACCACTGATGTGGTCAATGGTTGTCACCATTTTCGCGCCCATCACGGGGTTGATGAACTGCACGTTGCAGGTGGCGATGATCTGAATGTTCTGCGTCACCGCGGCGATACCTGCCGCCCAGGTGAACGTCTCGAACTGACGACCCCAGGGCCGGTCGGGACCAGCGAGCCCCTGCCAGCGAGCGATGGGGATGAATCCGTCCAAGCCGTACCGGTCGGCCTTCTGGGCGAGATGCTGCACTTCGCCCCAGTTGCCAAGCTTGATGGAGTTCTCGGCGAAGTTCAGGCCGCCTTGGCCCGTGGACACGTTCGCCCCGAAGATCGCGACCTTGAAAGCGTTGTCGCTTCCGACCATCGGGCCCTTGTCACGCTCGACTGTGTAATCCGCGACGAAGTCGCGATCAACGGCTTGGTCGGTGGAAGTTTCGTTGGATGCGATGCTCATAATCGCCGTCCTTTCGGGAAGATTGAAATTGGGTGCAGAAGGGGTTGGAATTGCTATGACCGGCAGGGTCGCGTTTCAGATTTGGGATGCATCCCCAAGGACGTGCCAGGTCCGGTTGTGATAGACCAGCGGGTCCGCGGGCGCTGCCCCACTTGAGAGCGCCGGAGACGCCTGAAGCGCCTCGACCGCCACGATGGTGGACCCTCCGGCGGCCATCGAGTTGATGATCCTTCCCCGGATCCAAGTCTGGGCCCGCACAAAGTAGGGCTCCCCCGACTCGAGACGGGACCAGAGAGAGGTGTCAGCAAAGCGATCGATCCCGCTGGTGGCGCAGAGTTTGGCAATGTCCACCTGATCAGCGCCCAGTAGATGCACGACGACGGTGTCTGCAGCCAGAATGGTGGGGGTACTGGAGGAAAATTCCGATACTGAGAAGGCCAGAATGGGGGGTTCGGCACTGGCGGAAATGACAGACGTTGCCGTCAGGCCGACAGGCCCGTTGCCCGCATCAGCGGTGATGACAGCAACACCACCGGGATGGTTGCGAAACGCCGCCTTGAATTCGTCGGCAGTGACTGCAGGTTCAAGGCTTTGGGTGATGGATAAGCTCACCGGATCTCCTTTGATATCAGTTCGCCGGCTTCACTGCCGGCCCTTGCTTAGGGCTTCAACGTTAGGTGCGTAGGTGAGGTAGGCGGCATGGCAAGACATGCCAAACAGATGGGAAACTGCGTCAGGCTGGGGCCTCTTGTGAATACATGGCATGGGATGCAAAGCTGGTGACGTGCTTCACATGCTGGGCCTGTGCGACTCCTCGCCCTGGGCTCTGGAGCGCCTCTTCGTCAACGGTGAAAGGGGGCGGCAGTGAAACTAAGCTCCTACCAGAATCTGCGGCTACCGAACTTCAGCGTTCACGGACTCTGCGCAGTGTTGAAGGATGCGGATCTTGATTGGCAAACTGCGCTCAGAAACGCAGAGATCGACCCAGATGCCATAGACCGCCCGGGAGGCACTATTCCCGCCAAGAAGGAGTTGGCCTTCCAATTGCAATTCGTGGCTCTCACAAAGGATCGCGTCGACCTTTGGGTTAAGGCCGCACAGGCCTACACGCTGGGATCCTTCGGAATTCGCGGATTGGCCCTCGCTACAGCGCCCACCATTGAGGCCTGGGTAGAAGCTGGCAGCTCAACAGACTATGCCCCTGGCCTGATGGAAATTACGCCTCTCAGGGCACCGGGTGGCACGGTGATTGGTATGGAGTACACCTACCCCGATACTCCGGAAGAGCTCATCCCGTTCAGCGTCTACCGCGATTTCTGCGTCGTTGCCCGAACTTTCACATGGATGTACGGCAGCCCTTTCCCCTTCACTCAGGTCGAATTCCCCTTCGCAGACGCCTCCCCCGAGATTTCGAACTACGTCCCCTGCGCCATCGACTGCGRATCCGACGCACTGCGGCTCTGGTGGGATCCGGCAACATCTGTACACGAGCTCCCTTTCGGCAACGCCTTCCAGCACGAGGCATGGCTCAAGGCGGATCATCAGATCCTTGACGACCTCAGGGCGACCGGCGATTGGCCTGACACCGTCATGAAGATCATCAGGGCCGCGCCTGAGCTCAACCGCAAACTGGCAAATGTGGCAGCAACCCTTCGGGTCTCCCCCCGCACCTTGCAACGCAAGCTCGAACTAACCGGTGACGACTTTGCCCAACTCCGGGACAAAGCCCTCCGTGACCTTGCCGCCGATCTGCTCTCGAAAACGGACCACTCTGTTGCACGGATATCCCGCACTCTGGGCTATACAGACCCAACGAGCTTCACCATCGCCTTCAAACGATGGAATGGGATGCCACCGACGGCCTACAGGGAAGCATCCCGATACAAGAACAACGCGGGTTCCACGGCTTAGACGCTTTCGCTGTGCAAGGCGTCTGCGGCACGTATCAGGGCCAGGTGGGAGAAGGCTTGTGGAAAGTTTCCCGCCATGCGTTTTTCGTTCATTGAATATTCTTCGCTCAGCAGACCGAGGTCATTGCAAAGTCCCACCAGGGCGCGCATCAGGTTCTTGGCGTCTGCCCGTCGGCCTGAGCGTGCGTACTGTTCCACCAACCAGAAGGAACAGGCAAGGAATGGATGTTCTCCGGGCGCCAACCCGTCGACGCCCGTCTCGGTGCGGTAGCGCATCAGAAATCCATCAGTGGTGAGTAGCTCCTTCTCCAGCTGGGCGACGGTTCCCAACATCCGCTCGTCGTCGTAGGCGAGAAAGCCTACCTGCGGCAAAACCAGCAGGGCCGCGTCCGTCGCCTCACCACCGTAAGTCTGAGTGAAGGAATTAAGTTCACGGTTGAATCCGAGATCCGTTATTTCTACGGCGAGCCGATCCCGATGCCGCTCCCAATCCTCCAGCGGCCCAGGCAATCCGTGGTCCCGGACAGCCCGTACCCCGCTGTCATAGGCTGCCCACATCATGACCCGCGAGTGCGTGAAATACTGCGGTGCGCCGCGCATTTCCCACAATCCCAAGTCTTTGTCGTCGAAGTGTTTGTCCACGGAACCAAGAAGGGCGCGCTGCAAGGCCCAGGAGAAATGATCTTCCTTGCCACCGGCCAAGCGAAGCCTCTCCAGTACCACCATCACTTCCCCCACGACGTCGGCCTGATGCTGGGAGACGGCTGCATTGCCGATTCGAACGGGTCTGGCGTCCTGGTAGCCCGGCAGGTGCGGGAGTTCCTTTTCTGTCAGGTCCCGTTCGCCCCCTACGCCGTACATTATTTGCAGATCTTCCGGATCGCCGGCCAGCGCACGCAGAAGCCAGTTGCGCCACTTCAGGGCTTCGGATTCGTAGCCGTGCGTCAGCATGGCTTCAAGTGTCAACGATGCATCGCGAAGCCAACAGTAGCGGTAGTCCCAGTTGCGTGGTCCGCCAAACTCTTCGGGCAGGGAAGTGGTGGGAGCGGCCACAATGCCGCCCGTCTCATAGTGGGTCAAAGCACGTAAGACCAGAAGTGATCGCTTGACTGCATCCTGATGCGGCCCGTCGTAGCGGCAATTGGCCGCCCACGTCGTCCAGTAGTGGATGGCGTCGTCCAGGGCTGCATCAATGTTGATGGACGGAGGCACGTCCTGGTAGGAGGGGAACCATGTCAGGTGAAAGTCCACATTCCGTCCCTGCTCAACCGTGAACTCCCCCGCATGCCGGTGGTCTTCGGCCTGTGGAAGAAAGTCGCCCCGCAAAGACAGAGCATCCGGGCCGGACATTGCGAGAAGTATTTCGGCGCCGGGGTCGGCGCTGTCGCGGATCCTGCTTACCCAAGGCAAGACGGTGGCGTACTGGGGCCGAATTCTTATCTCTTGGTGCATGGGAACTGTCCCGCTGAGTCCAGTGACCCGCCGGACGAGTGATGGATGGGCGGCACCAACCGGCATAAAGTCCGTCACCAGGACCTTTCCGGAATTCGTCTGCCACGTTGTCTGGAGTACGAACGTCGACTCCATATAGTGACGGTCCACCACAACTGCCTCCGGCGGACTCGGGGCCAGCAGCCACCGGCCATGGTCTTCATGCCCGAGCAGGGAGGCAAAGAGCGACGGCGAGTCGAAACGCGGGAAGCAGAGCCAGTCAACACTGCCCTGGCGGGAAACAAGGGGTCCAGTGTGGAGATCCGAAAGCAGCGCATAATCCTCAATCGGGGCAGCCATGCTTCACTCAATCACAAGATGAACGATCCCCATAGGACTTGCGGCTGTGGCTTCGAAGGCAGGGGCAATTACCGTGCTTGGGAGTTTCGCTGGCCTGGTGTGCAGATAAAGAACTGAGGCTGCGCGACCGGTGCAAACGGAACGATGAGCCACTGGTTGCCGTAGAGCTCCACGTAGGAGTCGGAAGGGCAGAGTGTAAAGGCTTCTTCGCGTGTCATCTCGTTCCCTCTCTTTGTTGGGTTGTTTGTTCGGCTCCACTGCGGAGCCTTGGTTAGCTTCAACGTTAGGAGCCTTCAGCGTCGGCCGGCATGACAGGCGACGCCAAGTAGATGGGAAACCGCGCCAAACGTCACCTCGTGTGCGTTTCAGCCCCGCCGGAGGTGCAAAGCTACTGACATGACTTCACGAGGCTTCTGGTACTCGGATTATGACTGCGGCAGAGGGTGGCGACGGTGAAAGGCGGAACATATCAGAACCTGCGCGTGCCAAACTTCAGCGTGCACATACTGCGGGGGCTGCTTGAGGATGCGGATTTGGATTGGCAAACTGCCCTGGCGAATGCGGAAATAGACCCCGACGCGGTGAACCGCCCGGGAGGTACTATTCCTGCCAGGAAGGAGCTGGCCTTCCAGCTTCAGTTCGTTGGTCTTACAGGAGATCGTGTGGATCTCTGGGTGCGGGCCGCACGTGCCTACTCACTTGGCTCCTTCGGAGTTAGAGGATTGGCCCTCGCTACTGCACCTACCATCGAGGCGTGGGTTGATGTTGCAAGTACCACTGACTATGGCCCTGCCCTGTTCGAGTTAACGTCTCTGAGGACAGCGGATGGCGCGGTAACGGGGATGGAGTTCACCTACCCCGATGCCCCGGAAGAGCTGATCCCCTTCAGCGTTTACCGCGACCTCTGTTTCATTGCCCGAAACTTCACATGGCTCTATGGCAGCCCCTTCCCCTTCACCCGGATTGAATTCCCTCTCCCGGAAGCCTCCCCCGAGCTCTCGAGCAACGTCCCCTGCGGCATTGAATGCGGCGCCGAAACACTGCGGCTATGGTGGGACCCCGCAACGTCTGCACAGGAACTTCCCTTTGGTAACGCCTTTCAGCACGCGGCATGGATCAAGGCGGATACCCAGATTGTCGATACTCTAAGGGCGACCGGAGACTGGGCCGACACTGTCGCCAAGACCATACGGACTGCGCCCGAGCTCAACCGCAAACTGGCAAATGTGGCCGCAACACTTCGGGTTTCCCCCCGCACCCTGCAACGCAAGCTCGAACTTACTGGGGATGACTTCGCCCAACTCCGGGACAAGACCTTGAGTGATCTCGCCGCCGATTTACTCTCGAATACGGATCTTTCGGTAGCGCGGATATCGCGCAGGCTTGGCTATACAGAGCCTGCCAGCTTCACCATCGCCTTTAAGCGGTGGAAGGGGATGCCACCGACGGCCTACCGGGAAGCTTCCCAGTACAAGAGCAAGGTCAGCTCCGGGGCCTAGGCCTGCTCCCACCGGTATCTTGAACGCTCCTGATCCTCACGTGACCCGCGACACACCTTGGCGTACATTCCCATGTGGACGGCGTTGATTGCCGTGCCGGGCCGGGGCCGGACCACCTTACCGTTGAAGCCTACGCAGGCCCGGCAAAGAAGCAGGGTTCTCCGCGGTCAGGAACGACACCAGCGACTGCTGGATATCAACAAAAGGTAGTCAAAGATGACACAAACAACATTGGTCGAGTCCCGCACCGGCCAAAGCACAGCAATAATTGCCCTGCTCCTGCTGAGCGGCATAACACTTGACATCCAGTACGGAATCCTCGCTCCGCTCATTGGGGTGATTGCGACCGAGTCAGGACTAACGGGTTCGGAGATCGGCTGGGTCCTTAACGCTCTGATGATGGGGAGCGTGATCTCCGTTAGCCTGACCGCCCGGATGGGTGACATTTTCGGGCATCGTAAAGTTCTCATCACGCTAATAGTCCTGGCACTGTTGGGATGCGCCCTGGGTGCCACCGTCCATGGCTTCTTGCCTCTGGTCGCCGGCCGGTTCCTGATGGGCCTCGCTGTCACGATTCCGCTTAGCTGGGGTTTGCTGCGTCCACGGGCTACCGCCCGCCAAATCCGACTGGTCTCCCTGGTGCTTTCGACGGTGATGGCGGTCCTCGTACCGCTCGCACTGATTGCCGGCGGCCTGATCGTTGGATTGGGTTTGCCCTGGGAGACCGTCTTTTGGGTGACTTTCGCTTTGTATGCAGTGATGCTGATCCTCGCCCTGATGTCACCTGAAACGCCCGTGGCAGCCCGCGCCGTTGTTCAGCTGGACTGGTTCGGCGCGCTGGGGCTGGGCGTTTGGGTCACGGCACTCCTGATCGGAATTGCTGAAGGGCCCGGCCAGGGCTGGACATCACCGTTGGTGCTGGGTTCATTCCTGCTGAGCGCAGTGACATTGGCTGCTTGGATCGTTCAGCAGCGACGCACCCAGGAGCCCCTGGTGTCATTCCGCAACATGGATATCCGCCAGACCCTCATCGGTTACTCCGGAATCCTCTTGATCAGCTTGGTAGGACAGGGCATATTTATCGTGCTGCCGGCATGGCTGCAGACGCCGGCCTCCTCCGGGTACGGCCATGGCCTCTCTGCACTGGATTCCTCGTACGTATTGTTGGCCATGATTCCCGGAGCTGCGCTGGGATACCTCTGGACCCGGTGGGGTCTGCGGCGCCTGGGACCGAAGACGGTTCTGGTCATTTCCGGATCGGCTGCGGTCCTTGTCTTCCTCGGGCTCGCCCTGGCCCAAGGCCAAGTCTGGTTGTCGTGGTTGTGGGTCTTCCTCTACGCACTCACGATCCTCAGCTGCCTGACCACTGGATACACCCTCGTTGCAGCCGCCGGCCGCCAGGACAACATGGCAACGACCGTTGGCATGCAAAACATCATCCAGTTCGTTGGAGCGATGATTGCAGTCGCAGTTATCTTGAACGTGCTGATTCCCGGCCCCGACGGATTCATTCCGCAGGCAACGTTTGCTGGCATCTACATCGCATCGGCCGTGATTATTGCTGCTTTCGTACTCATCTGGGCGGTGCTGGCACCCAAGCGCATCACCGATCTGCATGCAGTCGACACAGAGACCGATCCCACGAAGGTCCATGCTGTTAGCCACTAACAGAACCTGCAGCTGCTCCAGGCGGCTCATCACAAGGACGGAGGTCAGATGACGTACCACAAGCAAGATGACTGGCTTCCCCTTACCGGGGAGACGGTGCAAATAAGAATCAATGGCCGGGCTGTCCGAACTGGGTTGGTTGACGCCGTGACGATCGACAACCAGATCCTCTGGCTAGCCTCCGATGGTGTGCATCAGCGTCGGATGATCAGCAAAGCCGACGGATATGAGGTCTGGATGACCTACAAGTGGGAGAGCCCGCCAACATTCGGCCGTCAATGGCGCCGGCCGGATGCATGGGCCCCGGGGGACGCACGCATCACAGCGTGCGACGAAACGCGAGGAGAAAAATGCGAACAATGAAGTCGCGAATCATGTTGACGGCAGGCTCGACGGCGGTGCTGCTGGCCCTGGCTGGTTGCGCGCAAAGCCCGAGCAGCCAAGGCCCCGCTGACACTGTCGCAATCGATGTCGGCAACAATATGAAGGTCAACCTGAAGACAAGCCCCAACCTCAAGGTCGCCGTTTTTATCCCGGGCGTCGCCAATGCCTACGGCCAGGCGCAGGAGCTTGCCGCAAAGGAGACGGCCAAGCAGCTCGGCATGGACATGACATTGTTCGACGGCGGCTATAACCCGAGCCAACAACTCAACCAAATGCAGACCGCGCTCGTATCCGGGGGCTATGACGCAGCAGTCGTGCAGGCCCTCGACGGCACAGTAGTCTGCAAAACCCTCACCGAGGATTACCCCAAGGCCAACATTCTTGTGGTGAACAACGTCACCCCATTATGCGATTACGGTACAAATCAGACGGGTAAGTCAGTTGAGGAGGTCTGGGCGCCGGGCACGATGAACTTTGTAGGCAGCAACAACACCCGCGCTTACATCGACGGTTGGTTCTCCGCGGCAGCAAAAGCGAACCCTGGTAAGCAGAACGTCGTCGCCGTTCTTGGTCCTGCGGTCGCTGCCCAAACGCGCGTGATTGAGGTTGCCCTGGCGAAGTTCGCTCAGGAGAACCCCGAGTACACGGTGGATAAGATCTACACCGATTACACGACTACCGGCACGTTCAATGAGACCCAGACTTACCTGCAAGGCCACGCGGACACCAGCCTCATCCTGTCCATGTACACGCCGGATATTTCACAGGGAATCGTCAAGGCCGTAGAAGACGCAGGCCTTCTTGGAAAGGTCCACATTGTTGACCAGGGTTTCGGCGACTTCTCAATCGAACAGAWTGAGGCGGGAAATATCCAGTTCTCAACGCTGTTCTTCCCTTACAACGGCATAAAGGTATCCCTGGAAAGCATCGCTGCGGCTCAACGCGGAGATGCGGGCCCTCGTTTTGTGGATGACTCGGTCATCGGCACTGCAAGCAGCCCTTTCACCATCACGAATGGCACGATCTCCCAGCTTCCCGCCGAACTACGCTAGCCGCGCAGATCGCCTGGAGGACCGCTGTCGGGGCGTACACCATAACGCCGGCCGCCCCTATCAAGAGCGCGAAGCAATGAAGCTTCGCGACACATCACATGCACCCGGGCCGTCTTCGGCGCCGGGCACGAGGTAATCAGGAGAATTATGCGTACAACGAAGTCGCTGGTCATGTGGGCTGCTGGATCTACGGCGGTGCTGCTGGCCTTGGCCGGTTGCGCCGGGAACGACACCGGTAAACCGGGCAGTCAGGGCCCGGCCGGCACGGTCGCAATCGATGTCGGCAATGACATGACGGTCAACTTGAAGACCGGCAAGGGCCTTAAGGTCGCCGTTTTTATCCCGGGTGTTGCCAATGAGTTCGGGCTGGAGCAGGAGCGGGCAGCGAACGCGACCGCCAAGGAACTTGGTATGGACATGACCTTGTTCGACGCAGGCTATGACCCGAACAAGCAGCTCAACCAAATGCAGACTGCGATGACCTCCGGAAACTTCGATGCAGCAGTAGTAATGGCCCTCGACGGCGTGATGTCCTGCAAGCTGCTCACGCATGACTTCGCAAAGGCCAATATCCTTACGTCCATTTCGGGCTCACCCCTGTGCGACGACGGCAAAAACCAGGCCGGCAAGTCCGTTGACGACGTCTGGGCGCCAGGCACATTGAACTTCGTGGGCAGCAACACCACCCGCGATTATGTCGACGGCTGGTTGGCGGCAGCAGCAAAGGCCAACCCCGGCAAGCAGAAGGTCATTGCTGTTCTTGGCCCCGCGGTCAACACCCAGACCCGCGTCACAGAAGCAGCACTGGCAAAGCTCACGGCCGACAACCCCGACTACTCGGTCGAGACGATCTACACGGACTGGACGACGACCGACGCCTACAACAAGACCCAGACCTACCTGCAGGGCCATCCTGAAACCACCCTCATCATGTCCGCGTCCTCGCCCGACCTCACACAGGGCGTCATCCAGGCCGAAAAAGACGCGGGCCTGTCGGAGAAGGTTCACGTCGTGGACATCGGCTTCGGCAAGTTCCAGATCCAACAATTGGAGGCCGGTACGGTCCAGCTCTCCACAATGCTGTTCCCTTTCAACCAAATGAAGGCAAACCTCAACTCCATTGCCGCTGCGCAACGCGGGGACGCCGGCACACGCTTTGTGGATGACTCGGTCATTGGCACTGCAAAGAATCCCTTCGTAGTTACAAAGGAAACGATTTCACAACTGCCCGCCGAGCTACGCTAGCGCGGCAGCTCACCAGCCCGGGGCTGGGCGTCGTTCGCTCGAACGCCGCCCAGCCCAACATAGAAAGTAGAACTGGCAATGGAGCCTTCGAAATCGGACCCGGTTATCGCCGTCGCACTTAAAGCGGTGTCGAAGACCTACGGTGCCACACGCGCATTAATCGATGTGGACGTTGAGATCCATGAAGGAACGGTACATGCACTGATCGGCGAGAACGGAGCGGGCAAGTCCACGGCGTTGGGCGCTATCGCCGGTCGCGTCGACTATGACGGGGGTGTCGTCGAAGTCTTCGGTGAACAAGTTGAACCGGGGAACCTTCGCGCTGCACGCCGGAGCGGTGTCTCGGCCATCTATCAGGAACTGACGATCATCCCGCATATGGATGCAGCAGCGAACGTTTTTCTCGGCTCCGTCCTGTCCCGGTTCGGAGTACTCTCCGCCGCTGAGATGCGACGCAAATACGTCCAGCTGTGTGCCCAGCTGGAGGTCCAGGTCGTTCCGGCTGGCGTGCCCGTCGGCACCCTGTCAGTGGCCGAGCAGCAATTGCTTGAGATCATGCGGTCGCTGGTGGTGGATCCTCGCGTCATCCTCTTCGATGAGCCGAGCGCGTCCCTGGCCGTGGAGGAGCGGGAAGCCCTGTATAGAGCGATCGAAGGATTGCGCAAGCGCGGCGTCACCATCGTGATTGTCAGTCACAACTTCGATGAAATCGAACGGCTGGCCGACAGAGTCACGGTATTCCGGAATGGCCGGGCCATCGTCACGAGCGGGCGGGGAGAGAGTTCGCGCGCCGAACTCGTGCGCGCGATGCTTGGCGAGCAGCGAGGTGACCAAACCCTTGGCCGGGTGCTGATGGACAAGCCGGCCGGCATCCACCAGAAATCGATTGACCCGGCTCTCGCGCCCGTCCTTGAAGTGGTCGGTCTTACTGTGCCGGGGGTCATCGAGAACATCGACCTTGAAGTGAAGCCAGGCGAAATACTCGGCATTGCCGGTCTGGTAGGTTCGGGCCGCTCGACGTTGCTGAGGGCGATTGCCGGCGCGGAATCGACTGCCCGGGGAAGCATCCGCCTGTCGGGGGCCCAGTCCCCCTGGCCGCGAACAGTTCGCGCGGCCCGCAAGCTGGGAATCGGTCTGATCCCGGAAGACCGTAAGGGCCAGGGCCTGGTTATGCCCCGAAATGCCGCGGACAACATTGCCCTGTCCAATCTTGGCGCAGCCTCATCAGGCGGCGTAATTGGGCGAAGGAAACTGCGTGCCATGGTTGCCGAGGCTGCCTCAAAGCTGAACTTCCCGATAGCCCGGCTGGGTGAACGGAGCGACCGGTTTTCCGGCGGCAACCAACAGAAGCTCTTGATGGCACGGTGGTTGTACGACCGCCCGAAAGTGCTCCTCGCTGACGAGCCCACACGCGGTATAGACATCGGCGCAAAAGGCGAGTTGCTTGAGAGCCTGCGCAAAATGGCGGACGACGGCGTCGGCGTCATCGTGGTCTCATCCGAGCTCGAGGAAGTACTGGCGGTTTCGGACCGTGTACTCGTCGTCGCCAAGGGCCAAAGCATGGGCTTGCTGGAGCGAAACGGCGATCAAGAGATCGCCATGGAAGACGTACTGAAAGCTGCTTTCGGATTGAAGGAGAACGCATGAGCGCCACCATCGACAGGGACACCACCCCGGATAACACCGTTGCTCCCCCTGTCACAAGAAAGAGAAGAGTCAATCTGCGGGAGAGAGCAGCGAGCCTCGGGATGGTCTGGGTGCTCATCATCCTCGTGATGACGGCGATCAGCCTCAATCCTCGCTTCCTCAACCCAGGAAACCTCGTCAACATCCTGACCCAAAACGCACCTGTCGGCATTATCGCTGTAGGGATGACGTTCATTATTATCGCCGGAGGTTTCGACCTTTCGGTGGCCGCTGTACTGGCCATCGGCGGAGTGTCATACGCAACGCTGTCCCACATGATGCCTGCGGGTCTGGCGATACTCATCACGCTGGTGATCGGATTCCTTCTTGGCCTGATCAATGCCCTCCTCATCACAAAAGCGAAAGTAAACGCGTTCATCGCTACTCTCGCTACAGCCTCATTGTTCAGCGGGCTGACCTTGCTGTTCACGAACTCCAAACCGGTTCCCATGGCAGCAGGCGGCTACGACTTCCTCTCGGACAAGGACTTCCTGGGGGCGCCGCTCTCCGTCTGGCTGCTTGCTGTCCTCGTAGCGGCAGGATGGTTCGCACTTTCCAGAACCGTGTACGGCCGGGGCATCTACGCGATCGGCGGCAACAACGAAGCCGCACGGTTGGCCGGACTGCCCGTGGTGTCCCTCCGGGCCAGTACCTACGTGCTGACAGCRATGCTGGCAACCCTCGCGGGGATCGTCCTGGGGTCGGTCATCGGCGTCGGACAGCCAGGCGTGGCCGTTGGAGTCACGCTTAACTCGATCGCGATCGTCATCATCGGCGGAACTTCATTGCTCGGCGGAGAAGGCGCCATGTGGCGAACACTCGTCGGCATCCTGATCTTTGGGACTATCAACAACGTCTTTGACATCCTTGCATTTCCGCAGGCAACACAAGAGGTGGCCCTTGGTGTGATCGTGCTCGCCGCCGTCTCGCTGGACGCCTACACACGGTCTCGGAAGCGGTCAGGAGAAGCCTGAGCTGTCTCATATCCGCGTCCGCAATATCTGCTCGCAGATCAACCATCAGGGAAGGAAGATGACATGTCACGATTGGCCGGCAAGGTCGCCGTCATCACGGGCGCAGCCAGCGGAATGGGCCTCTCCGCCCTCAAGCTCTTCGTAGCCGAGGGGGCGCGGGTAGCGGCCACCGACATCTCCGCAGAGGCACTGCGACAGGCCGTCCGGGAAGTCACCGAAAACGGAGGCGAGGCCATTGCACGCACGCACGATGTTTCCTCCGCTGAGGACTGGAAGCGTGTAGTCGAGGACGTACTCGCCGAGTGGGGCACGATCGACATCCTGATCAACAACGCCGGAATTGCCATGGCGAAGGGTGTTCTCGAAGCCGAGCTTGACGACTGGAATAAGGTGATGGCCATCAATGTCACCGGACCTTGGCTGGGAATGAAGAGCGTCATTCCCGCCATGCAGGCCGCGGGGGCCGGTTCCATCGTGAACGTGTCATCGATCGCTGGCATTGTGGGTGGCGCCTCGGATGGCGGCAGTGCAGCCTACTCCGCTTCGAAGGGGGCAGTCCGCTCCCTGACAAAACACACTGCCCAGTGGTTTGCAAAGGACAACATCCGGGTGAATTCAGTGCATCCCGGTCCGGTCGACACCGGCCTGACCCGTGGCTACGGGCTCACAAGGGAATCGCTGGCCAACCCTGAAACCGTTCCTTTGCCGCCCCACGCGGGGGAAGCATCCGACATCGCGTATGGCATGCTCTACCTCGCATCGGATGAGGCCAAGTTCATCACTGGAACGGAACTCGTCATCGACGGCGGGTTCACCTCTCACTGAAAGGATCACGATGACGCACTCCCCGGACACCGAACCACGCGTGACTGATGACAATGGCCAGACCCCGGATGCTGATTACCGGCAGGAAAACGACTACCAGGATGACCTCACAATCTCTGGCAAGGATGCTTCTGCCTATGTCCTCGCCGACGACACCAAGCCGACCTATTCGCTGGGTCCAGATTCCGAGCGACAGCCAGGGACCCCTCAAGGCACGCTGACAAAGGGACGTCACACAGGGCGAAGCGTTTACCCTGGCGTGGAACGGAGCTATTACCTCTACGTCCCCGCTCAATACACCCCGGACAAGCCCGCCGCCCTTGCCATTTTTCAGGATGCCAATCTGTATCTGGCACCGAAGGCCAGCGCGGATATCGTCCTGGACAACCTCATCAACAAGGGCGAGATCCCGGTTACGGTGGCCATATTCATTGAAGCAGGCGAGCAAGGCCCGGGATATCCCCACTTTGGTGGAACTGACAACCGCAGCATCGAGTACGACTCCATCAACGGCGACTATGCCAGATTCCTCACGGACGAATTCCTTCCGGATGTCCTGCGGGACCTCAATGTCTCCACAGTTCCCCAGGATCGAGTGCTTGTAGGCATCAGTTCGGGCGGCAACTGCGCGTTCACAGCAGCCTGGGCACGTCCTGACGTCTTCGGCAACGTCATCTCCCATTGCGGCAGCTTCATCAATATCCGGGGCGGCCACAATCATCCCTCGGCAATCCGGCAGAACCCACGAAAACCAATCCGGGTGTGGCTCCAGACTGGAGCCCGGGACCTTGACGTAATCTTCGGCAGTATTCCGATCGCCAACCACGACATGTTCGCAGCCCTTGAGTATCGACGCTACGATGCCAAATTCGTGTACGGCGAGGGCGGACACTCGCTCCTGCACGGTGGCGCAGTCCTCCCGGAGACACTGAGGTGGATTTTTCGCGATCATCCGGATACTGCGGACGCGCAATAGCCGGAACCTTGGCGAACTGGGCCGGAACAGGACCGTCGGCGACCCCAATCTGCGCACAGAAAGAGGAGATCATGACCAGACAAATGATTGTCGGCATGCATCTGGGCAACGGATACGGCAACCTGCCTGGGGCCTGGCGCGCCCCGGCAGTAGACCCCAAGAGCTATACGAGTTTTGACGCGAAGGTTCGCCATGCCCAGGCGGCCGAGCGCGGGAAGCTCCACTTCCTGTTCCTACCGGATGGCCCCACACACGTCGGCGATATCGAGAACGAGCCGCCCCACTTCAATCTCGACGTCATGGTGACGTTGGCAGCTGTAGCCCGCGAAACCAGCCGGATTGGCCTTGTCGCCACCGGCTCGACGACGTTCAACGAGCCGTTCAACCTCGCCCGACAGTTCAAGGCGCTGGATGTCATGAGTCATGGGCGGACGGGTTGGAATGCCGTCACCTCGAGCGGACAAGATGTCGCGGCAAATTATGGCCAAAGAGTGCTATCAAGCCCGGAACGCTACGGGAGGGCGCATGAGACGATCCAGTTAGTACAGTCTCTTTGGGGCAGCTGGGGAAAGACAGCGTGGATGCACGATAAGGCAACGGGCCGCTTCGCGGACGCCGACCAGATCGCACCCATCAATATGGGTGGCAATTTCGTCGCCTCGCGTGGTCCGCTGTACATCCCTCCATCCGAGCAGGGTCAGCCTGTTGTCTTCCACGCGGGAGGCAGTGCGAACGCCCTCGAACTCGCCGGTCGTTACGCCAGTGGCGTCATCGGCGCAGCTTTCACTATCAACGATGCGCGTGCGCAGCGCGCCGCGTTTCGTGAAGCGGCCCAACTCGCCGGGCGGGATCCGGGCGAGCTCAAGTTCTTTGCCGGCCTGATGACGACGATCACCAGAGACAAGCGCGAAGGTCTCGATCGAAGAATTACGCTGAGTGGGCGAATCTTTCCTCAGCGCGCGTCCTATCTTGGACAGATACTCGGCCTGGGCCTCGATCCGGCCCAGCCAGACGAGCCACTATCGCAGGAGCAACTGTCCAAGGCGCGGCCATCAGCGGGCGACCCTCGCTCGGCTAATGCACTTAGGATCGCGAGTGAAGGCTGGACGATCCGCGATGTGCTCGCGCACGGTGTGATCGACTACCACCCCGTCGTCGTCGGACCGGCCGCCGAAGCCGCTGACCACATGCAGAAATGGTTCGAAGCAGAAGCTGTGGACGGCTTCTGGGTGTCGCCGGACATATACGAGGACGGGATTGACGCCTTCGTCGATGGCGTCGTGCCAATCCTCCAGGATCGCGGGCTATTCCACCGGGAATATAACGGCACAACCCTGCGCGAACATCTTGGCGTTCCGGCCCAATATGGAGTCGATCCGCGCGTCACGAAGTGACATGAATCAAACGTGACCTGGCTCGGGATAGCGGGCGACATCGGCTAATATGGCAACGCCATCGACCAATACGGCCTGTTCTGGTAGAAGGAAGACGGCGACCCGCTGGACTAGTCGGTTGCCGGTCGCAATCGTCAATTGTCCCCCTCGCCGCTGGCGGCTTCGGCGACTTTCGCGGTGTCGACGAACTGCTCGAAGCGCACGATGAGACCCCCGCGGACAATGAAGTGGTGCGCTACCCGGACATTGAGCTTCCGCCCGGTTTTACGGTGCGTTGCTGTGTATCGTGCGAGGACGACGACGTTCTCACCATCGACGACGTAGTTGTCATCGTGAGCGGTCCAACCGTCCCAGTCGCGTCCGAGTACTTCCATGACGTTGGACGTGACACCCTGCGGTGTGCGATAGGTTCCCGCAAGGGGAAACCCCGCCATTTCAGTCCATTCGACATCGGGCGCCATCGTGGCACGAAGCGCCTCGAGGTCACCGGCCGCTGAGGCAATGTACTGCCGGCGGACAACGTCACGCGGCGCCATGGACGTCCCAGGGTCCATCGTCTCGTTCAGCCCCACGTCATCTCACCTTTGGCCACCTTGGGTCCAATTTGTGCCGCGATCAGCATTCCCGATTCCGGATAGCTTTCAACGAGCGCCGCTGTTGCCGAAGCACCATCGGGGGAACTGTCGAGAATGCGCTCGAAGTCCTGCAGATACTTGCGGGTGAAATCAATGCCGCTCGCATCGTTTGCGGTCCCAGGGAGCCGGTGTCCGGCGACGACCAACTGAGGCTCCAGCGATTGCATCTCATCGAGCATGTCGATCCAGGCAGCCCGCTGTTCCGGCGTCGCGGTATCGGCGGTCCAGACATGTTCCTGCTGGAACACCAGGACCCCACCAACGACGGCCTGGTAATCGGCGTTCCACAGATAATGCCGGTCCGGCAGCAGGGTCGAACCTCCCCTGACGTCGAATCTGTAACCATCCAGCTCAAGGAAATCACCGACGAGCGGGGTGATCGGGACCAATCGCGTTGGCAGGTTCGCTCCCAGCGTGGCCCACGCCTTGAGCTTGCCTTCGAAGGAGTCGCGGATGTGCTCGATCACGATCGGAGTGGCGACGATGGCCGCATGGGGAAACGCCTCAGCGATAGCTTCCAGGCCGAAATAGAAATCCGGGTCGGCGTGGCTTACAAAGACCGTGGTCAGGACCTTCCCGGAGTCGAGAATGGCGGCCACCAACCGGTGTCCGTCTGCCCGGGTGAAGCCGGCATCAATAAGCAACGCTCCGGTGGGACCTGTGACCAGAGTGGCTGACTTATTGGGTGAACCGGCGGGAAAGTCCAGATCGAAGACTTCGAAGTTAAGCGACATGGGTGGTGCTCCTTCTCGTGTACAGCACGGAACGTCCAGGCAGGCGGCTTGGTACCACCCATAGCCAGTAACAAAGCTGACTAGTCAGCTATTCCCCTCCCGCGCACCGACCGGTGATCACGGCATGGTCGGCAGTTCTTTCGCGGCGTTCTTACTCAGCGTCCGGATAGCTGTCGCAAAGACCTCTGCCTGATCAACAGGCAACGGATCGATGACATAGCGTTCCACGTTTCGGGCATGCAGGGCAGCGGCCCGAAGGAGGACTTGCTCTCCATGAGGGGTGAGGTGGATCAGCTGGACGCGACGATCATCCATGGAACCCCTGCGCTCGATCAAACCCTGCGCCGATGCCCGCTGAACCAGCCGGGTAGCACCACCCGAGGTCAGCACCCTGGCTTGCGCAATATCGCGCACAGGCATTCCCGTGTCACCAGCACGGCCCACTAAGAGAAGGAGTTCGAACAGTGAGTGACTGACCCCCGCCTCCTGCTCCAAGGATCGACCAAGCAAATACTCCAGCCGGTTAGCAGCACCAAGCAAACGCCCGAAAACCAGGATACGAGGATCATTGGCGGCCTCTTGAGCAGTCTTAAGTTCTCCCTGTACTTCCACCCTCCAACACTAAACGTGGGGTACGGCTAGAGATACCGGCAACTTGCTGGGGCCATTGAGATTACTCTTCCGCGGCTTGCCCCGGCTCCCAGTCGCCGTCGCCTCCCGACGTTCTGGGCCGCAACAACAGGGCCCTCAGTTCCTCAAGAAGTTCCAGTTGTTGGCTGTTGATTGCCATCAGCCGATCGATCTCGGTTTTTGCCTGCACGTCCGTTTCATAGTCATGCAAGGCCATAGCTGCTGCGATGGCGTCTTGCCGCTTTGCAGCTATCAGCAATATTGCGCCCTGAAGCCCAGCCAGCATGGACAGGAAGAGGTTCAGAAGGATGAATGGATATGGATCCCATGCATGTGACGTAAAGACAAATGTGTTGATAGCAGCCCAAGCAGCCATAAATGCAACGAACAGCGATACGAAAATCCAACTACCCATGCCATTCCGAAGGATATCCGCTGCGCGCTCGCCCCGGCTCAAACCTGCTTTATGCTGCCTATGCCAGGTAGCCGGTCTCTCACTCATGAACCCAGCGTAGGGTCTGCTGCCCTGCATTCGGACATTCGGCACGAGGAGATCGAGCTCCTTTAGGAATCCGGCTCCGTCCATACCCAGTCGCGGATTTCAGGGAGGTCCTCGAAGTGTTCGCGTATATGTGCAGCGTGGGCGTCGAGCTGGTTGCGGCAGTGTTCCAGGAGTTCTTCTGCACCCGCGAAATGTCCGCGGGAACGGCGAAGTGATTCCATGACGAGGTGATAGCGGCTGACTTTGTTCAGGACCACCATGTCAAACGGTGTGGTCGTAGTACCCTGCTCGTTGTATCCGCGGACGTGGAACCTCTCAGGCAGCGGGCGACCATGCAGGAGCTGATGGAGGGCCCGTGCATACCCGTGCCATGCCATCACCACATCCACGTCACCAGTAAAGATCTCTTCAAATTTCTCACTGGAAAGCCCATGCGGATGCGTGTCCGGAGGCGGTAGGACCATGGCGTCCATGACGTTGACCACCCTGACAGTCAGATCGGGAACATGGCGCCGGAGCAGCCATGCCGCTGCCAGGGTCTCCTGGGTCGGAACATCCCCCGCACAGGCCAGGATGATGTCGGGTTTCGCAACGTCCTTCGAAGACCCCAGGGACACTTCGTTCCCCGCCCAGTCCCATACGGATGCACCGACGGCGGCGTGCTTCCTGGCCTCGTCGAGGGTCAAATACTGCGGGTGGTCCTGCTTGTCGATGACAGCAAGGTTCACATAGTTCTTGCTTTTGAGCATGTGTTCCGCTGTGACCAGCAGGGTGTTGGCATCCGGTGGAAGGTAGACTCGTATGACAGTGCCGGACAGCGACAAGACCGTGTCGATGAGTCCCGGACCCTGATGGCTGAAACCGTTGTGGTCGTTCCGCCAGCAGGTAGAGGTCAGGAGGATATTCAGGCTCGGCACAGGCTGCCGCCACTCCAGGTCCCGCGAATGTTGGAGCCATTTGGCGTGCTGGACTGTCATGGACGCACTCACCATTGCAAACGCCTCGTAGCTCGCGAACAAGCCGTACCTGCCAGTAAGGACGTATCCTTCCAGCCATCCTTGGCAGAGATGTTCGGAGAGGACTTCTATGACGCGTCCATTAGCGGAAACATGGTCGCCGCCAGGTGGGGCAGCCACACTGGCATCCGGCTCCAGAAGGCAACGGTCCGTGGCTTCAAAGACGGCACCGAGCCTGTTGCTGTTGGTTTCGTCCGGACAGAAAAGCCGGAATTTGGGATCCTCGGCAGTGTCAATATAGATGTCCCGAAGCATCTCCCCCAGCGGCTTTGTGCTTTGGTACATTTTTTGGCCTCGGGGAAGGGTCTCCACAGCGTACTTTTCGATCGGCGGAACCACGAGATCCGTGCCACCCACGCCGCGGCTGGCCGGCAGCGCTCCCATGCGCAGATCGAAGTCGGGAGCCAGCGCCGACAGTTCGGCGACAAGCCGGCCATCGGCGTCGAACAGTTCCTCGGGCCGGTAGGAGCGCATCCAGGTTTCCAGTTGTGCCAGGTGCTCCGGCTTTTCCCGCACTCCGGCAAGAGGGACCTGATGTGAACGGAAAGTACCTTCGACGGGGACCCCATCAACGGTGGCCGGCCCCGTCCAGCCTTTGGGTGTCCGCAGGATAATCGCTGGCCATCGGGCCGGCCCCGTAACGCCTTCCTGGCGGGCATGTGACTGTATCGCCCGGATGGCTGCATAGGCCGAGTCCATGGCTGATGCCAATGCTGGATGGACAAGACCAGGATCATCCCCATCGACGATCACAGGCTCCCAGCCATGCGCTTCGAGCAACGACGCCACCTCCAGGTTCGAGCGCCGTCCCAAGACAGTAGGCCCCGAGATCTTGTAGCCGTTGAGGTGGAGAATCGGAAGCACAGCGCCGTCGCTCAGCGGATTAAGAAACGACGGCGCCTTCCAGGAACCCTCCAATGGCCCGGTTTCTGCCTCCCCGTCCCCCACCACACACGCAACGATCAGGCCGGGGTTGTCCATTGCCGCACCTGTGGCATGCATCAGCGAATACCCCAATTCACCGCCTTCGTGAATGGAACCTGGCGTGGCCGGGCCGACATGGCTCGCGATCCCGCCCGGCGTCGAAAACTGCCTGACCAGTCGTCTCAGCCCTGCAAGATCCCTGCCAACAGCGGGATAGACCTCGGAATAGCTGCCTTCGAGATATGTGTTGGCGACGACGGCGGGGCCTCCGTGACCGGGGCCCGTCACCAAGAGGACTTCCGCACTCGTGCGACGGATGAGGCGATTCAGGTGGGCGTAAATGAGAGACAACCCGGGACTGGTCCCCCAATGGCCCAGAAGTCTGGGCTTGATGTGCTGGGCTTGCAATGGCTCGCGGAGCAGCGGATTTTCCTGGAGATAGATCTGTGCAACAGTCAGGTAGTTCGCCGCTGCCCAGTACTTGTTGAGCAGTTCGAAGTCTTCGCTTTCCGCCCGCGAACCTGGGTGGCTGTCTTGAGTGCGTTGCGTCATGCCGCGTTCCTTCCTAGCTATGTCTACCGAGGAGTGATGAAGTTGCTTCAGCTATCGCCCGTTCCTCGTCGCTGGGCACCACCAGCACAGGAAATGACGAGTCATCGGAGCTGACTCCACGGATGCCTTCCACTGGGGTCGAATTCCTGTCCTCCGCGATGCGCAATCCCAAGGGGGCCAGCCACGAGAGGACCTGCGACCTGAACACATCGGAGTTCTCGCCCACCCCACCTGTGAATACCAAAGCGTCGGGCTTTTGAACCACCATGGAGTACGCCGCTACGTACTTGGCCAAACGATAGGCAGCCGTTTCGAGGGCGAGAATCGCCTTGGGTTCTCCCCTAGTTGCAGCCGCGCAGACCTCACGCATGTCCGCGGTCCCGGCCAATGCCCGGAGGCCTGATCTGTGGTTGAGCACCTCATCGACGTCGTCGGCCGACGCTCCCGCACGTTGCATCAACAGGATGATGGAAGGGTCCAGATCACCGGAGCGGGTTCCCATGACGAGTCCCTCCAGCGGTGTCATTCCCATGGAGGTGTCAACGCTCTGACCTCCCCTCACGGCAGTGACTGAGGCCCCGTTTCCGATATGCGCCACAATCGCATTCAACGCGGAACCGTCCACCCCGAGGTAGGACGCAGTGTCACGGCAGGCCATCCCCACGGATATGCCATGAAATCCGAAGCGCCTGATGGGGTGTTCCACATAGCTGTCTTCCGGAACGGCATAGCGGGCGGCGAACTCCGGTATGGACCGGTGGAAAGCGGTGTCGAAGACGGCCACCTGTGGAACGCCCGGCCAACGCTCTTGCGCAGTGTTCATGCACGCGGCGCTGGCAGGATTGTGAAGCGGCGCCAGCGGGCTGAGCCCTTCAATAACCCTTACAACGTCTGGCGTGACAAGTGCAGGGGTGCTGAAGCGGTCGCCGCCGTGAACCACACGATGCCCGACTGAATCCGGAGTACCTGAATCCAGGCTGTTGGCCACAGCCATAACGATTTCGTCAAAAACGCCGTGGAGGCGGGCGGCATCGAAACGGTGATCCGGCGGCCAGTTGACTTGTCCGGAAGCCAGGATGCTGTTGTTTCCGGTCGGGACCGTGGTGTCCCTCAAGTGGTACTTCAGTGACGACGAGCCGGGGTTCAGCACAAGAACGTGCACCTCATGTCCTTCCCGTCGATCTTCGGTGAAAGGTCAAGCACTCTCTGCTGAGGACCCTAACGCACTCTGCCGATCAGCGGGAGGGGCTTCGGACCCTTGCCACGACGGTCCGCCACGCCGATAGTGGAGACGATCACTATCGGAATGAACCGAAGGGACGTCTGTACGTGAAAAAGCAGATTCTGGCAGCCCTTGATGGTTCCAGGGCGGGCAGCCGTGTCGCAGACTGGGCTGTCGCCCGTGCAGATTCCCTCGGTCTGGTACTCAATCTCATCCACATCGTTCCCCCGGATTGGGCATTCCCACTGCCGGGTGACCGTACCTTGGCGATGGAGCGTGCCAACGACCTCCTCAAGAGCGAAGCAGCGCGACTTGCCGGGGTCTTTCCCTCGATGGAGATCAAATCCACACAATTCTCCGGCGAACCCGCGGAAACGATTGCCTCCCTGTCCTCGGAAGCGGAGATGGTGGTGGTTGGAACGGATCGCGGCCCAGGTACCGAAGGGCAGGGGTACGGCTCGGTCAGTTTCCAGATCGCAGTCACCAGCAAAGCGCCTGTCGCTGTGGTCCCGGACATTACTGCAGGGAAACGTTCTGGAGTGGTGGTCGGAGTAGACGGCTCCCCAGATTCGCTGTGCGCCTTGGACATGGCAGCTACTGAAGCCTCACGCCTAAGGGAAGAGGTGGTGATTGTTCATGCATCAGGTCCAGGGGCCCTGGCGCCCAAGGATAGGGACGTTATGGGCGACTCTGTCCGGTGGGTCAAAGAACGTTACCCGGCCCTGAACGTCCGGGAGAAGTTGGACTTGGACCACCGTCCAGGGGATGCACTCGTCGCTGCTGCAAAGGAAGCCCAGGTCCTGGTGATGGGATGCAGGGGTCGTGGCGGACTGCGCGTGCTTTTGGGATCTGTGGCGCAGCATGTTCTCCTGAATGTCCAGTGCCCCACAATCCTGACCCGGCCCGAGCCAAACACGCGGCATGGCAATTAGCCGTTTTCGTCGTCGTTCCGTTTTGAGGAGTCCCCGTCCGTCGTGTCGTCCACGGCAGCCGACGGGTCCAGGGGCGGCCACCATTTCGACGGCGGCGTGATCACAAACCGCCGACCACTGATTTCCGTGGGAGTGACCCTGACCAGAATGTCCTTTGCACCCGGCTGCCATGGCGACAACCCTGCATTTACGGCTTCCTGAATTTCCTCGGGGTGGGTTACGAACTCTGGATGACCCTTGATGATGACACTCCACGCGATGGTTCCATAACGATTAAATCCATCAGCCTCCAAGGCAAGCGGTGTCCCTTCACGAAGGGCTTTGTGTTTGGTCCCTTGCCCTGTCCTGAACAGGATCGTCCCGAAATTGGGAATGTAGTTCACCGGAAAGATCTCCGGAACGTTTCCGTTGATGAGTGCAATCCTGCAGGTGGATGTGGACTGAAGATACTTCCAGCAGTCGTGAACGCTGAGCTCTTTGGTGTCCTGGTCCATCGATGTGTTCTCCATGGCGCGAGCCTAACGCGTCCTGCCAAACGGGTGTAGGGCAAAAGGTCCTGTCGTGACCATGCCCTTTGGCCCTAGACGCAACCAGGTCCAGGGTGGAGCCTTTCATCGAACAGGCATCCCGCATTGGAGTAACGATGTCCCTTGGGAACCAACCTCCTGCCCCGCTGTCCGAGACGGCTGGCACTGAAGGCCTCAGTTCCCATGCCGCCGCAAAGTTGTTGGAAACCGTGGGACCGAACGTCCTGCCAAGAGCAAAGAAGGTCTCCCAGTGGCGAAAGTTGCTGGGCGAGCTAACGCACTTCTTTGCACTGATGCTCTGGGCTGCGGCGGTGCTCGCCTACATCGGCGGATTGCCGCAGCTATGTGTGGCTATCGTTATTGTCGTCATCGTCAACGGGGTTTTTGCCCACATCCAGCAGGAACGTGCCCAGCATGCAGCGGAGCGCCTGCAAGGACTCCTCCCGGCCGAAGTGACCGTCCGTCGTGACGGCAAGATCCAAAGCGTCCACGCCAGTGAACTTGTCCCTGGGGACGTGGTAATCCTCGCAGCTGGGGACAAGCTGCCCGCGGACATTCGATTCATTTCTGCCTCCGGATGCACGGTGGACGAATCCATGCTGACCGGTGAAAGCGTTGCCGTGCCTAAGACCACCAAGGACACAGCCTGGGGTGGAACGTTCCTGGTCAACGGCGAAGCGGAAGGCCTGGTGGTCGCCACGGGAGGGAACACGAAACTGGCCGCTATCGCTGCCCTCACGAGTGGCACAAAGTCCCCGCCAACGCCATTGACGCTGGAACTGCGGAGGATAGTCCGGCTTGTCGCCTTGGTGGCATTGACGGTCGCCGGATTGTTCTTCATTGTCTCCCTGTTGGTGGGGATCGTCTGGCGTGACGCATTTCTTTTCGCGATCGGCGTTGCAGTCGCCCTCATCCCGGAGGGGCTCTTGCCGACGGTAACGCTTTCGCTGGCGATGGGAGYACAGCGCATGGCTGACCGCCATGCCCTGGTGCGCAATCTTGAGGCCGTCGAAACGCTCGGTTCCACCACCTTCATCTGCACGGACAAGACAGGCACCTTGACCCAAAACCGGATGAACGCCGTCGAGGTTTTTACAACAGCCGGTACGGTGACAATCGCAGGAGAGGGCTATGGACCTGATGCCCGCATCGAAGGGGAGGCAAAGGATGCAGCGCTCGGCGTTGCTTTGGCCGCACGCAGCGCTTCCCAAGGACGGGCCGTTCTTCAAGGCGATGAATGGGCAGCGCAGGGGGATCCCATGGAAGCGRCCATCGATGCCCTCGCCCGCCGCCTGAGCGGTGGCGGGAGGGAATCCGGCGCCGTGAACCGCCGTTTTGCCTTTGACGCTGACAGGCGGCGGGAGTCCGTGATTTCAGGGACAACGCTCTGCATGAAAGGTGCGCCGGAATCGGTTCTTCCTTTGTGCGGAGATCCCGCAACGAGCTTCACACAGGCGTTGGAGGCCATGGCGTCACGGGGCCTGCGTGTGATCGCAGTAGCACAGCGGGAATTACCGGGGATGGCCACAGACTGGTTACATCGTTCAGCAGAGGACACTGAACAGAACCTTCAAATACTGGGTCTTATTGGCCTGCATGACCCACCACGACCTGACGTCCAAAGTGTGCTCAAGGCTGCCCGGGGAGCTGGAATCCGGATTGCCATGATTACTGGCGACCATCCCTCAACAGCCGGTGCAATCGCCAGGGAGGTAGGCCTGATGGGTCCGGACAACCTCGTTGTCCAAGGCTCCGAGCTTCCCGAGGACGAGCAGATCCTCGGAGCGCTCCTGGATCGCGATGGAATTGTGGTCAGCAGGGTCTCTCCGGAACAAAAGCTCCGGGTGGCGAAGGCGCTGCAGATGCGCGGCCATGTGGTGGCGATGACCGGCGACGGTGTGAACGACGGTCCTGCACTGCGCCAGGCCGACATCGGAGTGGCAATGGGTCTCAGCGGCACGGACGTCGCCCGTGAGGCGGCCGACCTCGTGCTCCTGGATGACCACTTCGCCACCATCGTTGCCGCCATCGAACAGGGCAGGGCAACCTACTCGAATATCCACAGATTCCTGACCTACCATCTCACGGACAACGTGGCTGAGTTGGCTCCTTTCGTCATCTGGGCCCTGTCCGGCGGCCAATTCCCGCTCGCGCTTGGCGTTCTCCAGATTTTGGCCCTCGACATAGGAACAGACCTGCTGCCTGCCCTCGCCCTTGGCGCAGAGCCACCCGGCAAACGGGTCCTGAACCGCCCGCCCGAGAAGCGGCACCTCCTGGACCGCCGGCTCATGTTCAGGGTATTTGCCGTCATGGGACCCACGGAAGCCCTGTTCGCCATGGCTGCGTTTTCGACGATCCTCTTCGGAAGCGGCTGGGCACGGGGTGAACCATTGGATCCGGGCGTGCTGATGTCCGCTTCAGGGGGCGCCTTTGCCGCCGTCGTACTGGGACAACTTGCAACCGCTTTTGCGTGTCGCAGTGCAACAGCTCCCCCGTGGAAACAAGGTTGGCTAACCAACCGCCTTCTGCTCTGGGCAGTTGCCGCTGAACTGGTCGCCTTGGCCGTGTTCGTGTTCGTCCGGCCTGTGGCCGAACTGCTGGGACAAGCACCCCCGAATGCCGTGGGATGGCTGGTTGCGTTCCTTGCCATCCCGGGCGTCCTTGGCGTCGATTGGCTGTACAAACGCCTGCGTCAACGGCAGGCCACGACGCTTGAAGAATCCTGAGAGATGCATGTCCTTCGGCCCTATCGCGGCTGCCGGCGCAACGGCAAGCTGGTTCCATGAATGCACAATCACGGTCGCATCGAATCGTCGTTGGCGTGGATGGCTCGGAGTTCTCTTCCAATACCCTGAAGATGGCGGGACGCCTGGCGGCCGTTTTCGACGCGCCGATCGACGTCGTCACGTGTGTTGGCATGTCCGACTACTTTATGGCGTCCCGCTTTGAGCCCGAATTGACCCGCTTCACCTCACAGCTCGAAGATACCGCCAGGCGATTGGCCGACGAAGCGTTGGAGCGTGCCTTTGGAGCATCCCGCCCAGAGGAGCTTACCGTTACGGTCAAGTTCGGGGAACCTGCCAAGGTACTGGTGGAAGAAAGCCGTGACGCGCAGCTGCTCGTCGTCGGCAGGCGCGGCGCTGGCGGGTTCCTCAGCCAGCCCATAGGATCCGTCAGCAGGGTCTGCGCAGCCCACTCGCATTGCCCGGTTATGGTCGTCACAACGGAGGACGGTAGCTAGTCAGGGCTCTGGGCCTGGATTGCCGTGATCGCAACCGTGTTGATGATGTCTTCCACAGTTGATCCCCTGGAAAGATCATTGATCGGCTTGCGCAGGCCTTGAAGGATAGGCCCGACGGCGATAGCGCCCGACGACTGTTCAACAGCCTTATAGGTGTTGTTGCCTGTGTTGAGGTCGGGAAAGATGAACACGGTCGCCTTTCCGGCCACTGCGGATGCAGGCAGCTTGGAACTGGCGATGGCCTCATTCACCGCCGCGTCGTATTGGATAGGTCCGTCCACAGGAAGGTCAGGACGTGCCTTCCTCACCAATTCCGTGGCACGACGCACCTTTTCCACAGCAGTCCCGGATCCTGATCCTCCCGTCGAGTAGGAGAGCATGGCTACCCTTGGTTCGACGCCGAACCGAACAGCAGTGGCTGCGGAGGCGACGGCGATGGCTGCCAGCTGAGAGTCCGTTGGATCTGGGACGACTGCGCAGTCCCCGTAAACCAATATCCGGTCGGGGAACAACATGAAAAAAACGGAGGACACCAGCCCATCGGCATCCCGGCTCTTAACGAATTCCAGGGCCGGGCGGATGGTGTTGGCTGTGGTGTGCGCGGCTCCCGAAACCAGTCCATCTGCATCACCAAGCTGCACCATCATCGTGCCGAAGTAGGCTCCGTCAACCATGATTTCCCTGGCGCGCTCCATAAGCATGCCTTTGTGGGCCCGCAGCCGCACATACTCGGCGGCGTAGCGCTCACGGAGAGGTGAGGTTGCAGGATCCACTACCCGTACTCCCCCGACGTCGATTCCGTGCGCGGCGGAGAGCTCCTGGATCGCGGCCACATTTCCCAGAAGCGTTACGTCGCAGACGTCGCGGCGTCGAAGAATCTCTGCGGCACGAAGTACCCGGACGTCGCTCCCCTCGGCAAGGATGATGCGCCTCTTTTGCTTCCTCGCCCGTTCGATCAATTCATTGAGGAAACGCAACGGCGTCATGATTGCCGGGCGAGGCAGCGCCAAGCGAGCCAGCAGTTCGGGTTCATCGATGTACCTTGCCCACACCCCCAGTGCCGCTGCCACTTTGCGGTTCTCTCCAGTGTGGATTTCGCTGCGGACGCCAGCGGCTTTTTGGGCCACGACGTAACTATCAGCCATTTCATCGAAAACGGGAAACGGTGCACGCGACAACAAGGATGTGACGTGAGGACCCGGGGACAGTCCGTCTGCCAAAATAACAGCCGCGGGAGTGGGAAACTCGGGCGACAGCGCCGACGCAATGCTGGTCATGATGATGTCTGCACGGTCACCCGGAACGATGATCAAATCGCCGGCTTCAAGCACACGCAAGAAGTTGTCCACGTTCATTCCCGCCAGCCTGATGCTGCGCACATCCCGGTCCAGCTCCGCACTGCCGGACATACGGTGGAGACCGAGCGAAGCCACAACATCCGCCACAGTCGGGGTCGAAATATCAGAGACTTCGGGTATCACATAGCAGGGAACGGGACCCACCATCGCCCGGACTGCCGCCTGTAGTTCCGAATGCAGCTGGTCCACAGACGTTGGTTCGGCACGGTTCACCACGACGGCCAACAGGGGGCAGTGCGCAGAGTCATACTGCCTGATGGCTGCTTCCACGGCCGCCGTTGTTTGCGTCGACGTGAGACCTCGGGCGCCGACCACAGCCAATACAGGGAGCCCCAGGTTGGTCGCCAGCCTGGCATTCAGATCGAACTCCCTGCCCGTGGCGTTTCCGCGAAGGTCCGATCCATCAACAACAACCACATCGCAATTGTTGGCAATCTGCGCATATTCCGTGAGCATCAGGGAAAGGAGCTCGTCCTTCCGGCCGGCGATCGTATCTGCCATGGCCGTGGGCAATGACACGCCACTTCGGCACCGCGCAGCGTCCAGTTCGTAGAGCCGCCGAAGCATGAAGATCACAGGATCCCGGTGCGTATCGGTAGTGTTGACAATCGGGCGGTAGAAGCCCAGACGACCCGAGTGCCGATGAAGGGCGTCGACCACTCCCAAAGCCACCAGCGATTTACCCGAGCCCGGTAGCGCCGAGGCAACGTAGACGCCTTGAACCATGGGCCCTCCCTTCAGAGCCGGCCTTGACTGGTCCCAAGCATCTCCCACAACGAATCATGGCGCCAGAGCCTAAGGTCACGGTGGATAGGTCGCCGCAGGACCTTGGACTCTGTTGGCAGGCACGACCGCAGCCATAGGATCACGACATCAGATGGCAGGAACCTTCGGGCCTGTCCCGCCCCCACTGCAGGAGACAACGATCATGGAAAATGACGAGCGGCCCGGCACCGTCCTGTCTGAGGACGATTCATGGAAAGTCCTCGAACGCAACCAGCATGGTCGCCTGGCCGTCAGCGTTTTGGGTGAGCCCGACATCTATCCCCTGAACTTCATCGCCCACAACCATCGGCTGCTCCTAAGAACCAACCCGGGAACGAAGCTGGCCGAACTGACGGTGAATGAGAAGGTGGCCTTCGAAGTGGAGGAGATTGTAGATGCAGAGGCATGGAGCGTAGTTCTTAAGGGCAAGGCGAGGGTTATTGAGTCGCAAACCGAAATCGACGAGGCAGACAAGCTGCCCCTCAAACCATGGATTGCCACCCGCAAGTACACCTACGTCGAAATTACTCCGACAAGCATCCAGGGCCGTTACTTTGAACTTGGGGATGAGCCGGAACGTTACTGACGCGGAATCCGCTCGCGTTGGACGGTTTCCAGCTGTGCGGGCTTGAAATGCTGCATTGGTCCAAGTGCCCTTAGCGCGTTCAGAATCGTGGCCAGGTCTACAAGTTCCTGCAGCAGTGCTCCGGCAACAGCTGGGATCACCCCGAACGATGCCATGACCATCAGGCCCAGGCTCAACAGAATGCCGGTCCAGATACTCTGCCGGGCAATCCGCAGCGTGTACTCCCCGATGTCCACAGCCGACGCGACCCTGGACAGGTCATCGAGCATGATGACGACGTCAGCCGACTCGCTGGCTGCGGTGGCGCCTTTGGCGCCCATGGCGACTCCGACGTCGGCCGCAGCCAGGACGGGTGCGTCATTGACGCCGTCGCCCACCATCATGACTTGCCTCATCGGCAGGGACGCAACGGCAGCGACTTTGTCGGCCGGCAGGCATTCCGCCAAGACGTTGCCGATCCCGGCAACAGCGGCAATGTGGCGGGCAGTACTGGCGGTGTCGCCCGTCAGCAGCATCGTCTCCACGACACCGAGCTTCCGGAGCAGGGCGAGTGTATCAACGGCGTTGGTGCGCAGCGGATCGCTCATGATCAGGCTTCCGGCATATGTCCCATCGACACCGACGTACACGGCGAGCTGCCCACCGTCCAAGGGTGTGCGTTCGAACCCGTTCGTATTTGCGCTGACGAACGCAGGCTTTCCTACGAGAACCGTCTGCGGCCCCACAGCGGCGCTGACACCATTGGTGGCGTGTTCGCTGGCACCGGACGCCGGCAACAGAGGTAGGCCACGCTCGCGAGCCGCTTCAATGACAGAAGCCGCGAAGACATGGGAGGAGTATTGCTCGGCCGATGCCGCCAGCTGCAGCAGCCTGTCCTCGGACAGGGTTCCTCCAGCAGCAAGCCGTATCCCGGACAGTACGGGCCTGCCCTTAGTGAGTGTCCCGGTCTTATCGAACACAGCCGTCTTCACCCGGCTGAGCTTCTCCAGCGTACCGGCGTTCTTGATAATGATTCCGGCTTTGGCTGCGCGGCTGGCGCCGGCAAGAAATGCGACAGGTGCTGCTATCAACAAAGGGCAGGGTGTCGCCACCACCAGCACCTGGGCAAAGCGTACGGGATCCTGGCTAAGCAGCCACGCCGTACCGGCAAGAAGAAACGCAACCAGTGTGAACGGCACCGCGTACCTGTCAGCCAAGCGCACCATGGGGGCGCGGCTCGCTGCGGCTTCCCGCACCAAGGCGACGATCTGGCTGTACTGGGACTCCTCCGTTGAGGCAGTGGCCACCATGCGTATGGCGTCGGCTCCGTTCAGGGAGCCACTGAGCAGCAGGTCACCCTTTGCTCGCTCCGCCGGCAGGCTTTCCCCTGTGATCGCGGACTCGTCAAGAGTCCCGACGTCGGACAACATCCTGCCATCGACGGGGACCGTTTCTGCCGGCTTCACCAAGAGGAGGTCGCCAGGACGGATGAGATCGACATCAACGTCCACCACCTGGCCATCCGATCCCTCGCGATGGGCGCTCCGGGGTGCACGCTCCAACAACGCCCGTAGCTCTCTTGTAGCCCGGCCCTGCGCAAAGTCCTCCAGCGCTTCACCGCCGGTCAGCATGAGGACGATCACCATTGAGGCCACGTATTCCCCAACCGCGACCGTGGAACCAATCGCCGTTACCGCCAGGAGGTCAATGCCCCACCGCCCCTGAAGGAGGCCTTGGAGCATAGCCACCGTACGATATAGGGCCAGCGAGAGCGAATAGATGGTGGCCGTGACCTGGGCCGCAGCGGTATATCCCGCAACGGCCAATCCCGCAACGATGACCCCTGTCAGGACGGTGGACGCTACCAAAGGAAAGCGCACCGCAAGCTTCGCTACTTGCCGTGCCGTGGCGCTAATCATGCGGGGTTCTGCTGAGGACCACCTTCAACGCGTCCGTCTCGGCCGCCCCTGAGAACGTGTCGTACGCGTCCATGATCTGGTCAAGCGCGAAATGATGGGTTGCGAACTTCCCAGCAGGTAGCTTTTGTTGGGCGACAAGGCGAAGCAGCATCGGCGTCGTATTGGTGTTGACCAAGCCCATGCTGATATTGATGTTGCGGATCCAAAGATCTTGGAGCGGAAGTTCGACGGGCTTCCCGTGAACGCCAATGTTTGCAACATTTCCCCCTGGCCGCACCAAGCGCAATGCCATCTCAAATGTCTCCGGGAGCCCGACGGCTTCCAGGGCAACATCAACCCCGGCACCATCAGTGAGGGCAAGGACCTCACTGATCCATTCGGGGTTCCCCGGGTTCACGGTGTGCGTCGCACCAAATCCCGCCGCCCGGGCCAGGCGGCTCTCGTTGGGGTCAATGGCAATAATGGTCGCGGCTCCATAAAGCCCTGCCGTCGCCATCACTGCCAAGCCGATGGGCCCGGCGCCAACTACGGCAATGACGTCACCGGGGGCCACGCGACCATCGCGGACACCGATTTCGAAGGCTGTGGGAAGGATATCGGAGAGCATAACGGCCTGATCATCGCTTACCCCGGGTGGGAGCTTGTGGAGCGAGTTGTCCGCGTACGGGACGCGAACGAATTCCGCTTGGGTCCCGTCGATGAGGTGACCGAAGATCCACCCCGTCCCCACCTGGCCCTCTTCTCCAAGGCAATGGGAAAACAAGCCCTTCCTGCAGTTGCTGCAATGGCCGCAGGACTTGATGCACGAGATGATGACCCGGTCACCAACGCGCAGGCCACTAACCGAGGTGCCTATCTCGGTGACGGTACCGACGCCTTCATGCCCGAGGATCCGTCCTGGCTGTACCGCTGGGACGTCGCCCTTGAGGATGTGCAGGTCCGTCCCGCAGATGGTGGTCGTGTCAATGCGGACAATCGCATCCGTAGGGTGGGTGATGTGTGGATCAGGAACGTCCTTCCAGGACGTGGATCCTGGTCCTTCATAGACGAGTGCCTTCATGGTGTGGTCCATTCCTGTAGGAGCCACCGTCATTCCAAACCCGCACGGGTGGCGTCGTCCAAAGGGCTCCACCACGTCAATGGCGGTGTCACCTTGAAACGCCTCCCCGTCATCGTGGTTGGGATAATCCGGACGAAGTGATCCTTCCGCCCGGCTTGCCAGGGGAAGAGCAGCAGTCCCACAGTGTCCAGTACTTCCTGCGTCAGCTGGATGCTTTCGGCCGTCCCCTTTACCACCACGCTCCAGGCAATTCCCGAGGCTGTATCCACACCGTCGGCTTCCAGCGCTACCGGCGTTGTTCCAAGCGCAGCATGGAGTTTGGTTCCTTCACCGGTTCGGAAGACCAAGGTGCCGTGGTCAACTTTGTAGTTGATGGGGAAGATATCGGGATGGTCGCCCATCCACACTGCCAGGCGGCCCACGGATACGCTGCGGAGTTGCTCCCAACATTGCTTGGTGTCCAGGTGCTCGGCCTCGGGTGCTGACGGTTCGTTCCTCATGCGAGGATCCTAAGCCTGCCTCGGTTGCTGCGACAGGGCCCAAAGACCCCTTCTGCCTGCGGTTATGGCTAGCCGTACGGGCCCGGAGTAGGCTGACACCGAAAGTGCCAAACAGTAACGCCGTGCACCACGCTGGTGGCGGGCGCCGAAAGGCGGCGATGAAAGACTCTCCCAATCTCCCACGCGAACACCACACGGTTGCTCCGGCGGTCCAACTGGAGGACCTATTGAAGGACTTCACGTCCAGGGCAGACGAGTTACTGCAGGCCCAGGAGAGGACGCGGGGCCTGCTCGAGGCCGTCGTGGCCGTTGCCCAAGACCTGAGCCTTGAATCTGTGCTGGAGCGGGTGGTTACTTCCGCATGCAATCTCTTGCAGGCACGCTATGGTGCGTTGGGTGTTATCGGCGAGGACAAGGCGCTCAGCCATTTCATCACAGTGGGCATCGACGATGATTTGGCGAGCCGGATTGGTCCTCTGCCCACAGGACACGGGGTTCTGGGACTGCTCATTACCGAGCCTTCACCTTTAAGGCTCCACGACCTCCGTGAACACCCGATGGCCTACGGCTTCCCGCAGCACCACCCGCCGATGAAGTCTTTCCTCGGTGTTCCAATCCGCATCCGGGACGTCGTGTTCGGCAACCTGTACCTGACAGAGAAGGACGGCGGCGAGGACTTCACCCCGGAAGATGAGGATGTCGCGGTGGCATTGGCGGCAGCCGCCGCCGTCGCGATCGAAAACGCCCGGCTCTACGAGGATGCGGGGCACCGGACGTCATGGCTTGAAGCATGTATGGAAATTACGGGGCTGATGCTGGAGGAGGGACAGCCAGAAAGTGCCGCACTTGACCTCATTGCAGACACGGCCCTTCGGGAGTCAGGATGCCACCTTGCCGTGGTTCTGAAGCCTTCGGCTGAACACGTCCAGGACTACACCGTGGAGGGGGTAGCGGGCGGGAAGGGCGCGGCCCTGAAGAGTCGCGTTTTATCGTTGGATTCCACGGATTTCCTTGACGTCACCCTCAAAGGAGCAATCAAAGGCGAGGATCCTTGGCACCTCCTTGGCGATCCGGCCGATGAGTGCCCGGGAGAACTGCTTGTCGTAAACCTCAGTGCCCAAGGAACTCATCAAGGGCTGCTGGTTCTTGCTCGAAAACCCGGCACCGGGTCCTTTTCCACCACCGTTGTTGATATGGCTCCGGTCTTCGGTTCACATGTAGCCCTGGCTTTGGCACTGGACCGGATACATCGGTTCCGGGAGCAGCTGGTGGTTTTCACTGACCGGGACAGGATTGCGCGGGACCTTCACGACCTCGTCATCCAACGCCTCTTTGCGGCGGGACTGAGCATCCAGAGCCTGCGGCGCTACACCGCCGGCGGCTCAGCCCTTGAACGGATCGACGCCATAACGGAGGAACTCGATACCAGTATCCGCGACCTCAGAAACACCATCTACTCCCTGCGGACAAGTACCCACGACCACGAACTCCTGAGCAGTCGGATCTTCCAAACGATTCAAGCCGGGGCAAAATCGTTGGCATACACCCCGCATCTGACCTTGATCGGCCCCGTTGATTCCGTAGAAGACGATGTCACGATCGGGCACCTCCTGGCGGTAATCTCGGAGAGCCTCAGTAACGCTGTCCGCCATTCCGATGCGAACACCATCTCCGTGTCAGTTCGGGTGGCTCATGGCACGCTAAGCACGGAGCTCACAGACGATGGCTGTGGTTTCACGGCTGTGGGATCCGGTAATGGGTTGGCGAACATGGCCCGGAGGGCTGCAGAACTCAACGGGTCATTCAGCGTCACCAGCACGCCTGGCAAGGGTACTTCGCAGGCTTGGTCCGTTCCGCTGCCCTGAGCGTCAGCGAACGGAGCCAGCGTCCTCCTCGGGTACGTGGGCCATGAAAACTGCGGCTTGGGTCCGTCGCTCGAACCCAAGTTTCGCCAAGAGGGACGAGACATAGTTCTTCACCGTCTTTTCCGCCAACAGCATCTCCTCGCCAATCTGGCGATTGGTCATCCCCTGGCCGACGTATTCCAGCACGCGCCGCTCCTGGGGAGTCAGGGCGGCTACGCGCGGATCGAGCCTCTTCGGTTCAGTGAGTCCTTGGATAATCCGCGCCTTCACGGAATCATCGAAGAGCGACTCGCCGCGCGCCGCCCTGCGCAGCGCACCCAGTAGGTCTGAACCGCCGATTTCCTTGAGGATGTATCCCGCGGCTCCTGCCAGGACTGCACCTCGCAGAGCCATTTCATCGTCATAGCTGGTCAGAATCAGGCAATTCAGGCGAGGATCAATGGATCTAACGTCGCGGCAGACTTCGATGCCCGTACCGTCAGGCAGCCGTGCATCCAGGACTGAGACGTCGGGGCGCAATGCCGGGATACGGCGCGTCGCTTCCTCAGCAGATCCCGACATGCCCACCACCTGAAACCCTTCGCTTTCCAAAAGCTCCTGCAACCCGCGGCGAACCAATTCGTGGTCATCAAGAATGAACACGCGAACAGGACTTTCTGGCGAACCCACCCTGGCAAGGCCTGGGACATCCTGGTGATTCATGACATTCCCTCTCCGGCGGAAGCGGCAACCGCGCTTGCCGACATTTCATCGATGCCAAATTCTTGCCGACTGCATGTCTGCGCCACAAGGGCACAAGGACCCATCCCCGCGCGTGACTTTAGGCCCTATTGGGACGAGGAGATTAAACGGACGCTGGGAGAACGGGAGATGTAACCGCCCAGCATCAGGCCCCGCGGGTGTCTCCAGACAATAAAGGAGCAAAATTCCGATGAAGAAATGGACACGATGGCAGGATTGGACAGTAGTCGCGGCGGGCGCCTACGCGGCCCTGTCAGTCCTCTGGACCACACAGACAGGATCATCCACGGCCATCATGGTCACCTTAGGCGCGTTGCTTGTCATAGCCGGAGTCGTCAATCTGGCGTTGCCGGGAATGCCGGCCGCCGAATGGGCACAAGCGATCATCGCAGTGGCTCTCTTGTTGGCCCCTTGGGTGGGTGGCTTCACATCAGCGACTGGCGCTGCGTGGAGCGCATGGATTCCGGGTGCTGCCGCTTTGATCGTCACCGCGTTGGCGATCAAGCCCAGTACGGAAGAGTACCGGCACCACCACGCGGTGCCGGCCCCTTAGGTACCAAACCTGCATCTGGCGCCGGACTACCTTACGGCGCCAGATGCCGCCAAGGTCTGCTCTGCGGCCAATTCCCAGGGCAGGCGCCGTCGACTTGAGTGGTTAGGGCATAATGCAAACCAGGAACGTCGCTTCACTCCGCTTCCTTGGAGCAACCGATACTGTCACAGGGTCCCGCTACCTTCTGGAGTTCAACGGGACGCGCGTCCTCGTGGACTGCGGCCTGTTCCAAGGCTATAAACGTCTCCGCGAGCGCAACCGGAGGCCATTTCCAGTTTCCCCGGGCTCCATAGATGCCGTGCTCTTGACACACGCCCACTTGGATCACAGTGGGTACGTCCCGGCTCTCGTCCGGGACGGTTACCGCGGCCCCGTATACACCACTCACGGCACCAATCAACTGTGCAAACTCTTGCTGCCGGACTCCGGCCACCTGCAAGAGGAAGAGGCCCGGTATGCCGAACATACTGGCTCTTCCATCCATGTGCCCGCCTTGCCCATCTACACGGCCGCCGATGCGGTGAGATCGCTAAATAGCGTCCGCCCTGTGGACTTTGACGCACCCGTCGAGCTGGGTCACGCCTTTGATGCGACATTCGTTCCCGCCGGGCACATCCTTGGTGCTGCCCAGATCCATGTACGACTCGGAGAGCATTCCGTCCATTTCACAGGTGACCTGGGCAGGACCGATGATCCATTCATGTACCCGCCCCGGGATCTTGAATCCACTGATGTCCTGGTGACAGAGTCTACCTACGGGAACCGGACCCACCCGGCGGCGGGTTCTGACATTGAACTGGCCGAAGTTGTTAACCGTGTAGCAAAGCGCGGCGGTGTCGTCTTGATTGCGGCGTTTGCCGTGGGGCGTGCCGAGACGCTGATGCTCCAGCTTGCGCGTCTCCGCCGGAAAGGGCTGATTCCGGACATACCGGTGTATTTGAACAGTCCCATGGCCATTGACGCGTCCTATATTTACCAGCAACATCCGCAGGAACATCGCCTGGGTCCGGAGGAATTCAAGAGCATGTACGAGCTCGCCATTATGACCAGGAGCGTCGATGACTCGAAACTCCTCAATCTCCGTGGCGGGCCAATGATCATCATCTCGGCCAGCGGAATGCTCACGGGAGGGCGGATACTTCATCATCTGGCCGCCTATGGCCGCGATCCACATAATGCTGTGGTTCTCAGCGGTTACCAGGCAGGAGGTACCCGCGGAGCCGCCCTTGCCGCGGGGTCCCGGCAACTCAGGGTTTATGGACAGGATGTACTGATCCGCGCGGAGGTTGTTCAATTGGAAGGTTTCAGCGCCCACGCCGACGCCGACGGAATTATCCGTTGGATGCGTTCAGCACCGCGGACGCCACGAATGACCTACATCACGCATGGAGAGCCTGAGGCCTCCGATGCACTCCGTCTGCGCATCAAACGTGAACTGGGCTGGAAAGCACGAGTTCCCGAGTACCTGGAAACCATCATGGTGAATGCCCCCGATTAGCAAAAGGCACACCAGTCTGCCGCGGCCGCGTTCCGCGGGACTTCCGACCCTAACCCTTTGAAAAGAGCCGGCAGAAGCTGGACTGACAAGACCCGGCAAAGGATTTTCCGGGGAATCATCGAACAAGAACTGGAGCAGTCATGAAGGAAGCAATTGTCGTCGGTGTCAGCGATTCGCCCAGTAGTGAGGCTGCGACCCGATGGGCCGTGCAAAGGGCCGCTGCCCTTAAATTGCCTGTGCTCCTGGTACACGCTGTGGATGATCGTTGGGCCTACGATGCCATCGGCTATAACGAGTGGATCCGGGAGTCCGGTGAAAAATTCCTTGTTACTGCCAAAGACCGGGCCGAAAAAGTCGAGCCAACGGTCAAAATCAGCACGGATCTCGTCTCGGGAGGAGCCGGGTACGCCCTGCGCAAGCGGTCAAAAACCGCATCGATGGTGGTTATTGGTTCCGGCCACAGTTGGGCCGGCGGATCGCTCGCGGATCGTGCGCTACAGGTTGCTGCCGTGGCGAAGTGCCCCGTAGCGGTGATCGGTGAACATGATATGACCAGTCGACACGGCGTTCTGGTCGGAGTTGATGGTTCCGAAGAATCCACTCAGGCCGTGGCATTCGCTGCCGCAGAGGCAGACCGTGAAGGGCAGGAGCTAACCGTGCTGCACGCTTTCCGGACACCGGATCCATGGGTGGATCGGGGAGTGCCCCACGGCAATTTCTTTGAACTCGTGACCGAGGAGGAACGGGTGGTTCTTGCGGAAACGGTCGCGGGCTTGGCGGATAAATATCCGGATCTTGTTGTGCACCAGAACTTGGAGACCCACATGCGTCCTGGCGAGGCGCTGGTAAATGCCGCCGCAACAGCCCGCCTGTTGGTCGTCGGCAGCAGGGGCCGTGGCGGCTTCAAACGTCTACTGATGGGATCTACGGCCCACGCAGTCCTCACCAAACTGCCGTGCCCAACAATCATCACCAGGATCCAGCCAGTCAAGCATTCCGAGTAAGTAGCGAGCAGCAGGTCCTGGAACCCAATGGCTCCCCGGGCCTGCTGCTCATTACTGCTCCCTCGCTTCCAGTGGGGGCCTTACCACCACGACAGGACAGGAAGCATGATGGAGAACGGCATGCGCCGTTGAGCCAATACTGCCGCGGACAAGACCCTGCCCCATAGTTCCCACAACGATTAACTGGGCATCTTTCGCTGCACTAAGGAGCGTTCCGGCAACGGAGGTCCCCGTGAGCAGGAGGTCTTCAAGCTCGAGTTCGGGCGAGGTGTTGCGCACGGTACGTACTGCCGAATGCAATATTTCCAGGGGACCAACGTCACTTGCTTCAGCGTGGGCTTCGTGTCTCTTTCGGACATGCACAATCCGAAGCGATGTGCCCGCATAGGAAGCATGAGAAGCGGCATAGTGAAGCGAAGCCTCCCAGCCTTCCCGATCTATGCCAACGACGACGGGTCCATCCGGGTGGTCGGTGGACCGAACAACAGCCACGGGACACGCTGCAGTGGCGGCCAACTCCAGGCTCACGGATCCCACGAGCAGGCCCATAAAGCCTCCTATCCCCCGACTTCCCACAACCAGCATGGAGGCGCCTCCCGCCAACTTGCGAAGGTTCTCGGCCGGCCAGCCGTACACCAGGCTCTTCGTGATTTCCACCGACTCAGAAGCCTGACGGGCGCACGCGACCCCCTCGGCAACTATTGATTCAGCGGCGTGTCGCAGGCCGCTGTCAGCTACACCCGGCACGGGTTCCATGTTGTGTGTTATGGCCGGCCAAAGGGAACAATGCACTAATTGCAGCGCGCAGCTTCTCAGCTCGGCTTGCCGGGTCGCCCACTGAACTGCCGTAACGGCCTCGGGAGACCCGTCAAATCCGACGACGATCCGCTCGCTCTCTTTCATTGTTCCTTCTTTCCAAGCCTTGGACTGCCCTTTGGTAACCGTCAAGCCAGGAACACATTCCAGCCTGTCCAGCCGGTCATGCTGGGCAAGGTCATCTCAAACTCCCTATCTTCCGGCGTCAATTAACCTGGCCAGAGCTTGGCCCCACTTTGCGGCGCGGTGGAGCTCGTCTTCGCTTATCGAAGGTTCCTGGCTGACTTCGAAGCTCTCCGGTTCTGCAATGAGCTCGAAGCCGGCTTTTCGTAACCCGGAGGTGATGTGTTTGGATGCTCTGCCGGTGAGGAATGCCGGACCGTGGTTGCGGGTGTCGAATGCTGCGGCTTTTTGGCCCGGGATGGCAGGTCGGAGCTGGGCCAGCCACTCACGTATGCCGACGTTCGCATCGATATCGTGGCCAAGGGAACCGGTCGCGGCAGCGACGTTTGCTGCGGAGTGTCGTGTTGCGGGTCTGCTCATTCCGTGAGCATGGGTAGGTCCACCGACGATCAGCAAGGCACAATTACCCAGGTCATCGGCGACTACATCGGAAACGGAGACCGCTCTGGCCCCGGGCTCGCCATCAAAGCCGCTGGCAATTGCTTCAGCTACCCTGCGGGTAGTTCCGTACATTGTTTCGTAGACCACCAAGATGTCCATCATGGTCGCCCTTCAGTGGCTTCGTTCGAGTGGTCCTCAGGTACGTGGACCACGAGAACCGGGCAGTGGGCATGAGCTACGCACGCTGAGGTGACTGATCCCAGCAGCAACCCTCCAAAACCACCGTGTCCACGTCGCCCCACAACGATCATGTCTGCCTTCCGGCTAGCTTCGATCAGTCCTTGTCTGGGATGACCCTGAACAAGCCGCGAATGGACGTTGTCGGGCTGGGTCGGGCCGAAGGCCATTTCCACGGACTGCTTCAGGATTCGCCCGGCGGCTTCCTCAAAACCGGTAATGCCCATCACCACATAGCCCTCGTAGACGGGGGGATAGTCCCAGAAAGCCGTGGCAACCACGTCAACGCCCAACGGCGTCGCCAACAGTTGGGCTTCTTGGAGTGCAGCTATGGACGCATCGGAGCCGTCAACTCCGACGATGATTTCTCCTGTTGAGCCGGCTTTGTCCATGACTGTTCTCCTGCCGAATGAAACGTTCGATCCCTCCACAATGGCGCTGCAGGGCGTCCTCGGACAGGGTCCAAAGTCACGGAGATGCTTATTGCGTGGGCGGGGATTCTTCGGAACGGAGGTCTTCGATTGTCTTTCTGAGAGTGCGGATGGTGTCATCCAATTCCGACGTGACATGCATCATCCGCTCAACGGCTGCGGGGTCCACCAGGAATCGCTTCAAGTTCTGCATTCCCAAGCCGGCTGCAAATATACGCTGAATGACGAGGTCATGAAGGTCGCGGGCTATGCGCTCCCTGTCCGAGAGCAACAAGGCCTGCTCACGAAGGGCGCTTACTTCCGCGAGATCCAGTGCAAGGCCGATCCTGCTGCCAAACAATGCACTGGATTCCAGATCAGAACGGGTATAGGCCGCGCCGCCAACGGCCCGGGCCATCAGCAGAACTCCGTTTCCCCTCCCCCTGTGGCCCAGGGCCGCTACCAACACAGTGCCCAGCTTCTCCGACACCTCGGGACCGAGAACTTGTGAAGCATCCTGCACGAGGCGGGAGTCGCCAGTGGCAAGCACTGATGCTACTACCTCGGAGCCCGGCAATTGCTGGCCCGTGTTCAAGCCCTGCACTCCGACCGCCGATCTACAACGGACCTCTCCTCCGGGCGTTGGTATGGCAACGACACCCAGGATTGAGTCGGAAGCACGGACGGCCGCCTCCGCGACAAGATCCAGGTTGCCGGAGTCGTCGTCGGGCTTGCTTGCAATGAGGCGGCTGCCAAGCTCCATGCCCGCTTCCAACCATCGCTGCCGGCGATTGCTTTCGTCGAACAGGCGGGCGTTTTGGATGGCGACGCCGGCTGCTGCCGCCAGTGCGATGGCAAGCTCCTGATCATCTTGGCTGAAGTCCTTCCCGTCCCTCTTCTCGGTGAGGTACAGGTTGCCAAAAACAATATCGCGGACACGGATTGGTACTCCGAGAAACGACTTCATGGGAGGATGGCTTGCCGGGAAGCCCACAGCCATTGGGTGAGCGGTGAGGTCGTGAAGACGGAGTGGTTCGGGTTCGCGGATCAGGTGTCCCAGGACACCATGCCCGGTGGGAAGATCGCCGATGGATCCAATGGCGTCCCCATCCATGCCGACCGTAATGAAGTGGCTTAGCTGCTTATCCTCTCCAATGACGCCAAGAGCTCCGTATTTGGCGTCCACCAACTCGCAGGCCGACCGGACGACGCGGTCCAGGACAACTTCCAGGCTGAGGTCCTCGGCAATGGAAATTACCGCTGAGAGCAACCCGTTCATTTGTTCCTGTGCATGGATCATCTCATCCGCACGCTGCACGAACTCACGGAGGAGTGTTTCAACGCGCCCCTTCAGTGGGGAGCGCCAAGGGTGATCCGCGCCCATAGGCCTTTACCTCCCTGCGCCACTAATGGCCTGCCTCTCCCGAGTCTAGGTGAGTCGTCGGCATACGGGTACAGATCAGGGGTCAAGGGCCCGAACACGTCTTGGGAGACATGACCTTCGACCCTACACCTGCCGTCAGGAGACTGGGACGATGACAAAGGTGATACCAGCATGGCGAAACATACTTCCATGAGAGCCGTTAGCACAGGCGGTAAAGGTCGGCGACGATGATCACACCCAACATCCCGATGGCGGGCCTTTCCGAAGAGGAAGTCTCCCAGCGGGTCCGGGACGGTCTCGTGAACGATTTGTCGACACCTCCCAGCCGTAGCCTGTTGGCCATAGTCCGTGCCAATGTACTCACGCTGTTCAATGGCATCGTAGTGGCGGGTTTCAGTTTGCTGCTGTTCCTTGGGCAGTGGAGGGACGCGCTCTTCGGGCTGGCAGCCATAGGAAACGCCCTCATTGGCGTGGTTCAGGAATACCGCGCCAAACGATCCCTCGACCGCTTAACCATCGTCCACGGAGCAATGGCCAGAGTGGTGCGGGAGGGAAATGTTCAGGAAATCCCCGCACATGACGTGGTGCTGGATGACTTACTTCTGCTTAGTGCAGGTGATCAAGTCCCAGCAGACGCCCATATTGTTGGACCGGGTTCGCTTGAAGTCGACGAGTCACTACTGACAGGTGAATCGGCACCTGTCACCAAACACCGGGGGGATGTGCTGTTGGCCGGGTCCCTGGTCTTCACCGGCTCCTGCCATACCCGGGTATTCAGGGTTGGCCATGAGACCTTTGCCAACCGGCTGGCCGCCGACGCCAAGCGGTTTTCGCTCGTCAGTTCAGAAATACGCACAGGTATCAATCGGGTGCTGCGGGTTCTCGCCTGGGTTGTCCTGCCGGTGACGTTGCTGGTGTTGAATTCACAGCTGCTCCAACAAGGGGGATGGGAGGCCGCACTGGCCTCTGGAGCTTGGGCACAGAGCGCTGTTTCGACTGTGGCAAGTACAATCGCCATGATTCCCCTGGGACTGGTACTCATGACCAGCGTGGCTTTCGCCGTAGGCGCCGTCCGCCTCGCGGGCCAGAAGGTCCTGGTCCAGGAGCTTGCAGCTGTAGAAGTGTTGGCCCGGGTCGACGTCCTGTGCTTGGACAAGACAGGAACGCTAACAGACGGACGAATGGCCTTCGACGCCGTTCACCAGCTTCGAGGTGAAGTCCAGGACGGCTGGCGACAGGCTTTGGCTTGGTTCGGGGCCAACCAGCCTGCCAACGCCACATCCCTGTCCATCGGAGACGCCTTTCCCCTCAAAGTGCAACTGACCCCTCTCTCTTCAGTGCCGTTCGACTCTACGCGCAAATGGAGCTCGGTGACCCTGCCCAATCTCCAAGGCGATTCCAGTACCTGGATTCTCGGCGCACCGGAAGTTGTATTTGCCGGCGAATCGCCTGACTGCAGGCTCGCGCGGCAACGGGCCGGGGAGTTGGTCTTGTCGGGGGTTCGCACCATGGGAATGTCCCGCTCGAGCCAATGTACCGAAGCGACTGAAAGTGCCTTGCCCGGTGACTGCGAGCCTGTCCTGGTGCTGACACTGCGGGAAAGTATCCGGTGGGATGCGCCGCGCACTTTGGCCTACTTCCGGGAGCAAGACGTCACCATAAAAATTCTTTCCGGAGATGACCCCAGAACCGTTGGTCTTCTGGCCCGGAAGTTGGGTCTGGAAAACCCGGATGCTATCGACGCCAGTAAATTGACTGGGGACCCGGCAGCCTTGCAGGATCTGGTGGACGCGCATTCAGTGTTCGGACGCGTCTCACCGGAACAAAAGAGGGAGCTGGTGCTTGCACTGCAACGTCGCGGTCACACGGTTGCCATGACCGGAGATGGAGTCAATGACACATTGGCGCTCAAGGTGGCCGATCTCGGCATAGCCATGGACTCCGCTGCTCCCGCAACCAAAGCCGTGGCACGCATCGTCCTGCTTGATGGCAGATTCAGCCGGCTTCCTGCCGTCGTGGCCGAGGGGCGGAGAGTGATCAACAATATGGAGCGTGTCTCCATGCTGTTTCTCAGCAAGACAGCCTACGCACTTGTGATCTCGCTACTATGCGGAGCACTCCTGCTCCCTTTCCCATTCCTTCCACGCCAGCTGTCTGCCATCGATGGCCTCACCATCGGGCTGCCTGCCTTTTTCCTGGCACTCCTGCCCAATAGGCACGACTATACGCGCGGATTCCTGCGGCGGTCATTAGCCTTCTCAATACCGGCAGGCGTGGCCATCGCCGTCGGGATCACCGCGCTCAATTTCTACGTCCAAGCTACGGGCCATTTCAGCGTGGACCAGGCGCGATCCGCCTCATCGATGGCCTTGGCGCTCATAGGATCCTGGATCCTGGCGGTCATCGCGCGACCCCTCAACCTACGGAAGGCGGCCGTTATAGCCGCAATGTATCTGGGCACTGTCATCGTATTCACCTTCCCGCCCTTGAGTGGGTTCTTCCGACTTGAATGGCCCCCAGGAGACCTCTTCCTGGCGACTTTCGTAGTCGCGGTGGCGTCCAGCACCGCCGTCGAGATTGCCGGTCGACTCCGGAGGAGTCCTCCTCCCAGGCCACATGGCGAAGGACCATGACCTTCGGCTCTGGTTTACGGCGCTGAAAGCATGCAAACCTCCAGGCGTAGGACTACGAAAGGAAGCTGGCAATGCATGCATGGTGGGTAGCAGATCCAGGACCGATAGCAAACCGTCCCCTGGTGCAGGGGAAACGGAAAGACCCCCAACCACAGGCCGGGGAATTGCTGATCCGTATAAGTGTTTGCGGTGTGTGCCGAACGGACCTTCACCTGGCTGAAGGTGATTTACCGCCCCGCAATGCCAATGTAGTGCCGGGCCACGAAGCCGTCGGAACAGTCCTCGAAACCGGGTCCACTGAAAGCAGGTTCGCGCCCGGAGACCGGGTTGGTGTTCCATGGCTCGGCGGCACCTGTGGAACGTGTACCTTCTGCCTCCGCGGCAACGAGAACCTCTGCGTGGCGCCAACGTTTACTGGATGGGACCGTGACGGCGGGTTCGCGGAGATGATGACGGCCCACGAGGACTTTGTCTATGCTATTCCGTCCGGCTTCACCGATGAACAGGCCGCCCCGCTTCTGTGCTCGGGAATTATCGGTTACCGCGCGTTGAAGCGAGCTGCCCTGCCGCCAGGAGGGCGCCTGGGCATCTACGGCTTTGGGGGTTCCGCCCACCTCACGGCGCAGATTGCGATGCATCAGGGCGCCTCCATCTACGTCATGACACGTTCAACAGAAGCACAGGCGCTCGCCCGGTCCTTAGGCGCCGCGTACGTGGGCGGCGCCTCAGACGAGCCTCCGGTCAAGCTCGATTCAGCCATTCTCTTTGCACCAGTAGGAGAGCTGGTGCCCACCGCATTGAGGTCGTTGAACCGAGGAGGGACCCTGGCAATCGCCGGCATACACCTCACCGACATTCCCTCACTCAACTACTCCGATGACCTCTTCTACGAGCGCCAACTCCGAAGCGTAACCGCCAACACACGCGCGGACGGGGTGGAACTCCTGGCCCTTGCCGCGGACATGGCGTTAAAGCCGACCACAACCTCATACGACTTCTCGCGTGCAGACCAGGCCTTGGACGATTTGGCCAATGACCGGATTACCGGAGCCGCCGTGTTGAAAATCAGCTGATGGGTAACGGCCATCGCCGCAGCTCGCCAGGATGCCCAAGCCTTTAAGGCTGTTCGCTGCGGCTCGTCGATTCCAGCCGGAAGCTTCGACTATGCCCACAGGCGAGCATTACGGTCTGGTCATGGACTGTGACCCGGACGGGCGGGGCGTCGCCGGCGGCCGAGGATATTCGGATGCGTCCATCTTTCAGCTGGATGTCCATCAGGTGTCCCCGATAAGTCACGTGGAAGGAAACCGATCGAAGGCCGTGGGGCATGTTCGGTGTGAACGACAACCCCCTCCGGTCCAGCCGTAGCCCCGCGAAGCTTCTTTGGACGACGTCTATTGTGCCCGCCATCGCTCCAAGGTGTATTCCCGCCTTTGTGGTGCCGTGCTGGGTGTCATCAAGGTCGGCGTCAAGGGCTTCCCGAAAGCTGTCCCATGCCCGCTCCGGGTCCAAGGCTGCCAATACTGAAGCGTGCGCGACCCTGCTCAATGTGGATCCGTGGGCCGTTCGGGCCAAGTAGTACTCGATCGTTCGATCCAACTGTTCCTGCTGCAAGTCGTATCCAAGGCGTCTCAGAAACGAAATAAGCCCCTGGCGTCCCAAGAGGTAGGGCAGCATAAGGACGTCTGCCTGTTTGGCCAGCTTGTACCTATTGACGTCATCGCCCTCTGCCTCGAGGATGAGGTCCAGCCGCTCAATGTTCTCGTACTGTTGGCGGTACTTGTCCCAGTCCAGTTCTTGCAATTGGTCATAACCGGCAAATTGGCTGATGATTCCATCCTCGGTGATTGGCACAAACACGGCACGGGACAGACGGCCCCACCGGATAACTTCCTGTTCGGTGATGCCAAGGCGTTCCAGGAGGTCGGCCAATTCATGGCCCGAGAAAGTTTCGGGAATCCCGGCTGCACAGCCCCATACCCACGCAGCCATCACGTTCGTATACGCGTTGTCATCTAGGCCGGGGTTTCCGTGTCCATGCAACCATGTGTGATATTCGTCCGGCCCCACTACGCCCCGTATGTGGTAGCGATGGTCACCGGGGTCGTACTCAGCGACGGCGGCAAAATAACGGGCAACTTCCACCACAAGCTCTGCCCCCTTCTGAGAAAGCCACGCCACGTCATTGGTCGCTTCAAAGTACTGCCACGCGTTGAAAGCCACAGCCAGCCCTACGTGCATTTGCAGGTGCGAGTGGTCCGCCACCCAACGTCCCGAACGTGCGTTATATAGCGACCGCGGGGTTTCTTCCGTCCCGTCACTCCCGCTTTGCCATGGAAACCTGGCACCGGGCATGCCATGTTGAGCCGCAGCCTGCTGTGCCGCGGGGAGCCGCCTCCATCGGTAGTCCAGCAAGGCCCGCGCCACTGCAGGTGTCCTGGAGGTGAGAACGGGAAGTACGAACAACTCGTCCCAAAAGACGTGACCACGGTAGCCTTCGCCATGCAGCCCCCGTGCAGGTACGCCAACATCAAGTTCAGTGGTATGCAACGTCAATGTCTGTAGAACGTGGAACAAGTGAAGGTTCAAGACAAGCTGTACCTGTGCTGGTGCGTCCAAATGGACCAGGAATGGACTTACGATCCGCTGCCACGCAGACTGGTGCGCCCGCAGGAGCTTATCGAAATCACAGCCGGCGCGTTCCAGGCTTGCGGCGGCCGCAGTACCGGCCGATGAAATAGGCCGATCCCGTGATGTGGCGACGGCCACAATCCTCGTAACCGTCACCGCGGCTCCATCGGCACAATGGGTTTCAAAAGTCCGAAAGTGGAACGCCCCTTTGCTCCCGGGGGTCCCATTGGTACCTGCGACCTCAACGCTTAGTCCAACGGCCAGCCGGATCTGGCTTTGGCTGGTTTCCGCTTCCACCATCAAGGTAGTGCCTGGACCGCGGCCACCGCCGTCGGATGTAGTCCGGTCCACTAAATGTTTCCGACCTGTCAAAGGTGGCTCGGGAATGTTTGCGTTGCGTATGCCGACGTTGACGCCCACCCGGACTCCGATCAAGCCGCTCCAACCCAGCGGCCTAATGCGGGTCTTTATGGCGAGCAGATGGGGGTCTGCCGTGGAGACGAATCGCGTCTCCCTGACTTCCAAGCGTCGTCCGTCCGGGGACTCCAGAACAAGCCTCCGTTTGAGAACCGCCTTATCCATATGAAGTGTTAGTCGTTCATGAACAATCTGCAGCCCCTCGCGGGACCACCACGCGTTACCCTCCAGCCGCAGATCCATCGGGAGGCAATCAGGACCGTTGACCATATGTTCTTCGAGTACGGTCTCTTGGCCAATGCCCACGGAGACACGGTTGAACACTCCAGCCAGATACAGTCCCGGATATCGCGTCGTCCTATGGATTTCGGTTACGGCGCCTCGGACGCCCATGTAGCCATTTCCGAGTGTTGTGAGTGCCTCACGATGTCCTTCGTGGTCCGGATCCGTTCCTTCAAAAATCAGCTTCCAGGGGTCACCCATGACAAGCCCAAGATCAAGTTCGCTGACGTCGTTGAGCACTACGTTCGCGCCGGCGGCTTCGAGTTCGTTCCGGGTCCCCCGACGGTCGATCCCCACCACCAGCCCAAACCCGCCCCGATGAGCCGACTGCACCCCCGCGACTGAGTCTTCGATGACCACCGCACGCTTTGGCAGGACCTTCAATCGGCGCGCTGCCTCAAGGAACACATCTGGCGATGGCTTCCCGGGTAGACCGAGGGTCGTGGCTGTCGTGCCGTCCAGGACGACGGCAAAGGTATCTGCCATGCCTGCCGCTGCGAGTATTGGAGTTGCATTGCGGCTCGAGGTCACGAGCGCCACTGGAACTCCTGCTGCCTTCAAATTCGCCAGGAACTGTACTGTTCCGGGATAGGTTTGCACACCGTCGTCCCTCAGCCGCGCCTGATAGGCCTTGTTCTTCAGCGCACCCAACCCGAATGCGGTCCACTCACCTGTGGGGTCGCTTGGTAGTCCCGGCGGGATGCGAACACCCCGGGACGCCAACAGATCCGTCAAACCTTGTTCCCGGGGCTTGCCGTCCAACAACGTGAAGTAGTCGTTCGGTGTGAAGGCCCGGTGATCGGCATCTGCCGGAAAACGGGCATCATGGATGATCGCATCGTAGGCATCTTTCCAAGCCCTTTGATGGACCGTGGCAGTAATGGTCACTACCCCGTCCAGATCAAAAATGACGCCGTCATAAGGGGGTTTGGCCGCAGCAGCGGTGGGTGATCCCTTCATCTCCCGGCCTGGGCCGGCCGCTGTTCGGCGGACAATATCATTGGCAAAGTGCGGAGGAAAGTGTCCGGGTTCAATGAGATTGAATCAATACCTTCACGGACCAGGAATCCGGCGAAGTCGGGGTGGTTGCTGGGCCCTTGACCACACAATCCGATCTTGATTCCTGCAGCATGGGCCTCCTTGATGACTTGTGAAATCATCGTCGTCACGGCAGGATCCCGTTCATCAAAGAGGCCGGCCAACTGTTCCGAATCACGGTCCACGCCCAGAACCAGTTGAGTGAGGTCGTTTGATCCGATGGAGAAGCCGTCAAACCTCCGCGCAAACTGCTCTGCCAGGACTACGTTCGACGGCACCTCGCACATCATGTAAATCTTCAGCCCGTTATTGCCGCGCACCAGTCCGTGGGCCGCCATGACAGCCAAAACCGTTTCCGCTTCATGGACCGTGCGGCAGAACGGAACCATAACGATGACATTTGTAAAGCCAATAACTTCCCGGACGCGCTTCAGGGCCCGGAGTTCCAGTTCGAAACCCTCCTTGTACTCTTTGCTGTAGTACCTGGCTGCACCACGGAAGCCCAGCATTGGGTTTTCTTCGGGATGCTCGAAGAATTTTCCTCCCATGAGATGGGCGTACTCGTTGCTCTTGAAATCACTAAGCCGAACTACCACAGGCTTGGGATGGAACGGCGCTGCAATTTTCGCAATTCCCGTAGCCAGAACAGAGACGAAATATTCCTCAGGACTCTCATAATTGACCGTCAGCTCACGTATGGACCTCGCCTCGGCGGCATCGGTGACCCGTTCAGGGTGAACCAGGGCCATCGGGTGAACCCGGATCAAGTTATTGATGATGAATTCCATTCTGGCCAAGCCCACGCCAGCTGCCGGCAGCCGCCACCATCGAAACGCGGCGGAGGGGCTGGCGAYGTTGATCATGACATCGGTCCGGGTGGACGGAAGAGTTCCCACATCCACTTCTTCGACGTCGAACTCCAGCTTTCCCTCATATACCCGGCCTTGCTCACCTTCAGCGCATGACACCGTGACTTGCGCGCCAGGCTTGAGGAGTCCCGTTGCGTTCCCGGTTCCAACGACTGCGGGGACACCGAGCTCCCTGCTGACCATGGCAGCGTGGCTGGTGGGGCCACCGTGATCCGTAACAATGCCGGCCGCCCGTTTCATGACAGGAACCCAATCGGGGTCGGTCATCTGTGTGACCAGAATCGAGCCTTCCACAAACGATTCAATGTCCCCCGCATCCCGGATGACGCACACAGGGCCTTGGGTGATCGACTCCCCTACCGCCGCACCGGTTGCCAGTATCCTGCCTGGGTGCCGCAGGTGGTGCATTCGGAATGTTGATGCAGACAGTTGTGCCTGGACGGTTTCCGGGCGTGCCTGAACCATGAACAGCTCGCCGGTGACCCCGTCCTTTGCCCATTCCATATCCATGGGACGCCCGTAGTGCTCTTCCACCGCTACAGCCCATCGAGCCAACTTCAGTACCTCCGGATCCGTCAGGACCAGCGACCGCCGTTCCTGATCGCTCGTGTCCATCATCTGCGTCCGGGCAGTGCCACCTTGGCTGTAAACCATCTTCCATTCCTTGGCTCCGACCTCCCGCTGGATGACCGGGACAAGCGTCGGATCGCCCAGCAGGGGCTTGAACACTTGGTACTTATCAGGGTTGATGGTTCCTTGAACGACCGTCTCGCCCAGCCCCCAGGCCGCACTGATAAGGACGCTCCGTGGAAAACCGGACTCTGTATCAATGGAAAACATGACCCCTGAGGCCCCGACATCGGAGCGGACCATGCGCTGCACACCAACGGACAGCGCCACATCGAGGTGCCCAAAACCTTTGATCTCCCGATAGCTGATGGCTCGATCCGTGAACAGGGAGGCGTAGCACTGCCTGCAGGCTTGAAGGACTCCTCGCTCTCCTGAAATGTTGAGGTAGGTTTCCTGCTGGCCTGCAAAGCTCGCATCCGGTAGATCCTCTGCCGTTGCGCTGCTCCGTACGGCCACCGCGAGCTGATCCTGGCCAGCGCGTTGACACAGCATGCTGTAGCTCTCCTGCACGCTGCGGGCGAAGTCCGCCGGGAATTCCGCGGACAGGAATGATTCCCTGATGGCGCTTCCAGCTTGTCGCAACGATGAGCGTCCGGAATGGTAATCATCCAAGGAGAGGCTGATCACCGATTCCAGGGCGTTCGCGGAAAGGAATTGCCGATATGCGTCAGCCGTTGTGGCAAATCCGTCAGGTACCTTCACGCCCGCGGACCGCAGGGACCTCGTCAGCTCACCGAGAGAGGCATTCTTGCCGCCCACGGAGGGGATGTCCTGGATACCTGAATCTTCAAACCACAAGACGTGGGCGCTGTTCAACGAAGCTTCACGTGCTGAATACATGCCTTGATTCTGCACGCCCAGCCACTGCATGAGGAGGGTCTTTGGTCCCCTGCCCCGCTGTGACTTTTGGCCCTGTTTCGCCACGTGCAGGCGGCCCATGCTGGACAGGAGAGCAGGAGGCAAAACCATGGAACTCTCCAACTTTGAGAAGCTGGAACTGGACAAGATCGCTCGGGGCCTCGAAGAAGAGGATCCGAAGCTGGCCGCCCTCATGAGCTTGGAAAATCTTGGACGAATCCGGTGGAAGCATGCCTTCCGCGGAGCCCTTGTTGGCCTTGCGGGACTCGGTTTGCTGCTGGCCGGGGTCGCGGTGGGGGAACCAGTGCTCGGCATAACGGGCTTCATGGTGATGGGCGGCGGCACCTACTGGGCAACTCTCTTCATGGATGCCCATCCCGCCCGGCGGAAGACCCAGGCCGCCAGGCTCCACCACGAAAACGACAAGGAAACACCGTGAAGGCAGTTATTGTTTACGACTCCGCTTTCGGAAACACAAAGGAAATCGCGGAGGCTGTCGCCTCCGGCTTGGGAACGGCCAAGGCCAGGACAGTGCCGATCGCGCAGTTCCGGCGTGGGGATGTCTCGGCTGGCGACCTGTTGGTGGTGGGAAGCCCCATCAACGGCTGGCGGCCAACGCCGAAGATCATGGAAGGTCTGGCAGCTGTTGGCATGCAGGGACTTTCGGGAGTCCTGGCAGCTGCCTTTGACACCAGAGTCAAGCTGTTCATTCATGGCGATGCAGCGAAAAAGATCTCCCGGCAACTCAGAAACGCGGGTGCAACACTCGTCAGCCAACCCATGCCTTTCTATGTCAAGGGCACGGAAGGTCCCCTTCTGGCCGGCGAGCCTGAGCGGGCAAGGAATTGGGGCGGGGAGCTGCTAACGCTGATGAATACCCGTGCAACCAAGAGGAGTGCATGATGGCCGGTCGCTTGGACCCCAGCAAGATCATCGTTGGCGTCGATGGGTCCAAGGCGTCAGTGGAGGCGTTGCGCCAGGGCCAACATCTTGCGATGGCCCTCAACGCGCCGTTGGAGGCATGGGGCTGTTGGGAGCTGCCGCTCGGATACGAGGGATACCTGGCGATGGGCATCGATGGCTTCGCCCATGATGCAGAGCAGCACGTAAAGGATGCCCTTGAGGAGGCATTCGGGGCCCACCTGCCAAAGAACCTCAGCACCCGACTTGTCCAAGGCTCGGCACGGGCTGCCTTGGTGGAGGGCAGCAAGCATGCAGCACTCGTCGTCGTCGGCCGCCGTGGACATGGTGGCTTTGGTGGCCTCCTTCTGGGTTCTGTGAGTTCCGCAGTCGTGGCGCACGCCCACTGCCCCGTCGTCGTCGTCCATTCCCCCGAAACCGCTCCCTGAGATGCAACCGGACCAGAAGATGCGGCTTCCAGCCCATGAGCCAACGGTTCCGGCTACAGCCAGCCCAGGTGGAGTGATCGAGTGCACAGGCCTGAGCAAAACATTCGGGCGCAAAAAAGCGCTCGACGCCGTCAACTTGAGCGTGCCCGCAGGGTCGATCTTCGGTTTCCTGGGACCCAACGGTGCAGGAAAGACCACCCTGCTCCGCATCATGACCGGCCTCTCCCGTGCTTCATCCGGTGGCTTGCAGATACTGGGCATGGATGTTGGTGCGGAAGCCCCCGAGGTCCGTCGCGAGGTTGGTTACCTCCCTGACGTTCCGGCGTTCTACGACTGGATGACGGCTTCCCAAACTCTTCAACTTGCAGGCAGGTTGTGTGGGCTTAAGGGCGGAATCCTGGACGAACGGGTCCAGGAGTTGTTGGGCTTCATGGGGTTGGCTGGAAACAACCAGGCAATCGGGAAGTACTCCCGGGGAATGCGTCAACGCCTGGGTGTGGCACAGGCCCTCATCAATTCACCCAAACTGCTCTTGCTGGACGAACCCACCAGTGCACTGGATCCCGGGGGCCGAAGGGACCTCCTGGATTTCATCGGAGGACTGCGAGGTGGGACCACCGTGTTTTTCTCAACGCATATCCTCAGCGATGTAGAGCGCGTTTGTGACTCAGTGGCCATCCTCAATAAGGGAAGAATCCTCTCACAATCCTCGATGGATGAGCTCCGGGCCAGCCATGGACAACAAACCATCGCAGTGGAGGTCAGCACGGGAGCCGAGAGGCTCGCCCATGCCATTGCGGGCAGGGCCTGGACCATATCGGTACATCCTGGCCAGCGGGGGGAGATCCTGACGCGGGTGTCGGATGTGGCTGCTGCCCAACACGAGATCCCCACCATGGTCAGCGAACAAGGCACGGGATTGGTTCGCTTGGAAAGCGCCGAGATCAGCTTGGAAGACGTCTTCCTCGAACTCATTGGAGAACCGGAGCCGTGAAGACCTTTCCAGTCCTYGCTTGGAAGGAAGCCCAGGAAATAATCCACACCTGGCGCATCTGCGTGCTTCCGGCCATGGTGATCTTCTTTGCTGTCATCGGCCCGCCGCTGGCACGGATCACTCCTGAACTCCTGGGATCCCTTACCGCCGGGACCAAGGGGTCGGTCACGCTGCCGCCGGCAACTTTTGCCGACGCGTACGGGCAATGGATCAAGAACCTCTCCCAGATCATCCTGTTCGCGATCATCATTATGTACGGCGGAATGGTCTCCACCGAGGTCCGCGAGGGCACTGCAGCTTTCGTACTCACCAAGCCCGTGCGTCGAAGCACGTTCATCATGGCCAAAGCAACCGTCCACGGGCTCTTTGTCAGCATCGCGTTTGTGGTGGGCACCCTGGCAACATGGTTCATGACGCAGCTGGTCTTTGGCGCCGCACCCGCTGGCCAGCTCTGGGCTCCGGCGCTCCTGCTGCTCCTTTTCGCACTCCTTGTCCTCGCCTTCATGGAACTCTTCTCAGTTCTGATTCCGGCCACTGCAGGGGCTGCCGGGGCCGGACTTGGCCTGTACGCCCTGTTGGCGGCGGGCGGAGCGTGGGATCCGTTGGCGAGCTATTCTCCGGCTGGCGTTCCCGCCATTGCTGCCGCGATGGCGGCGAATCAAGCACACATGTCGCCGGCATGGCCAGCGATCACCGGGCTTGTTGCCGCAATAGCCGCTGTCGCGTTGGCCGCGTTCCTCTTCAAACGGAAAGAACTGTAGCCATGACGAAGCCAGCCTCAATCGTGATGCTCGTCGTAGGGATCACACTGTCAATCTTTGGATTCGCGCTTACAGCCGGAGGGGCAGCGGCAGCGTTGCTGGCCTCAGGCCAGGGCGATGAAGGTTACTTCACATCCCGTACGGAGCGCTACACCGTTGCATCCTATGCATTGGTCTCGCCTCAACTGGATGCCATCGGCGAGGGCACTGCCGAGAGACTCCCGTTCGACGTTGGCACCCTGAGGCTCCGGGCTACGTCTGCGGATCCTGATGGGAGCGTCTTCATCGGCATTGCGCCCCAGGGTGATGTTGATGCGTATCTGAAGGGAGTCCACCACACAGAACTGCAGGAAGTGAAGTTCCAGCCCTTCCGCCCGGTCTATCGGGACATCCCCGGGTCCTCAACACCTGCCCTACCCGCTGGCCAACCCTTATGGGTGGCCTCCGCTTCCGGTCCAGGACAACAGGAACTCACCTGGAACATATCCGCGGGCAACTGGACCGTGGTTGTCATGAATGCCGACGCACGTGATGGCGTTTCGGCCGACCTCCAGGCGGGCTTTCGATCAGAGCTTATTAAGCCTGCTGCCACTGGCCTGCTTCTCTCCGGCACCTTGGCTCTCGTCCTCGGAGTCCCGCTGTTGGTGGCCGGCGCAATCGGACTCGGCAGGCACGGCGGCGCAACTGCTCCGGCAGTCCTTCAGGCGCCCCTCGTTGGCGAACAACGGCAGGAACCGGCGGGCATCATCGGCCATCCGGTTCGCTTGGGGGGCCATCTTGATCCTGCCCTGACACGTTGGATGTGGCTGGTCAAATGGTTCCTTGCGATTCCGCATTTCTTCGTGTTGTTCTTCCTTTGGTTTGCTTTCGCGGTGACCACGGTTGTCGCCTGGTTTGCCATTCTCTTCACGGGCCATTACCCGCAGTCACTCTTCCACTTCAACGTGGGCGTCCTGCGATGGAACTGGCGCGTGGCCTTCTACGTCTACGCCGCCGGGGGCACGGATCAGTACCCGCCCTTCACGCTTGGACGCACCAACTATCCTGCCGACCTGGACATCGACTATCCGCCGCGCCTTTCCCGCGGATTGGTGCTCATTAAATCCTGGTTCCTGCTTATACCGCATTTGCTCATTGTCGGGGCCATCACTGGCACAGCGACGTGGGCATGGCGCACGAATGATGGACCCGCCGGTGTGGTGGGCGACCGCGGCGGAGGATTGTCGCTGCTTGCCCTTCTCGTGCTTATTGCACTGGTAATTCTTCTGTTCACGGGTAGGTATCCCCAGCCACTCTTTGCGTTCATCATGGGTCTCAACCGATGGGTCTATCGTGTCCTGGCCTATGGAGCCCTCATGCGCGATGAGTACCCGCCCTTCCGGCTGGACCAAGGCCCGGATGAGCCTGACTTCGTCGAACCACCGGGTCGAAACCGACGGGACGGCCACCTGTGACCGGGAACGGTCCCCCGGCGGACCTGCCGTCCCAAGGCAAAGCCCGACGGCGGATGGTCGCCGTCGTGGTCTTGGCCGCCGTATTGGTGGTGGCGGCAGGTCTCGCGCTGATGCTCAGCATGCGGCCCGGTGCTGCGCCGGAAGCTCCGGCGCAGGGGGCATCGTCGGAGTCTCCGGTCGCGACCACCTCACCGGGTTCCGCCGCAAGCTCCCACGAGGCGCCACCGTCCTCGGAGCCACCCTTGGTTCCTCCCCCTGAATCCGTGCCGGGCACTTCCGATACCGCACCTGCCACGCCACCTGTGCGCCCCTTCCCGGAGTCGCTTCTGGGCCAGGACCTAACGTCGATCCCGGGCGCGGGAAACAAGATTGCCTTGACATTCGATGGCGGCGCCAACGCAGCCGGGCTTCAAAGCATCCTGTCCACGCTCGACCGGGAGCAAATCAGCGCAACGTTCTTCCTGACGGGCACTTGGGCAGCGGCCAACCCGGACGGCGTGGCCCGGATTGCGGCAGCCGGGCATCGGCTGGGCAACCATTCAATGACCCACCCCGCTTTCACCCAGCTCACGGATTTGATGATTGCCGACGAAATCGGACGGGCCGAGTCGGCCATCGTTGCGGCCGGCGGTGCCCCCCGGCCGTTCTTTCGGTTCCCTTTCGGAGACCACGACTCCCGGACCATCAATACAGTCAACAGCCTCGGCTATGTGCCTGTGCGCTGGAGCGTGGACACTCTCGGATGGAAGGGAACCAGCGGGGGCATGTCCCGTGAATCCGTCGCCCAACGGGTATTGGGGGGCCTGCAGCCCGGAGGCATAATCCTCATGCATATCGGGTCGAATCCTGACGACGGCAGCACCCTGGATGCTGACGCTTTGCCGCTCATCATTGAGGGGACAAGGTCCGCCGGATTCGGTTTCGCCACTCTCGATGCGCTGTTGGCCGGCTAGTCCATGGATGCGCCCCGGTACCGGAGCCATTCTGGGTGTCGTGATCGGACTCATCCAGGAATTCCGCACCATCATTTAGGAGGAAGACATGACCTTTGTGCTGCTTCTGATCGTTCTGGGCTTCGTAGCCGTGACTTCCATTGCCGGTGGCCTTGCCCTGGCGCTTGGATCCTGGCTCGGGCCGGAACGCCTCGGGCTACCGCCTGAGATACAGCTGCCGGCTGAATACCTGGAGGGGTCTCCCTTCAGCACATACCTGGTGCCTGGAATCTTGCTTGCATTCGTTGTAGGAGGCCTCCACACGGCTGCTTTCGTTTTGCTCCTCAGGCGCAATCCTTTGGCCGGTATGGCAGCCGCAGCAGCTGCCTATGGCATCCTGGTATGGATCTTCGTGCAGATGTCCCTGATCCCGTTCAGCGCGTTGCAAGCTGTCTACTTCGGTGCCGGCCTCGCGGAGTTGGGGCTGCTGATGCTTCTGCTTGGCGTCATTCCCACAACTGATTGGCAAGGCTCGGCGCGGCCGATCGGAACAAACGCATCCCGTGGCGGGACTTTGGGCCCTGTTAGTCACAAGCGGGCAGCCGTAGGATCGCCGCATGACCGACAAGAACATAGTGCCTGAGGCAGAAGTACTCGAAGCCGACGATTGCTGGAGGCTTCTGGGCGAAACGAATGTTGGGCGTCTCTCCGTGATCGTGGATGGCCACCCGGACATCTTTCCGGTGAATTTCGCCGTGGACAATCGGACAATCGTCTTTCGAACCGGAATGGGGACCAAGCAACAGGCGATGGAAGACGACGCCGTCGTGGCCCTTGAAGCCGACTCAGTGAGCGCCGAGTTCGGCATAGCCTGGAGCGTCGTAGTAAAGGGTGCAGCCGGCGAGGCCGGTACGGGCGGTCCAGCTTTGGATGAAGTCAGACGTGCCCTCTTCCCGTGGCAAGGCGTGGGCCAGGACCTCCTCTACCGGCTAGTCCCCCAATCCGTCTCCGGCAGGCGCTTTGATCTCTCCGCTCCAATGTCGCTTCAAACCCCGCTCGACGACGCAACTCGGGCAGGCTTGGAATAGGAATCCGGCGCGGGGTGATGTGGGGATTCTGGTGGCGAGAAGCCCTGTAGCGACGGGGTGATCAGACGTCAGGGGATGTCCTCCGTTGGCCCGGATAGTTTTGCGGCGATGCTGAACCGGGAGGCCCGCCTGCTGATGTGATGGGTTGCCCGACGCCGAGGAATGGGTAACGCGGCGGCAGGGGATTGTTGCTTGGCCCGGGAGAAGAACCATTTTTTGGCGAACTCCACCATGGTCAGATATACGATCACCATGCCCAGAAGGGCCAGGAAAAACGGTGACGGTAATGGGTCGAAACCGAGCCAAGGCCCCGTCGCTGTCAGGGGCAAGGCCACTCCCACGGCGACTACGGTCAAGGACGCCACGACCAGCCCGGCCGAAGGCCTGCTGCGAAGGAAGGGCACCTTGCGGGTCCGGATGACGAAGATGATCAGGGTTTGGGTGGCGATTGATTCGATGAACCACCCGGCGCGGAACTCCCCAGGCACAGCATGGAACACTGTCAGCATGAGGGCGAAGGTGGCGAAGTCAAAGATTGAGCTGATGGGACCGAAGAGGAACATGAATCGTCGGATGAAGGCGATATCCCAGTGGGCAGGGGCGCGGAGTTGTTCGTTGTCGACTCTGTCGCTGGGAATGGCCAGTTGACCGGCGTCATAGAGCAGGTTATTGAGCAGGATCTGGCCTGGGAGCATGGGCAGGAAGCTCAACACCACCGAGGCAGTCGCGGCGCTGAACATGTTCCCGAAGTTACTTGATGTTCCCATCAGGACGTATTTGATGGTGTTCGCGAAGATCCGGCGGCCCTCCCTGACGCCATCGGCGAGGACGCCGAGGTCTTTGTCGAGCAGGATGACGTCGGCGGCATCCTTGGCGACGTCGGTGGCCGTATCCACCGAGATGCCTATGTCGGCCTTGTGCAGGGCCAGGGTGTCGTTCACCCCATCTCCCAGGAACCCCACGGAGCCGCCGCTCTGACGCAGGGCAGTGATGATTCGAGCTTTATGTTCCGGCGAAACGCGGGCAAAAATTGAGGCGGTGCGGGCTGCGGGGACGAGTTCCGTATCCGACATCCCAYCGATGTCGGCCCCTGTAAGGGTGCCCCCGGAGAGCACGCCGACGTCGGCGCAGACTTTCTCGGCTACCTTGGCATTGTCGCCAGTGGCAATCTTTACCGTGATCTGCAATGCTTCCAGCTGGTCCAGTGACGTTTTTACGTTGGCTTTGGGCTGGTCCAGGAAGATCAGAAAGCCCGCCAAGGTGAGGTCGTGTTCGTCTGCTTCAGTAACTTCGACCAGTCCGGGGACCTCACGGTAGGCGACCGCCACGACCCGGGCTCCTGCCTGGAATTGTTCATTCAGCGTCGCCAGCACCGCGGGTGTTGGCGGCCCGCAAAGGGTGAGGACTTCTTCGGGGGCGCCCTTGGTGATCAGCAGCCTCCGGCCTGCGTTTTCGTGGACCAGCACGGTGGTACGCCGGCGTTCGTGGTCAAAGCTGATCAGGTCCAGGCGGTTGAAACGTTCAGGGTCGAGCTTGGCCGCTTGAGGGCTGGACCAAAGGGCGGCGTCCAGTGGGTTCTGTCCGGCAGTTGAATACTTGGCCGTGGTGTAATCCGACTCCGTGGACAGCAGCCCCAGTGTGAGCAGATAATCCTTTGCAATCGGCGAGGTTGCTGGAAGGGCGTCGGTGAAACTGATCCTTCCTTCTGTCAGCGTGCCGGTCTTGTCGGTGACCAGGATGTCCATGTCGCCCAGGTCTTCGATGCAGACGAGCCGTTTGACGAGTACCTTCCGTTTGGCCAGCAGCCGTGTGCCGGTGGCCAAACTGGTGCTGACAACAGCCGGGAGAAGTTGGGGAGTGATACCGACGGCGATGGCCAGTGAGAACAGCAGTGATTCGATGATCGGTCGTTGGAGCAGCAGGTTGGCTACGAAAATCAAGGTGGTCAGGCCGATGGCGACCTGCAGCAGGAGGAATGAGAAACGTCGAAGCCCGATCTGGAAGTCCGTCTGCGGTTGACGTTCTCCCAGTCCGGAGGCGATCCGGCCAAATTCGGTGCCGCTCCCGGTGGCCACCACCACGCCGGTTCCACTGCCGGAGTGTACGACGGTGCCCATGAAGGCGCACGACATCAGATCTCCCAGGGCTGCGTTATCCGGTGCGGGAGAAGGGTCTTTCAACGCCGGTAGGGACTCCCCCGTGAGAATGCTCTCATCGCACAGCAGATTGTTCGTTTCCAGCAGCCGAAGGTCCGCAGGAATGATTGTTCCCAGTCCCAGCTGCACGATATCGCCAGGGACGATGTCCGTCACGTCCACTGGAAGGGTCCTGCCATCCCGAAGCACCAAAGCCTGATGCGTGATCTGTGAGTGCAGGGCTTCCGAGGCGCGTTCGGCCCGGAATTCACTACTGAAGCCCAGACCAACGCTGGCCAGCAGGATTGCACCAATCACTATCGAGTTGGTCACGTCCCCCAAGAACATCGATACAGATGCTGTGACGAGCAGCAAGATCAGGATTGGGCTGGCGAGCTGACGCCCAAGCACGGCCCAACCGTTGGCCTTATGTGACAGGACAGCGTTAGCCCCCACTATGGCCAGGCGGGACGCGGATTCCTGATCCGATAATCCTGACGTGCCCGAATCAAGCTGGTTCAGGACTTGATCAGCGTCCAATCTGGCCGCGCCCATAATGGGAAGCTGAAGGAAGCTCCTCTCCCGACCATCAACAGAGGTCATGCCAGGTCCGTTCCCTTGGTAGCGGTCGTATTAGAGACAAAGACCCAGCCCTCCTGGAAGAAAATCCAGCACAGGCCCGGTCGCGACTGCCGTCATAGCTGGAGTCTGCCACTTGGTCGGGATCCTGGGAACAGCAGGCCGCCGGCTTAGTCCCCAGCCCCGATCGAACCTCTGTAAGCTCCCTCTCCAAGTCCAATTTTCCCAACGGGTTCCGTCGCGCCACCCTTTACCGCCGACCCAACCGGAGATATTCAAATGAGGCAACAAATGCCGCTTGGGGTCTGGAATTGAGCCACCGATCGGTGACCTTTAGCCCTATTGCCGGTTGCTGCTCCGGGTCATTCTTGGACTGGGACGTCCACATCGAAGAAACATGTCTCTCTTCGGGCCATGGTTCCGTGACCGGGCCCCGCCCGACCCGGAATGCTCACTCCGCCCGAGACCGCCGTGACGTCGCGTAGTGCTGTGTTCAGTGCCATAGACCGAAGGAGCATCAGATGGAACGAGTCATCGACAAAGTAGCCCTTGTCAGCGGTGGCGCCAGGGGGATCGGGGCTGCAATCGCAACGCGGCTGCACGGTGAAGGAGCGAAGGTCATCATCGGGGATGTTCTGGACGATGAAGGAACGGAGTTCGCCGCTCATCTCGGGTCCGGGGTGCGGTATGTTCACCTGGACGTGACCAGCCCCCAGGACTGGCAAAATGCGGTGCAGGCTGCTGTTGAGGAATTCGGTGGCCTGAACATTGTGGTGAACAACGCCGGTATCGTGAACTTCGCCCCGATCGAGGACTACACGCTGGAGCAGTGGAACGCGGTGCTGGCGGTGAACCTAACCGGGACGTTTAACGGGATCAAAGCGGCAATCCCGGCCCTGAAAGAGGCACGGGGCGGGTCGATCGTGAATATTTCATCAATAGCGGGGCTGCGAGGCTACGAAGGGATTCCCGGATACAGCGCCTCGAAATTTGGGGTTCGGGGGTTGACGAAGAGCGCAGCGTTGGACTTGGGCCGCCATGGCATCCGGGTCAATTCTGTTCACCCCGGCGTTATTTCCACACCCATGACGGCTGGGATGCCGATAGACATGAGCCACACAGCACTGGCCAGGATAGGTCATCCCGGGGAAGTGGCCGATCTCGTCTTGTTCCTGTCCTCAACCGAGGCATCCTTTGTCACCGGCGCCGAATTCGTCATCGATGGTGGAGACACCGCAGGAACCGTGAGCGGCGGTCAATAACTCCCGGGCCACCGGCTCCTTGCCGGGCTTTCGGCAGACGAGCTCCGTGCACTTGAAACCGGCCTGCGGGCTGTAAGTCGCGAGCTGCGCAGCAACGCGTGAGCTGCCGCTGACTAGCTAAGCTTCTTCCGGCGTATCGATGAACCGCATGAGCGTCTCCAGCAAGTGCAGTGTTTTCCGATGAGGGTCCAGGAGGAATTGAATCCGGAGTCCGTCGATCATCGCCATCACCATGGTGACTTTGTCGTCAGCAGTTAGTTCCTCACTGTCCTGCGCAGTGGCGAGCCGCTTGCTGGTGAAGTAGTCGCGCATTCGCTCACGGCGAGCGATGAAGAAGTCATGCGCGGGATGCTCGGGGTTGGTAGCTGCGATGGTGATGGACAGCCAATTTCGCATGTGATCAGGCCGCGCAAATTCCTCTTTAAGAACACTGCTCAACACCAACTCCCGGGGCACCTTGGATTGCACAATGCGCTTGGCCAGCTCGGCGTCGTCGGCATCCCGCTCCGCAAGGGCGGCGAGGAGAAGATCATCCTTGGTGGCGAAGTGACGAAGCAGGGCCGCATGAGTGACGTTGGCGCGTGCGGCGATATCCCTGAGGCTTGCCCGCTCATAGCCGTGTTCAGCGAAGCTGGCCGAGGCCGCGCGCACGATCTCCGCGCGACGAGCCGGCGTTGTTGCGTACGGGCCACGCCTACCGGAGCTGACTTTCTTCCCGGTCTCCTGCTCAGAAGTGGTAGTCACGAACAGCCTTCTCTCACGAACGGAAAATCTCTTTTTTGCGTTGGGTCTTGTCAATTGTAACCACTGTGACTACTATTCACGAATAGTAACCATCGTGGTTACCTTTACTGGTACCGACCTCACCGTCGTCCAGTCATCACCTGCGATGCCGCAGGCGACCAACTACCTTTATAGAGGAGTCATTGGTGACTACTGATAAGCACGGGGCTCCACGTCTCGCCGGCGGCATTGCAGCCGCCGAACCATCGCCGGGCAGTCATCTGCCAGTCGGCCCCATCGAACATCCAGAGCTCACGGAAGAGCCCCAGACTCCCGTGAGCAAGGGCTACATTCTGTGGCTGATGTTGGCCAGCTTCGGCGCATCAATCGCAATGATGGTGCCCCTCTCCTATGGCATTGCCGTTCGGATCACCGAACTTGCTCCCGGCCAGGAGCAGATGCTCGGCTTCATCACAGGGACAGCGCAGGGCATCTACCTGGTTGTCAGCCCCATCATCGGCATCTGGAGTGATCGCACGCGGTCCCGCTTCGGCCGCAGGGCTCCTTTCATCTTCCTGGGTACAGGCATCGGCCTGGCTGGGTTGGTGGTCATGGGCCTCGCCCCGAACCTCCTGCTGGTGGGTGCGGGGTGGGTCCTGGGAATGTCCGGTTGGTCCATTTCCGGTGCTGCAATCCAGAATCTGATGGCTGACAAGTTGCCGGAAGGCCAGCGCGGCCGCGTCTCGGCACTGACGGGACTCATGACGCAGATTGCTCCCGTCCTGGGCATTGGTGTTGCCTACGCAGTTTCTTCGAACACTTTCCTGGTGTTCGTCGTCCCGGGCGTGATCGGCGCCATCCTCCTGGCACTCTTCCCGCTCATCAAGCCGGAAGGAAGTTCACAGAACATTACCGTGGACAACCGGGTCACCTTCCGTTCGGTGATCGCAAGCTACGGATTCAGTATCCGTAAATATCCGGACTTTGCATGGAACTGGCTGGGCCGTTTCGTCTTCTTCATGGGCCTGTATTTCAACACCACTTTCGGCACGTTCTTCTACGCCCAGCGTCTCGGGCTCCCCGTGAGGGAAGTGGCCGGCGTTGTGGCGACCATTGGAATGCTCGGCGTGGTGGCTGCTGCGGCCGGTGCACTGCTGGGTGGCTTCCTTTCCGACAAGCTCAAGCGACGCCGCTTGTTTGTGGTCATTGCCGCAGTTCTCTTTGTGGGTGGAGCCTTGGCTGAAGCCTTCGCATGGTCGCTCCCCCAGCTGATCATCGGCGCAATTCTCATGCAGACTGCCATCGCCGTATTCGCGACGGTAGACCAGGCCATCGTCTTCGCGATTCTGCCCAACCGCACCGAAACGGCACGGTACATGGCGGTGGTTGCCTTCGCCCAGAAGATCCCAAGCGCCGTGGCCCCACTGGTCGCCTCCGTGATCATCACCATCGGCATCACCGGATCGGACAAGAACTACACCTTCCTGTACCTCTCGGGCGCGGTACTGGCGCTGATCGGTGGGCTCGTGATCGCGCTCAAGGTCAAGTCCATTCGATAACGCCCGCATCGGCAGAAGAAAGAAGAAAAACTATGGGCGAAGCGCCTTATGACCTCATCGTGGACAGCGGTGGAGACCAGTTCTCCGTCACCGGCCCCGCTCCGAGGCTCTCGTGGAAGATTCCCGCCGACGTTGCGGCGACGGCTTACGAGCTGGAGGCAACGGTCGACGGCGTGGCGCAGCCGACGTCGACGACGGCCACCCGCCTTCACGTTTCATGGCCGTGGCAGGAACTCCGCAGCCGGCAGCGTGTCACCTGGCGCGTACGGATTGCAGAAGAGACGGCCGAATGGTCGGCGTGGTCTGCCTTTGAAACAGGTCTTCTCGACGGCGACTGGACGGCTTCCTGGATTTCCCCGGTCGAGCAAGAGGACAAGCCATACGGCCAGCGGCCCGCCCATGTCCTTGCCACGGAATTCATGATGGACGCGGAGGTCAAGACGGCCCGTCTCTACGCCACAGCCCTTGGTGTCTACACCGCGGCGATCAATGGAGAACGGGCCGGGACCGCGGAACTGTCCCCCGGGTCGACGTCGTACGACCATACTCTCTACGCCCAGGCCTCGGACGTGACGTCCTCGCTGGCCCCCGGACTCAACAGGCTGGCCATTGAACTGTCCGACGGCTGGTACCGGGGGCAGGTGGGCGCGTTCCACTATCCCGCCGATTGGGGAACTACGCTGGGCGCCCGCGCGGAACTGCACATCGAACGTGCCGATGGATCGCACCAGATCATCGTGACGGATGGCGACTGGACCAGCACACCCTCAACCACAACACGTGCGGACCTTATGGACGGACAAACGGTGGACTTTACCGCCCCGGCCGCACCGCCGTCGAAAGTCCAGCTCAACGTGGTGGATTCCCCCGCTATTGACTGGTCGCCCGCTCCACCGGTGCGGGTCATCGAAGCACGAGCGGCGAAAAGCGTTAACGAAGTAAGGCCCGGCGTGTGGATTGCGGACTTCGGCCAGAACGCCTCCGGATGGATCCGGCTCGAAGATCTGGGGCCGGAAGGAACGCACACGGTGATCGAGTACGGTGAGCACGTTGACAGCGATGGCGACCTCTCAACCTCACACCTGGATTCGCACCGGCCGGGAGAACCAGCAAGGATCTTCTCCCAGCGCGACGAAGTAACCGCGGGCGCGCCTGGCCAAGTCTTTGAACCCCGCCACACTGTCCACGGTTTCCAGTACGCGCGCATCAGCCGCAACGGAGCAGGCCTGGACCCGTCAAAGCTCAGCATGCAGATTGTGCACAGCGACCTCCCCAGCACGGGTGAGTTCGCTTGCAGTAACGAGGACCTGAATCAACTTCATCGCATCGGACAGTGGAGCTTCCTGGGAAATGCTGTGGATGTTCCTACCGACTGCCCAACCCGCGAACGCCTGGCGTGGAGTGGTGACTACCAAGTGTTTATTTCCACAGCAACGCGCTTGAGGGATGTGCTCGGGTTCAGCCGGAAGTGGTTGAGATCGGTGCGTGACGACCAGCTTGCCGATGGCCGCATTACGAACTTCTCCCCTGACGGCCGCGGCATCAAGAACAACTTGGACGATCAGTTCGCCATGATGACCGGATCTGCCGGCTGGGGAGATGCGATCGTCACTGTTCCTTGGGAGTTGTATGAGGCCTACGGAGACGAAGCCGTTCTCGCCGAGAACTGGGATTCGATGCTCCGGTGGGTCCGGTGGGCGCTGGAAATGGCGCGCACAACGCGCCATCACGCACGGGCAAAGGCATCCCCCGAGCCTGAGCCGTACGAGCAATATCTGTGGGATGGCACTTTCCATTGGGGCGAGTGGACGGAACCCAAGGAACGCGACGCCAACGGACGCCTGATCGACCCCGTCCAGGACAACCCCATGGCCTGGTTCATGGAAGACAAGGGCGAAGTGGGCACGGCCTACCTTTACCGCTCGGCTGCCACGATCGCTCGGATCGCCCGCGTCCTCGGACGATCCGCGGAGGCGACAGAGTTTGAGGAGGTTTCCGATGCTGTCCGCGATGCCTGGCGTGCAGCATATCTGCGTCCCGACGGAACAACCAACGCCGACACCCAGGCAAGCTACGTCCGGGCCCTCGCCTTCGGCCTCCTTCCCGGACAATCACGCGAAGGTGCCGTCGACCGGCTAGTGGAACTCATCCGTTCCGCAGACACCCACCTGGGAACGGGGTTCCTCTCAACGGGCTACCTGCTCCCGGTCCTCGTTGAAGCCGGCAGGGCCGACGTCGCCTATGAATTGCTGCTTCAGCGCACGGCGCCGTCGTGGCTATACATGGTGGACAAGGGCGCCACCACCATTTGGGAATCCTGGGAAGGAATCGACAATAACGGCGACGCCCATGACTCGCTGAACCACTACAGCAAAGCAACCGTGCTCCGGTTCCTGCACGAGCACACCCTTGGATTGCGCCAGGCCGAGGGCTCTGTGGCCTGGCACTCCATTGTCATTGCCCCCACACCCGGACCGTCGGTTACGTGGGCCAGGGGCTCCCATGAAACACCCAATGGCACCATCAGCGTCTACTGGCAACTCGACAGTGACGAGCTCCGCATCGACGCCGACATCCCCGCTGAGACGACAGCCCGAATCATCTTTCCCGACGGATCCGAATACACGGCCGGGCCTGGCAGGTTCCGCGCCGCAGCGCCCGCGGCTTTGCACGGCATCAGCGTGCCAAGTCCCGCCTGAGACACCTTCAATCCGCCTGCAAGGGCATCACACCTTTCAAGAAATGAGAAACTCATGACAACTTTCCCTGCCAATTTTCTCTGGGGCGCCGCAACCGCCGGACACCAAATCGAAGGCAACAACGTCAACAGCGACTGGTGGGCACGCGAACTGACCATGCCGGGCATGGAACTCTCCGGCGACGCGTGCGACAGTTACCACCGGTACCGTGAGGACATCGACCTTCTTGCCGACGCAGGCCTGACCTCGTACCGTTTCAGCCTCGAATGGTCCCGCATCGAACCTACGCCAGGCGCCTTCTCCAAGGCCGAACTCGCCCATTACCGTCGTATGATCGAGCACTGCTTCGCCCGGAACGTCACCCCGGTGGTGACCTTGCAGCACTTCACCACTCCGCAATGGTTCGCGAACGACGGCGGCTGGTTGGCTCCGGACGCATCGGAAAAGTTCCAGCGCTACGTCAAGGAAACCACCACCATCCTGGACGGCGTGGAGTGGGTCGCGACCATGAACGAGCCCAACATGCAGGCAGCGATCATGACAGCAATGCGCCGAATGCAACTCGCCGAGGGCGGCCAGTGGCAAAGTCCAACCGTCGAGGGCACTGAAGAGACCAAACAAACGCACAGCGACTTCCTGACCTACGCCGATCCGGAAATAGGAAGGACGTTCACCGCCATCCACCACGCTGCCAGGGAGATTATCCGCGCCCACACCGACGCGAAGGTGGGATGGACCATCGCGGCCGGGGCGCTCACCGCCGCCCCTGGCGGGGAAGAGAAGCTGCTGGAGATCCGCTACGGCAAAGAAGACGTCTACTGGGAGGGTAGCCGTGGCGATGATTTCGTCGGCGTTCAGGCCTACTCCAGCCAGCAAGTCGACGCCAACGGGCTCGTCCCCCATCCTCCGCACCCGGACAACACCCTGGTGGGCACGGCATACCGGCCCGACGCATTGGCCATGGCAGTGCGCCACGCCTGGAAGATTACCGGGGGCATCCCCGTGCTGGTCACGGAGAACGGCATCGCTACAGCTGATGACCAGCAGCGGATCCGCTACACCACAGAGGCACTGCAGGGCTTGGACCAGACCATGACCGAAGGAATTGACGTTCGGGGCTACCTCCACTGGTCCCTGCTGGACAACTTCGAATGGGGGCACTGGGAACCTACGTTCGGCCTGATCGCCGTCGATAGGGAAACCTTTGCCCGCACACCAAAGCCCAGCCTCGCCTGGCTTGGCCGCGTCGCCCAGAGCAACCAGCTCGACGTCGAGGTTTCCGCATGACCACCGCATTCGCCGATGCCTCGCTCACCCCTGTCCAGGACCTGCTTTCCCTGGCCGGACGCAGGGCCGTCGTTACCGGCGGCGCGCAAGGCCTGGGCAAAGCCATTGCACTCCGCCTGGCAGAAGCCGGTGCGGACGTGCTGATCGGGGACGTAAACGCGGACCTAGCCCTCGATGCCGCTACGGAAATCGCGAACCGCTTCCCTGTCCGGACACTAGGCCTGGGCATGGACGTCACCGACGCCGAATCGGTCCGGCTCGGCGCACTGGAAGCCGTGGAGTCATTCGGAGGTATCGACATCTGGGTCAACAACGCGGGCATCTTCCCCAGCGTCCCGGTCCTGGAGACGACTGACAGCATGTGGGAGCAAGTCTTTGCCGTCAACACCCGCGGCGTTTTCAATGGCTCCCGCGAAGCCGCACGCCACATGTCCAACGGGAATCACGGCGGGGTCATTGTCAACATCGTCTCCACGGCCGGATTCGGTGGGACGGCACCGGGCTTGTCCGCCTACGTCGGATCGAAACATGCTGTCCGTGGCATCACCAAGCAAATGGCCCTCGAGTTTGCCCCACTGGGCATCCGCGTGCTCGGCGTTGCCCCAACCTTTGTGCCAACCGAGGGCAACATGGCCGCCGCTGCTGCGCACGCCCCCGCAGATGGGACAGCGGCCATGGACGTCATGACCAACAGCCTCATTGGTCGGATGGGAACACCGGATGACATCGCACGCGTGGTCCTGTTCTGCGCAAGCGACCTGTCCACCATCATGACCGGCAGCACGCTCTTGGCCGACGCAGGCCAGACCATCTAACGCCAGCAGGATCACCCTCCAGCCAGGCACGTGCGCGGCAGCAAGATGCACACGTGCCTGGCTGGGCGCAGCACTTGTCCAAGGAAGTGAAAATTGCCGTCCGAAGAGACAAAAGTGCAATCGAGAACAGCCAAGGCAACTATCTATGATGTAGCGCGGCAAGCCGGCGTTAATCCATCAACAGTTTCCAGGGCCCTCAATAATCCCGAAAGAGTCAATGCCCGCACAAGACGCTTCATTGAGGCAACCGCCCTTGAACTCAATTTTCAACTGAACCATGCCGCCCAAGTACTCCAGACAGGATCAACAAAGACGCTCGGGCTAATTGTTTCAGACGTCACCAATCCAACCTTCTTTGGCATTCTTCGCGAGGCAGGAAGAGTCGCGGCACAACGCGACTACACCGTGGTTCTGGTAAATGCAGCCGAGTCCCCGAGCAAAGAGCTCGCTTCGGCCAATCGAGTTATCAATGCCGTGGACGGGCTGATTTTGACCAGCCCTCGCATGAGTGACCCTGATATTCAGCTTCTAGCCAAGACCACACAGGTAGTCGTGATAAACCGGGAGGTAAATGGCATTAGCTGCGTCATCCCTGATCCAGACAGGGGTGTTAGCCAGGCAATCCGCCTCTTGGCAGGGAATGGGCACAAAAAGGTCCTCTTCGTCGCGGGGCCGGAACTGTCCTGGATGTCCGCCCGCCGATGGGACGCCATCTCGGCCGCCTGCGAGTGGTGCCATCTCGCAGCCGAACGCATCGAGTCGGCGGCACCAACCGTTGACGGGGGCAGGCGAGTCGCACGGGCCGTCAAGGCCTCAGGAGCAACGGCCGTCATCACCCACAACGATCTGCTGGCGATTGGCCTGATGCACGAACTCCAAAACGCGGGAGTTGTCATACCCGATGCCCTCAGCATCATAGGCTTTGACGATATTTTCGGCGCAGACTTCACCACGCCGTCATTGACAAGCATCAGGTCCCCGCTGGGGCAGTGCGGATCGTTGTCCGCCGGCCTGGCCCTGGCCTCCCTCTCCGGCACTGTTCAAGATCCCCAAACCCTGCCCTTAGACACCGAATTGATCATCCGGGGGTCTGCGGGACCTTGGAAGGGAGTCCTATAAAACTGAGTCATGCTCCCTTTTTGCAGCCAAACTCTCTTTGGCGACGTTTGGAGGTAGCTCAATTTCAGGAGTCCTATGGTGTAACACTCAATTTTCGACTACCGTTAGTGCATGGACTCGACAACAGCCCCCCGGAAGCGGTACGCAAAAACACTTGAGCGCCGGTCTGCCGTAGCCCGGGCCGCCCTCGACATCGTCCTGGAGAAGGGGCATCGAGCTTTGACCACGGCGGAGGTGGCAGCGCGGGCCTCGATGAGCGAGACCGCCATGCTCTACCATTTCCCGACGCGCGACCACATTCTTGTCGCGGCCATGGAGCTGGCCGATGAGGATTATCGCGCCATCCTTACGGCCGAGTTTCACGTTATCGATGGCGGGAAGGCCGACTGGCCTCCACCCGCAATGGCTCACCTGACCCTGGATGACCAAGCTACGACCCGCCTGTTCCTCGCGTTAAGCGCAGAGGCAGTCAACCCCGAACATCCGGCCCACGCGTACCTGAAGGCCCACCATGAGCAGGTGATTTTTGAGTTCACTGAAGGAGTCAAAAGACGCCAGGCCAAGGGAATTGCTGATCCCAAACTCGATCCGGACAGGGTTGCCCGCCAAATGATGGCCGCATGGAGCGGTCTTCGCATGCAATGGCTTATCGACCCTTCCCTGGATCTGACGGCGGCAGTATCACAGTCATTCCTTGCCCTTAACGGTTACCCACTCATGAAGTTCAAACAAGAAATGACCGAATTCATGTCGCAAAGCTGATCTCAACAGACCACAAACTTCCACCGCAGGATTTAGCAAGACAAGACCGCCCCGAATTCCGGACAATTTATTTCTGAATTCCCGGTGGTCATTTGGAGTACCCGAAATGCAACAGGATTTCAGGGCAACATTAACTTTTTTAAAATGATGGCAATCGGTTGCCTTTTCGCTTTTCTAGTGCTTTGCTAGTGATATCGGTCACCCCAGACTAAATGGCCCAAACAATGGCCCCCCAAAAAATCTCCAGAAGCTTTTCCTCAATGACAAAGGAGTCTCAAGACATGTTCCCTGTCTTGTCCCGAACCACATCACTGACCCGTGCGGCAGTAGCCGCCGTCGCGGTAGCAGCGCTACTCTCCACGGCGGCGTGTTCCTCTTCCGCGCCGGCGTCGGAACCTACTAATTCCTCACGCAACGAGGAACTCAGCATTGCCGTTCAAGCCCAGCCGGCTTCGTTGGACCCGGCCCAGCTCGCTGAAGGACAGCAGTCCTACATCTGGGCATCAATTTTCGACACCCTTCTCATGGTGGACAAGGACAACAAGATCCGTCCCAACGCGGCTGAGAGCTGGAAATATTCTGATGACCTGCGCACGCTGACCCTCAAGCTTCGCAGCGACCTGAARTTCAGTTCCGGAGACGYCGTCACTTCCAAGGACGTTGCCGCAACCTTGGAGAGGACCAGGACGACACCGGGCCAGCAACAGCCCAAGCTCGCCAAGGTGTCCTCCATTTCCGCCCCCGATGCGTCGACAGTAGTTATTCAGCTTTCCGCTCCGGAACCATCGCTGCTGAACTATCTGGCGCAAGCCACTGGCGTCATTGGTGACGCGGACACGTTGGCGTCCGACACCACCAAACTCCGCCCAACTGGCTCCGGACCCTACGTCCTCTCGGACAAGACTGTGGACGGCACCGAGTACGTCATGGAACGCCGGGATGACTACTGGAACGCCTCGGCCTATCCATTCAAGACCGTGAAGGTCAAGGTCATCCAGGACAGGACCGCCCAGTACAACGCGCTCCAGGCAGGGGAAGTAAAGGCAGCCCTGATCCAGGCACCGCAACGCAAGCAGGCCGAAGGTGCAGGATTCGCAGTCAAGGAGGTGCAGGCCACGGCCGCTCTCGTTCTCGTCCTGGCCGACCGGAAGGGAGAACTCGTTCCTGCCCTGGCCAACGTAAAGGTGCGCCAGGCTATCAACATGGCCTTTGATCGGGCGCAGGTGGTCAAGGCCCTCCTCAATGGGCTGGGTAAGCCTACGGTCCAGGTGTTCGACCCCAACAGTGGAGCATACGATCCCGGACTTGAAGATGCCTACACCTTCGATCCGGCGAAGGCACGCAAGCTATTGGCTGAGGCAGGATACGCCGACGGTTTCTCCATGACGATGCCAAGCACGGTCATCTCCCAGTCCTTCGAGCCGGTGATCACGCAGGCTCTTTCGGACATCGGGGTCAAGGTGACGTGGGAACCTGTGCCTCCGCAGAATACTGCATCATCAATAGCCTCGAAGAAGTATCCGGCAGTTCTCTGGTTCTACGGACTCAACAGTGCAGGCCGTCAGGTGGGCGACATGTACGCTCCTGAAGCCTTCCTCAACCCCTTCAAGTGGCAGGACCCTGAATTCGACAAGTTGGTTCAGTCCATTGCCACCGAACCAGACGATACAGCCCGCGATGCTCTGTATAAGAAAGTCAACGAATACACCGTGAAGCAGGCATTGAACGCGCCGATCGCCTACGTAGGCACGCTCTGGGCAACAGCTCCGGGCATTGATTTCCTCCCTACCGGGGTGGTTTTGCCGACCGTACGTGACTTCGGCGTATCTGGAAAATAGGGCCGCGGGTCATGATCAGTTACGCCCTCCGACGTCTTGGTGCAGGCATTGTCCTTGCGCTGCTCGTCACCCTCATCACTTTCTTCCTCCTCAGCGGATCCTTGGAATCTGTTGCCCGCGAACGCCTGGGCAGTGCAGCCACTCCAGAATCCCTGAAAGCACTGATGACCCAGCTTGGCTTCGATCGGCCGGCCATCGTCCAATACCTGGACTGGCTCGGCTCGGTACTGACCGGTGATTTCGGTACTTCTCTTTTCACCAGCCAACCAGTAGCGCCTGCCGTTGCTGCGCGTCTGGGCGTCACGCTGTCGCTGGTCGTCACCGCGCTCATCATCACAGTGCTCGTCAGCGTTGCGCTGGGCGTCTGGGCGGCAACCCGAGGAGGACTGGCCGACAAGGTTTCCCAAGGCTTGTCCTTGATAGGTTACGTCGTCCCCGGGTTGCTCATCGCCATAGTCCTTGTGGCTGTGTTCGCCGTGAATCTGAAGTTGCTGCCTGCCACCGGTTTTACTCCCTTTGCCCAGAATCCTGGAAAGTGGGCGGCATCGATCACTATTCCTGTCATTGTGCTTGTCATTGGTGGAGTGGCCAGCATGGCTGCACAGATCCGCGGCACCATGATCGGTGAGCTCAGGAAAGACTACGTCCGTACCCTGCGGACCCGAGGTGTACCGACGGGGTCGATCGTGCTTCGCCACGCGCTTCGGAATGCTGCAAGTCCTGCCCTGACTGTCCTGTCCCTTGAATTTATTCAAATGCTCGGTGGTGCGCTCATCATCGAGAACGTGTTCGCGCTTCCTGGCTTTGGCGCTTACGCATTCAACGCCTCGCTCCAGGGCGATATCCCCATCATCATGGGCATCACTTTGTTCAGCGTCATGTTGGTTGTCACGGTGAACCTCATCACAGACGTAGTGAACGGCTGGCTCAACCCGAAGGCGAGAATCTATTGAGCATCGAAGAACTCAGCGTGACTTCCGGGTTGGCAGCCCCACCCCGGAAGTCTCCGCTACGAAAACTCGCCACCGACCCTCAGGCAGTGATTACTTCGGTCCTGCTACTGGTCATCATCATCCTGGGTCTTCTCACTCCCTGGATCGCCCCGCACGATCCCAATGAGGCACAACTCAATGCGATAAACGCCACACCTGGCACCCCGGGATACCCCCTCGGAGCCGACCAGAACGGGCGTGACATCGCTTCCCGGCTCCTCCATTCAATCAGCACCAGCCTGATCGCAGGCCTGATTGGAGCAAGCGTTGCCCTGGCTATCGGAATAACTTTTGGCCTTATCGGCGRATACTTCGGCCGACGGCTCCGAACCGCGACAGAGTGGGTCTTCAGCCTCATCATGACGTTCCCCGGGCTGCTGCTCCTGATCGTCCTGATGCCCGTGACCAAGGGCGACTACCGGGCAACCATGCTGATCTTTGGAGTGCTGCTCTCCCCCGGGGTCTATCGCATCGTGAGGAACCTGGTCCTTGGCGTGAAGAACGAACTCTACGTCGATGCCGCCCGCGTCTCCGGACTGTCCAACCTTAGAATCCTGGGCCGCCACGTGCTGTTCGCTGTCCGTGGGCCCATCATCGTCGCCGCAGCGTTCCTGATAGGTTCGGCGATCAGCCTGCAGTCCGGCCTGGCCTTTCTCGGCGTTGGGTCCAACCTCGTTCCCAGCTTTGGTGCAATGATCGCCGACGGCTTCACAAACCTTTATGTCGATCCCACCCAATTCATCTGGCCCAGCGTCATGCTCGGCACGCTTACTGCTTCCCTTGTATTGCTCGGAAATTCCCTCCGGGACGCCTTTGAGGGAGCAAAGCTGAAACCATCCAAGGCTTCGGCGCCCAGAACAAATACCCCCAGAGCAATTACCCCCACCACGGACAGCATCCAAGGTTCAGCGGCGGACCTGCTCTCGGTTGACGACCTGGCCATCGCTTACCCCACTCCATCAGGCCAGCTGAGGGAAGTGGTGAAGGGAGTCAGCCTCAGCCTGCGTGCAGGTGAAACCCTGGGCTTGGTGGGTGAATCCGGCTCCGGAAAGACGCAGACCGCGTTTGCCATCCTCGGTGTGCTTCCGCCCGAGGCCGTGATCACACAAGGCGCTATTCAGTTGGATGGCCGCCATCTGATCGGTCTTTCGGAGCAAGGGCTACGCACCCTGCGAGGACGCGAGATCGCGTACATCCCGCAGGAACCCATGTCGAATTTGGACCCCTCCTACACAGTTGGCGCCCAACTCGTCGAAGGCATCCGCGCCTCAGCCCGGATGTCACGCCGGGAGGCAAAGGCGAAGGTGATAGCGCTGCTGGCACGTGTGGGTATCCAAGATCCCCAGCGAACGTTCAATTCCTACCCGCACCAGATCTCCGGCGGAATGGCACAACGCGTCCTCATCGCAGGCGCCGTGGCAAGCCGCCCCAAGCTCCTCATCGCCGATGAACCCACGACGGCACTTGACGTCACAGTCCAGGCCGAAATCCTGGACCTGATACGGGACCTCCAGGCCGAGCTCAACATGGCTGTGTTGCTCGTAACGCACAACTTTGGAGTCGTGGCAGATATCTGCGATCGGATCGCCGTGATGCAGGACGGCCGGGTTGTCGAATCAGGGACCGCGCTGGAGCTCTTCCGGGAGCCGCAACATTCATACACTCAACTGCTTCTGGGCTCCATCCTCGACGAGCACACCGTTCGAACCGACCAGCCTAGGCCTGTCGTGACGGCCACCGGGGGAAAGAACTGATGACAACACCGCTATTGAACGTAAAAGACCTCCGCGTGGCCTTCAAAGGCCGCGGATTCCGGCCCCGGGAGGTGGAAGTCCTGCACGGGGTTTCCCTAACAATCGCGGAGGGTGAGACACTCGGCGTCGTGGGCGAATCCGGATCCGGAAAGACCACCATTGGGCGGGCAGTGCTGGGTCTTGTAAAGCCCAGTGGTGGGCGCATCACCTTCCGGGGTTCTGACATTACCCATGCCACTCCGAAGGAACGCCGTACCCTGTCCAAAGACATCCAGGTAGTCTTCCAGGACCCGTATACCTCCCTCAACCCGTCCCTGACCATTGGTGACACCCTGAGCGAGCCCCTCATCGTCCAGGGAACAAGTGCCACTGAAGCCCGGGCCCGTGTACGCATGCTGTTGGATCAAGTCGGCCTGCCCGGTGACGCAGCCGAACGTTTGCCCCGGGAGTTCAGTGGCGGACAACGTCAACGGGTCGCCATAGCCCGGGCACTTGCGCCGGAACCGAAACTCATTGTCTGCGACGAGCCGGTCTCCGCGTTGGACCTTTCCACACAGGCCCGCGTCATGGACCTTTTCATCGACATCCAGCGGCGCACAGGTGTTGCCTACTTGTTCGTCTCGCACGATTTGGCCGTGGTTCGGCACATCAGCCACCGCGTCAGCGTCGTCTACAGAGGGGACATCGTTGAAACTGGCCGCGCCGACCGGGTAACTTCCACTCCAGAGCATCCCTACACCCAGAGGCTGTTACTCGCAGCGCCCATCGCAGACCCTGTGGAGCAAGAAAAACGCCGGGCAGATCGCCATCGCCTTGCGGAGCTGCACCGGGATCAGCATATCCAAGCAGGAGTGTCGGGATGACGGAAAGAACCGTGGAGGAGACACGGCGTCCCCAAACTCCATTGCGGTGGGCTATCGCCGGGGCCGGCACTATCTCCCGGAGCATAGTGCCGGATTTGCAGCTCTTGCCCGGAGACCACGTGGAAATGATCTTCAGCAGGAACCCGGCGAATGCAGCCAGCTTCGCAGAGGAGTTCGGCCTGGACCGGTGGACCGACGACTTCGATTCCCTTGTCAGGGACCCTGGCGTCGACGTTGTGTACCTGGCGACGCCATTCGCTACTCATGCCGCCATGGCGCGCCAGGCCCTGCTTGCCGGCAAACATGTGGTTGTCGAGAAGCCCATGGCATTGAACGCCGATGATGTGCAAGACCTCTTTGCGCTGGCCGAAAGCCAAGGACTCTTCCTCATGGAGGCAATGTGGATGAAGTTCAACCCGGCATTCCAACACCTTTTCGAGCTACTCCGCACCGGAATCATCGGAAAGCCGTCCAGCCTCCGGGCGGGATTTGGCTTTCCCCTGATCGCCGACGGTGGCAGCAGATGGGACATTGCGCGCAGCGGAGGAACGCTCCTTGATCAAGGGATCTACCCGGTGACATTGGCCCACTCAATCTTCGGTGAGCCAACAGCCATCACGGCCCATGGACGCCTTAGGGCCGACGGGCTGGACTTCGCGGAACATTTCACCCTCGACTTCGCCGGTGGCCAGTTTGCGCAATGCGCGAGTTCAATGACCGAATTCGTCGATCCCTCCGCCGCTATCAACGGCGCCAAGGGCTGGATCACCATCCCAGGCATGTTCTGGACATCCACCACACTCCAGATTCACGCCGGTTCCTGGGAAAAAATGTTCGCCCCTGAACCCATCGATCACGCCCGCGAGGGCAACGGCTACGTCCCCATGCTCAGAGCCGCCAGCGAAGCAATCCGGGCCGGGGAAATCCACCACCCAATACATCCGGCGAAAGACACGATTGCCGTGTTCCGCACCCTGGACACCATCGCCAGCCAGTTATCTCATTGTCAGCCAAGCAGGAGAAAATACATTGCTTAAGCCCCGCCCTTCAATTACCCGAGAACTTATCAACCTGGACGGTCTTTGGCGCTTCGCCCTTGAAGATGCAGACGTTCCCCAGCCTTGGAGAGGCGTCCTGGGGGGCAGACTCGAAGCCCCTGTCCCCTCGAGTTATAACGATCTCTTTGCTGACCAGAAGATCCGGGACCACGTGGGCTGGGTGTGGTACCAGCGGATGGTGCGCGTACCGCGGGGCTGGACCGGGGAAAGGGTTTTGCTCCGTTTGGACGCAGCCACGCACGAGGGCAAGGTCTATGTTGACGACGTCCTGGTAGCCCGGCACGTCGGTGGCTACACGCCCTTTGAAGCAGACATCACCGACCACGTCTCACCCGGAGGTGAATTCAGGCTCACCGTTGGGGTGAACAATGAACTGACCAGTGCCACCATCCCACCTGGCAGCATCAGCGTCAGCCAGGACGGCCGACGCCAACAGACCTACCTGCATGACTTCTACAACTACGCTGGCCTGGCGAGGTCAGTGTGGCTCTACAGCAAGCCAGAACGCCACATCAGCGACATCACCGTTGTTACCGGCGTTATTGGCCGAACCGGCGTCGTCGATTATTCTGTCGAAACCAATCACCAAACGTCGGTCCGTGTCCGGGTCCTAGATGCTACAGGCCAGGAAGTTTCATCGGCAGAAGGCAGCCAAGGAACACTCACTATTGACGACGTCTTGCTGTGGCGACCCGGTGCAGCCTACCTCTACAACCTGGTGGTAGAGCTCCTCGACGGCGAAGACGTGATTGACAGCTATACAGAGCCGTTCGGTGTGAGGACCGTCGAAGTCCGCGGGACCCAGTTCCTTATCAACGGAGAGCCCTTCTACTTTACTGGCTTCGGTAAGCACGAGGACACAGCCGTTCGGGGCAAAGGTCACGACAACGCCTACCTTGTGCACGACTTCCAGTTGCTGGATTGGGTGGGCGCCAACTCGTTCAGGACCTCGCACTACCCCTACGCGGAGGAGGTTCTGGAATTCGCTGACCGCCACGGCATCGTCGTCGTCGATGAAACTGCCGCCGTCGGACTGAACCTGGGGGTCCAGGGAGGGCTGACAGGGGTGGGCCCCAAGCCCACGTTTTCGCCGGACACCTTCAACCACGAAACCCAGGCGGCCCACGCACAGCACCTTCGCGAGGTCATCTCACGCGATAAGAACCACCCAAGCGTTGTCATGTGGAGTATCGCCAACGAACCGGCCTCGAACGAGGACGGGGCCCGGGAGTTCTTCGAGCCGCTCGTCCAGCTCGCCCGTGAGCTCGATCCAACGCGTCCGCTGACGTACGCCGCAGTCATGTTTGCAACCTTCCAGAACGACAAAATCGCAGACCTCTTCGACGTCCTCAGCATTAATCGCTACTACGGCTGGTACATCTTCACAGGGGATCTTAAGACCGCAGAAGATTACCTTGAACGTGACCTCCGCGGCTGGCTGGAGGCCTTCGGCAAACCCATCATGATGAGCGAATACGGGGCAGACACCATGCCCGGACAACACTCCATCTGGGACATGCCTTGGAGCGAGGAGTACCAGCAATCGTTCCTCGCCATGAACCACCGCGTCTTTGACAGGATCGACGGCTTCGTAGGTGAACACGTCTGGAACTTCGCCGACTTCCAAACGTCGAACGGGATCCACCGCGTGGACGGCAACCGTAAGGGCGTTTTTAGCCGGGACAGAAAACCAAAAGCGGCAGCTCACACCCTGCGTGCCCGGTGGACTGATCTCAACGGTGCCAAGCCCGCCCCGGACGAATCAGAAGTTCCCGAAAACGCAACAACCGAGCTCAATCCAGCACCGGCCCTCGAAGGAGCAAAATGACCAACAACATCAAAGCACTGACCGGCTCGCGTCCTATTCGGGAATGGCTCGCCCATCCCGCTGGCGGTCCCCTCCTTCGGGGAATGCTTAACGAGGCCGGACAGGACGAATCAGCCCTGAAACCCATCGATCACCTTGCCCTGCAACAGCTCGTTGAACTCGGTGGCGGACAGTTCCCGCAGTCCCTGCTTGATCATCTGGTGAGGGAAGCAAATGGTGGAATCGAACCCGAGGAGGACGCTGAGGAGATCGACGACGCCCTGTGGCAGGAACGCATCACCGACGGCAGATTCCTGGGCAAGACTGTCATCGTCACGGGCGCCGGCTCCGGGATCGGCCGCGCCACTGCTTCCAGGATTGCCCGGGAAGGGGGAAGGGTGATTGCCGTAGACATCGCAGCTGCCCGGCTCGACTCACTGGCGATGGATCACCCGCAGGCTGACGTGGTAACAGTGCAGGCCGACATCACCAAGGATGAAGACATTCTGAGGATTGTTGAAGCGGCTGGAGACCGGATATATGCCTTGGCAAACGTCGCCGGAATCATGGACGACATGACCCCCTTGCACGAGGTGGCCGATGACGTCTGGAACCGGGTATTCGCGGTCAACGTCGACGGAATGTTCCGCCTGACCCGCGCCGTACTACCGGCCATGCTGGCTGCCGGACGCGGTTCCATCGTGAACGTTGCCTCCGAAGCCGCGCTCCGCGGCAACTCTGCAGGGCTCGCGTACACCGCGTCCAAACACGCAGTTCTCGGAATGACCCGCAGTACTGCCTTTATGTACGCGCCCCAGGGAATCCGCGTCAACGCAGTCGCCCCGGGCCCGGTTGCAACAGGCATCGAGGCCACCTTTGGCTCGGAGCTCGGGGCGAACCGGTTGGCTCCGTTCATGCAGATAATCCCACCTGTTGCTGTGGCCTCGCAGCTGGCTGCCTCCATCACGTTCCTCCTCAGCGAGGACGGAACCAACATCTCCGGCGCCGTCCTGCCATCGGACGGTGCGTGGTCGGTCCAGTAAGAAAAGCCCTTGGGGTTCCTCACTGCAGATGATGCAGTGAGGACCCCAACTTTTCAGGCCAACGAATCCGCGGCATCGGTCAAGAGCAGCAGGCGCCTTAGCCTTGGCATCGTGTGGCCCGGCCGAGGAGCAATGACCAGCCGGGCCTCCGAGCTGCCGTTGCTGTTGAACTGAATCTCACTGGTACCGTCCGGCCCTTGCCTGACTGTTGCTGCCGTCCCGTTGTCTGCCCCGGAGAGAAGGAACGATTCCTGATCCTCCCCCGGCACGCTTTCAATGCGAAGGCTCGTGCCGATCATCGTCCAGTCACGCAGCACCAGTGTGAGCGGCTCCTTGGGGCGCAGCCAGTGTGCCCCGTCGGGTGTCATTCCACGCTCAGCATGCTGGGCGCTAACCTCATGATCAAGTTCAGGCTGCTGTTCCCCGAAGGTGACCCCGTCCACTACCCGTGCTTCCAAGGCGGTAGATGCCCTGTCTTGCTCCGCCAACTTCCCCTGGATTTCGGTGATCTGCATTCCGTCCTGAGCCATAGGCCAAGAGAGCCTGTACCGGGCATCGTGGATCCTGTGCAGAGGCTTTAGCGTCAGCCTCTGCCCATCCGAGGCGAGAACCGAGAGCTCTTCGCCCCCTTCGGAGTGCGTTTCCAGCCCACTGGCAAGCAGAACAGGCGTCTCAGCCAGCGGCCTGAGCGGCCCTGAAGCGATGTGGGCGGCCCTGGCCCCCGTTGCCCGGTAATGCAGTCCATTGTCCGGGATCTCTTCGGCAAGGACCGTGGGTCCGTATCTGATCCAGGCCCATGGGGAATCATCCGCGGCCCGCACCATCTGCAGTTCACGGTCCAGACTTAGCAGAATCTCCTCCGTCCCGTCCCACACGCGGCGCAGTCGCCACCAACCCGCTTCTTCCTCGAGCCTGCCGCCGTCGATCCTGCCGCCGTCGCCCAGTGTGGCCTTGGCGCCTCGCGCCCATTGCGGTAGGCGGATGGCGAGGGTGAATTCCCGCGGCTCCTCCACTCTCACGCGGACGGAGGCGGTGTTCCCTGAGGGTAAGGCCGAGTCAATGGTGACCCGGACGCCCTGCTCCATCCAGTTCAGTTCCGTGGCCAAAAGCCAGCTGATACGGAGTTCGTCGCCATCAGCGACGTACACGTGCGCAGCATGCTTTGCGTGAGCCTCGTACCCGGAGCCCATACAGCACCAAAAGCCGTCCTGTTCCGGCGAATACATCCGGTAGTGGCCCGGACGATGGGAAGTGAAGTAGACCAGGCCACCGTGCCCAGGGTGCTGCGTGGATAGCACATGGCTGCACTGAGTGACCTCGATGTAGTCCAGGTACCGGTCCTCTTTATCCAGGAGATAAAGCTCGGCTGCCAGCTTGACCATGTTGTAGCTGTTGCAGCTCTCAGGGCCCTCCCGGCCGAGGAACATTGGCGAGAAGTCGTCCCTGCGGTGAAAATGCTCCCGAACACTGTTGCCGCCAATGGCGCTGCTGCGCCACGCAACGACGTCGTCGAAAAAGTCTCGGGCGGCCTGCCCGATGCGCGCGGTCGCTGCATCTTCCAACCCCAGTTGGCGGGCGGCCCTGGCAATTGCGGCGTAACCCACCACGACGGGAATTTGCGTGTTGGCGTGAAGGCCCGCAAGTGAGTCCTGCGGTATTTCGCCCGGCAAAGCCAGCACCCGGGTTATCAGCTCTTCCCGAATGAACCTCATGGACAGCTGAAGGTAGCGCCCATCCTGCCGGAGAAGCGCCAGGCGGGCGAACGCTTCAGTAAGTCCGCCGAACTCGGTCTGCATCATGAGCTCGAGTGCTTCCTGGTCCAGTCGGTCGATGGTTTCCAGCCACCAATTGGCCAGTTCATCCAGGATCTGGTCCGCCTCCACGGAGGGAACATTCCATGCGACATCCACCAAGCCCGCCAGCGTCTTGTGCAGGTTATACAGGGGAACCCAGCGCCCGTTGAGCTCAAAGGGAGAGGCTCTAATGTCTCCCTGAATGAGCTCGTCCCAGAGCTGCCGCCCTTGAGGTACGCCGCCCAAGTATCCTGTGCCGGAGGCCTGCTGCACTTCCCGCAGTCCGGACAGCAGGCTTCCAAGCATCTTCTCCAGGCGTGGGTCACCGTCCCCGGCTACAGCGTGGGCAAGCGCTGACAGGACGTGCCCTGCCGTGTGGCCGTTGAGTCCCGTCGATTCCCAACCGCCGTAGAGCTCCGCCGTAGCCGGAAGGCCCGCTTCGACACGGAAGGGCGCCAGAAGACGATCAGGATCCAGACGCAGCAGTGCTTCACGGTTCACACGCTGGGCTTCAGCAAAGACGCCCTCGCGAAGCCGAATTTGGCTGAGGGGGCGGTAATCAAACGTCATGGTCATCTCAACAGTTCAAGCAGGGCTTGCTGCCCGTGGTGGGGCTGGACGTCGCGGCCGCTGCAGCAGTGACTACAGGGACCTGACCAGACAGTGTTCCCCGAACGGTCGCGAAAGAGTGGGCTGGAAGACGCAGTACCAACTGGCCCTCGCGTTCTTCAACTTCTAGGAAGCGCGGCGTGACGGCGTCGGGGTGTGCGGGCGCGTTGAACGCTGAAACTTTGTCGCCGGAAAGCACGAGTGCTTCCACCTGCTCCAGGGAGCCGCCGCGAAGGTCCAGCACCACCTCGCTTTCGTCCTCCAGTTCCAGGTTGGCCATGGAGATCAGAACCTGGCCATCTTTGGTGCTGGCGGAGGCAGTGAACGTGGGGACCTGCTCCCCCTCCAGCGTGTGCGAGCCGTCAGAGTCAAGGTGGGTGTGCAACACGGTGGCATCCTGATGCCCTGCGTTCATGGCGAACACGTGGAACGTGGGCGTCTTTACGAGCGCTCCGCTCTCTGGATCCGTGAGCAGCATGGCTTGCAGGACATTTACCGTTTGGGCGATGTTCGCCATGACCAGCCGGTCTGCATGATGGTGAAAGGAGTCAAAGTGGATTGCTGCCACCAGGGCGTCGCGGATGGTGTTCTGTTGATAGAGGAAGCCCGGGTTGGTGCCGGGCTCTACGTCCCACCATGTGCCCCACTCGTCCAGGACCAACCCCACCGCCTTGTGCGGATCGTAGACGTCCATCATGGTGGAGTGCGCAGTCAGCAGGGTCTCAATGTGATGGGCGGCCTTGACCGTCTTCCAGTACTCTTCCTCATTGAATTCCGTGGCGGAGCCTTTGCTGTCCCAGTGACCGGACATCGTGTAGTAGTGGAGCGAGACACCTTGATATGGGGAGCTCTTGCGGCCTGGCCCGCCCTTGTCATGAAGTGCTTCCATCAGGGCTTTGGTCCATGCCACATCGTCGTCGTTGGCGCCGGCTGCTATCCGGTAAACATCGTTGCCGTTGTGGGAGCGGACAAAGGTGCTGTACTGCCGGGCCAAGTCTGCGTAGGCCTCAGCCCGGAAGTTGCCACCGCATCCCCAAGGTTCGTTGCCGATGCCGAAGAAGGGGACTTTCCAGGGCTGGTCGCGTCCGTTCTGTCGCCTCAGGCGAGCCATAGGTGAATCATCGGCGCGGGTGAGGTATTCGATCCATTCGCTCATTTCCTGGACCGTGCCGGAACCCACATTGCCGTTGACGTAGGCGTCCGCGCCGAGCATTTCGCAGAGGTCCATGAACTCATGGGTGCCAAACGAATTGTCTTCTACGACATCGCCCCAATGGGAATTGACCATCACGGGGCGCTGCTCACGAGGGCCGACGCCGTGACGCCAATGGTATTCATCGGCGAAGCAACCGCCGGGCCAGCGAAGATTTGGGATGCGCAACTCGCGCAGGGCTTCCACCACGTCATTCCGGATGCCACGGGTGTTGGGTATTTCGCTGTCCTCCCCCACCCAAAAACCACCGTAGATGCAACGGCCCAAATGTTCGGCGAAATGACCGTAGATGTGACGGCTGATGGTGGGACCCGCAATGTCCAGATTGACGACGAGCCGGGGCGAAGATGCCATGGTCAAGATTTCTCCAAAGTCTATGTGTGATTCAGCTGGTTGATTCCCGGACGATGAGCCGGAAAGGGGCCACGAGCTCGCGCCCGGGGCGGGGGGAACGGTCTTTAATCCGTTCGGTGAGAAGGGAGAGTGAGGACCGGACCATCCAGTCATGGTCCGGTGCGATGGTGGAAAGGGACGGAACGGAAAATGCTGCCTGCTGGACGTCGTCGAAACCGATGACCTTCACGTCCTCCGGAACCCGCAAGCCGGCGTCCTTAAGACCTCGAATCACCCCGAAGGCGACCGCATCGGTAACGGCTACCACGCCGTCGAATTCAATACCGTCGTGGACCAGCTTCTTGATGCCATCAGCGGCATGCTCCATGCTGGGTTGATCCATGGGCACGTGCAGCGAGGGGTCGTCGGTGAGTCCTGCGTCCGCCAAGCCCTGTCGGTAGCCCTTAAGACGATCCAGTACAACATTGTGGAGCTCGGTTTCGGGAGAGTAGTTACTCGCCCACGCGATGCGTTGGCACCCTTGCTCCACCAGATGTGCGGTGGCCGCCTTGGCTCCTTCTGCGTTTGGCATCACCACGTGATCAACGGCATCGCCGTATATCTTTTCGCCGAGGAGGACCAGGGGTATGGACTGGTTCAGAAGGCTGGCTTCCTCCGGCCCCAGTACCAGTGCAGAGAGAATCAGGCCGTCGTATTCCAGATTGCGCGACATTGCGACGGCGTCGAGTTCGTCTTCGATGTGCAGACCGGTCTGCTCAACGGCCACGCGGTATCCGAGCTCGGCGGCCTGGGCAACAACCCTGCCACTGAGCTCACCGAAATAGGCGTGGCTGAGGGCAGGAACCGCCAACCCGATCACCCCGGTGGTCCCGGTGCGCAAAGTCCTTGCAGAACGGTTCATGACGTAACCGCTCTCCTCCACTGCCTCCAGGACACGCCTGCGGATATCCAGATTTACAGACCGCCGGCCGTTCACGACGTTGGATACCGTCATTGTTGACACTCCTGCCAGCCGCGCTACGTCAGACATCGTGACCATTGCAGACCCCATTTCCACAAAATTTATTTGATGCCGGCAGAACTAAAACTTTGCGTGTAGCGCTGCTGGACGAAGAAGAAGACCAGAACTACAGGTATCACGTAAAGGATGGATCCTGCGGCTATGAGGTTGTTTAGTGGGAAACCCCTTTCATTGACGTACCCGGATGACAACGCAACTGCCAAGGTGGTGTTGCTCTGATCCAAGAGAAGGTTGGGAGCTATGAAATCGCCCCAGACCGCCAGGAATGACATGACGAAGGCGGTGACGACGATCGGTTTGGAGATAGGAAGAAAGATCCTGGTGAATATGCGGAATTGTCCGCACCCGTCCAGGATGGCCGCCTCCTCCAGTTCCTTGGGAAGGCCGGCAAAGAACTGACGGTAGAGGAAGATCAGATAGGGAGATCCCACCAATCCCCAGATCACCCAAGGCCAGTAATTCCCCACAAGTCCCACCTGCGAAAACAACAGATAGGTGGGAATGAGTGTCACGATGCCGGGCATCATCATCATGGCGATGAGTACTCCGAAAAGAATTCCCTTTCCCGGCCCGCGGAGCCTGGCAAAACCGTAACCGACCAGTGCCGAAGACAGCGTAGTAAGGACTCCGTTGACCGTGGCCAGGAACAGGGAGTTCAGCATGTATGGAAGAAAGGGGATCCTCGTTAGTGCCTCTACGAAGTTCTCGATGTGCGATGGGAGCGGCCACAGAACGGCGATCCCTGAGTACAACTGCTCAGGCGATTTGAATGCCGTGGCCAGCACCCAGTACATGGGAAAGGCAACAAGGGCCGTGATGAACACGAGGACGGCCGTGACCAGAATGGTCGAGCGTCGCCGAATGCCCGATCGGCTTCGCGTGCCCCGCTCATGACCAGGTGACTGCACCGGGTAGGGACACGCCCGTTTGGATGACTGCAGTTCCTTGAGGGTCATCTACTTCCCTCCGTCGCTGGAAGGATCCACGGAATAGAACACAGTCTTGCGGCTCGCACGGAAGAACAAGACAGTAACCACCAGGATGGCCAGGAAGAACAGCCACAACATCGCTGAGGCATAACCGTAGCGGGAGTAGGCAAAGTACTGTGCATAGACGTCGATCATGAAAATCCTGTTGGCTTCGGGAACCGCCGTGACAGCAGCTGCGCCAGTGGTCGGGGAAAGCAAAAGGGCGGGAACGAAAGTTTGCAGAACGCCGATGGTCGAAGTCACGGTCTGAAAGAGGAGCACTGGCGAGATGGTGGGAAGTGTCACTGCCGTGAACCGGCGCCAAGGTCCGGCTCCATCCAACGTTGCCGCCTCCAAAAGCTCCGGGGAAACATCCTGCAACGCGGCGAGGTTGATGATCATGCCGGCACCAATGCCCCAAAGCATCACGGCGAGCAGGACCACGAACACTTGCTGCCCCGTCATCCAGTTCACGGCGTCCTGCCCGAACCAGGCACGGACAGCGTTGATAGCGCCCGAATCCCGGTCAAACACCAGTTTCCAACTCAGTGCCGAGGCCACTGGCGGGAAGACGGCGGGGAGGTAGATCATGGTTCGCCAGAAAGACCTCAGGCGAACCTTCTGGTTCAGCAGAATGGCAAGCCCGAGGCTGCCCGCCACTGTCAGAGGCACTACAACAACGGCCAGCACTGCAGACCGCGACATGCTCGCCCACGTTTCAGGGTCACCCAGGACATCGAGATAGTTCTGCGCACCCACCCAGCGAAAACCCGGGCTCACGCCGTCCCAGTCGGTCAAGCTGACACCCAGGGCGTAGGCGAGCGGAAAGATCGTGAGCAGGACGGTGCCGATGAGCCAGGGCGAGATGAAGAGGTAGAAAGCCCGGCTACGCCGCTTAGTCAATGGGCTGCCCCGCCGTACGGGACGGGCAACGCTTAGCGTCGAAGCCATGTCAACCGCCGATACGCGAAACACCCTCGGCGAGGAGTGCGTTGCATTTGGTGTTGACTTGATCGGCGAACTGCCCGGCCGTCAGGGATCCCTGGACCAGCTTGGGGAACTGCTCCGAAACTGCAGCTGTCAGCGCCGTGACGGTTGCGTATGGGGAAAAGCTCAACACCTTGGCGTATTTGTCCTCGGCCGTCTGGGTTTCCAGAGCTGACTTCTGGTACGCCTCCTTGACAGGAAGGCTGGAACGAAGGTTTTTCATGACGGGGAGACCACCACCGGTTGCTGCACGGTCCTTTGCGGGCTGCCCGGCAGTGAACCATTCGAGGAAGGCGAAGCCTCCGTCTGGATTTTTGGCCTTGGCGGGAATCCAATGGCCTGTGGCGCTGGTGGTGGGGCTTACCCGCTCCTTGCCCAACAAGGGCGCAGGTGCCATACGGGCAAAGTCGGGCGCCTTCGTGTCGCCGGACACGACGCCGGTCAGCCAGTATCCGGCACTCTGCATGGCCTGCCGGCCTGAACTGAACGGGGGCCAGTCCCAGCCGTCGGGGTTGGGATCCAGGAGTGTGTAGCCAGCTTTGGCTTTCGCTACATCTGCCAGCCAGCCGACGGCCTTCTGAGCCTCGGGCGAACTGAAGTCCACCTTCTTCAAATCTTCACTGAACAGCGAGACTCCGGTTGTGGCGAGCATCCCTTGAAGGAACGCCACATCCGGTGCTGTAGCGAACAAGCCATAGCGGGAAGACTTACCGCCGGAGGATGAGGTCATGCTCTTGGCAACGTCCAGCAATTCGTCGTAGGTGAACGGATTGGCACTGTCAGGGACCCGGGCACCCACTTCCTCGAAAACGGACTGGTTGTACCAGAACATCATGTCCAGGCTCCAATCCTTGGTCAGTCCGTAGGTGCTGCCGCTGCCCTGCCGGGTACCGTCCCACTTCCACACATCATTGATTGCTTCGAGGTCGCCCGAGTGGATGAGGGAGCTGCCGGAAAGGTAGTCGTCCAGCGGTTTCGCAATCTTTCGGGAAGCCAGATACGGAGTCACTTGGGCACCAGCGCCGCGGACCAGGTCCGGGGGTGTGCCGGCAGCGAGCATTGCGTTGAGGCGGGTCTCGTCGTACTTGATAAACGTGATGGGAGCATCGGCGTTGAGTTGCTGCCAGGCGGAAATCACGTCCTTGGTGATCTCACCATCGTTGCCCATGATGGTCAGTGCACCCTTGCCGGAAGAGCTGCCTCCTGCTGGGCTCGACGTGTTGACCTTGCAGCCACTAAGAGCTGCGGCTGCCACACCGGCGGCCGTGAGGCCGAGGAATCCCCTGCGATTAATGGGTTGGATTTTCATAAACTGCGCACCTTCCTTGCTACGCGTACATGCCCAGCGAAAGGCTAGGCATGTAACGATAAACGGGAGATCCGGATGCATCACGAGAAAGTGTGCTTTAGGATGCGTTTATCGTTACACGAGGCTGTGGAAGCGTCAAGACTTTTTCCCAACTTCGTTTCCTGTTACGGGCTGTGAACTGCGCATGCCAGGGCGTCCCGAACCGACCGCGATGGCAGACATAATATATTGAATCCATGACGATAATCACATAAACTCGATATACCTTCGGCGCTACTCCGGCAAGCCCGTATCGGGACTATCGACCCAAATCGAAAACTTTGGAGCACTTGATGCATACCCACGGGCTTGGTACAGGAGGTACTCCCCTCGTCCTGGACACGCACGACCCCTCTGAGGCTCGCGAGGCACTCAGTAACGCATACTGCCCCCACATCCTGACTGTTTCCCAGCCCCGGGACTTCCATGCTGTCCAGGAAGAGGTCACATTAGGCCCTCTTTCCATCCACAGGCTGAGTTACGGATCGGAGGCGTCTGTGGATGCTGAACCGCTCGCCTCATGGATCTTGATCAGCATGGTGCTCAAAGGCCGGCTGGCCGTAAGTTCGGGCGGCGCTGAACGTATTCTGACGTCAGGGCAGACGATTGTCTTGGACTCGTATCGAAACTTCAGGCTCGTATTTGGGGTGAACTCCCAGCTCCTCACCTTCCGGTTTGACCGTGCATACGTGGAAGAGGCCCTGCATGATTTACGGGGTGACAAAACAACGCCCCGGGTACGGTTTGGCTTGCAAGGGCCCAAGTCTTTGCGGGCCGCTGCCACTTGGAATGCAGTATCGTCACTGCTGGTTCGGGAGTCCAATGCGAACACTTCCGGCGCCCGCTATCCCTTATTGCAAGACCAGCTGATCCGTACCGCCGTCGCCGCCCTCGCAGATACCCACCCGCTGGCGATCGACGCCAGGGAGGTGGTTGGCTTGCAAGCTGACTCAGCCGCTGTCCGTCGGGTCATGGCGATAGTTGAGGCCCGGCCGGAGTATCAATATCAAGTAGCCGACCTCGCAAAGAGTTCAGGGTTGGGTGTCAGGGCGCTTCAGGAGGCTTTCCGGAACCAGCTGGGGACAACTCCCATCGGATTCATTAGAGACGTGCGGCTTCGCAGGGCCCACGACGACCTCCTGTCGGGCCGGGGCACGACAGTTGCAGAAGTGGCAGACCGTTGGGGATTCTCAAACTTGGGCAGGTTCGCCGCGCAGTATCGGGAACGCTACGGATTCCCGCCATCCGCTACGCTGCGGCGCTGACGTCTCGCCTATGACAATTGGCGAGTGCTGGAATGACAAGGGGAGCGCCCTCACCATTCCAGCACCCGCCGGTCAGATCCTGACGAAGGAGGGACCCTACGCGGGACGTGACCCATCAAGGCTCTGCCAGGGTCTTCCAACCTCGGTGCCGACCCGGATGTTTTGGTCAATCAGAAGCAGTTCGCCCTGTTCAGAGGTGTATTTCGGCCAGGCAAAACCCTCATGCTTTGGGTCTCCCGCAACAGCAAAGGAAATGAAAGCCTTATGCATTGACGTCCCGATCCTCTCAAAGACAACTTCCTCGATGCCCTGAATAAATCCTGCCCCCGACCATTTATCGACATTGTTGAACGTAAATGGTAGGTCCAAGCAATGAGTCGCGCCCAGCCTGCCGTCAAATGCCGGCGAATCGAGTCGGAACTCATACGCGTACACCGGAGCGTCTACAGCCCGTTTTTCCACCAAGTCCAGCGCGCTCCGCCTGAAGAGGTTGTCACTGATAACACCGGAAAGCACCTCCTGTGGGGTGCGTCGTCCCGAGCTGAGGTAGGCCTGATAGATGGTCAGCGCCTCCTCGCCCTCACCGCCCAACCAATCCAACACCTGGGACTGGCTTGTATCTGCATACTGGGGATCCAACGCGAACGCGAAACTAGCCTCATCTTCGGTCCAGCCGACCAGCAGCTCAACGTCAGATTCCGCCAGCGCCTGCAGTGGATGAACCGGGATACTGTCCTCGTCGATAACCGGCAGGAATGCCAGCGGCCAATTTCCAAACGCCGCGTTGTCCATCAGTACTCCCAGGGAGCCCTCAATGAGACGTTCCCCTGGCTCATTCCTTAGCGCTTCGACGTCGTCGTGGCCGAGCAGGGTGGCGAGTTTCCGGGTGCGCCCGAATGCCTCCGAAGGTGTTTGAAACTCGATGCCCAGGGGGATGCTTTGCAGTATCGCCCGATGAAAAAGGCCACGGGAAGTGGGGTGCTGTACAAGTCCTCCTATTGAGAGGGCACCACCTGATTGACCGAGGAGAGTGATGGCGTTGGGGTCACCACCGAATGCTGCGATGTTATCTACAATCCAGCGCAGGGCAACGGCTTGGTCATCGAGCCATAGGTTCTCGCGGTCACCCATCCCGGACAGGTACCCCAGGGCACCGAGCCGGTAGTTGATCGTAACAACCACCAAGTCGCCGTTTTTCGCAAAAGTATCGCCAGCGTAGTAGGGAATATTCCCAGAACCGATGAGCAGTCCGCCACCGTGAATCCAGACCAGGACCGGCCTCCGCTTGTCATCGGCAGAGGGCGTCCAAATATTTAGACTGAGGCAATCTTCATCGAACGGTGGAGACCCGTGCTCCCCCAAAATAGGCGATCCGCCGGGGACAAATGGCTGGAGCGCCGACGGTCCATAATTTTCAGCGCTCCTTATCCCCGCCCACCCCTCGTGAGGGCGCGCAGATTGCCACCGCAGATCGCCGATTGGGGGTGCGGCGTAAGGAATTCCGCGAAAGACACTCAGGCCTTCTTCGAAAACGCCCACGACATCGCCGTACGACGTTGTAACTACAGGTGAATTACTCACGGTTACCGCTTTCATATTGTTGGAACCACGAAGTGGAATCAGTCCTGCCCGGCATCCACAATTTTGGCGGCCAGCAATTCGGGGTTGGTAAAGACGACTTCGTGACTCCCCGGCATTTGGACCAGTCGGTGAAGCCCAAGCCGGCTGGACATCCGCGGATGCCAGCCCCATTCTCCAGGAGGCAACGCAGTGTCTTCGGTCCCGTTGAGGTAGCTCTTGGGAATTGCAGACTGGTAGAAAGCGGTGAGGTCCAGCTGGTCAGCGAAGGGCTGGAAGGGTTCTGGAGACAACAATTCGAAAGTAGATTCCGCGAGTTTCAAGTCCGCGTCCTGAATGAATGCATCACGCCAGATTGAAAACGGCAGCGCTACCGTATTGTCGTCAGAACCGGCAGCCAGCGAGCTGAAAAGTTGGCGGTAGTGTGGGGGCACTTCGTCAAGCAGAGAATTCCCCGGCTGCGGAACGAATGCGTTCCAAAAAATGAGCCGTCGCAGCCGCTCTGGGATCTCTTCCGCGACTCGCGCAATTACTGTGCCGCCGAAACTGTGGCCTAAGAGAACCACGTCCGTCAGCTCATTGTCCGTAATGAACTGAACTACAGACTGCACGCAATCGTCGTGGTTCACTTCCTTATTGACGCCGATGCCGTGGCCGGCGAGAGTGGGACCGTAGGCCCTGTGTCCAAGGGATTCCAGATGCTCGATGACGGAATCCCAAGAAGCTCCGTCGTGCCATGAGCCGTGAACGAGAACGAATGTTGTCATAACTTCTCCTGTAATAGCAGCGATTTTTCACCGCCGTATATTGATTGGATGACGACAATCGTATGAACTCTATATCGCTCCGGCTACCCCGATAACGCATTCCTTGGCCAATAAACGATCCAGACTAAAAGTCCTGACGCTACAGCTGGAGCAGGGTTTCGCTTTTGACCACGTTGATCATCGGCGACAGCAGCTGCATGAGGTTGAGCGCCTGATCGTGCGCGTCGTCGTTTTGTCCCGCGCACGCGTCCTGGACCACAGTGACAAACCGGCCTGCGTCCGCGGCACCAAGGGCCGTGGCGAGGACGCAGCAGTCGGTTGCCACACCTGTCAGGATGAGCTCTCCGCCCACAGGGATTCGATCGGCYATCGCATCGCCCCACTTGGTGAATGTTGGAAGATCAATGGAGCTTGGGGCGTCGACGCCCGGAAGCGCGAGATCCCAAAGGTGATCCTCGGGTTCCCGGCGCATGCTTGACCACCGGTCGTAATAGGACAACCACGAACCCGGTTCTGTCGTGTCTGGGACGAATCGGGTGGTTATTGGTTGAAATCCTGCCCCTGCCAGCCGTGCGATGGTCTGGGCCGCTTCGTCGTACCGCGGGATGTGCCAGTCCCCCACTTCACGGAAGGCGCGCTGCATGTCGATAATGACCAGCTGGCCTTTTGCTGCGCTGGTTGAAGCTCCTCGCATGGGGCTATTCACGGTTTCTCTGCCTTCTTAGTCCGAGTAGGGGTCGGCGATGCCGATGTATTGGGTGGTGGTGTATTCGGCGATGCCTTCGGATCCGCCTTCACGGCCGAGGCCTGATTGTTTGACCCCGCCAAAGGGTGCTGCGGCGTTGGAGATGACGCCGGCGTTGAAGCCGACCATGCCGAACTCGATCTGCTCAGCGACACGGAGGAGCCGGTTGAAATCCTTGCTGTAGAGGTAGGACGCGAGCCCGTACTCGGAGGCGTTGGCCAGGCGGATGGCGTCCTCTTCGCTAGTAAAGGTGGTGACGGGGGCGACAGGGCCGAAGATTTCCTGGCCCAGGATCGCTGCGTCGTTGGGAACGTTGGCCAGGACGGTGGGCTGGTAGAAGTAGCCGGGTCCGTCCACGGGCGCACCACCCGTAACTGCAACAGCTCCGGCGTCGACGGCGGCACTCACCAAGGCGTGCACATCCTCCCGGGCCCCGGCGTCGATCAGCGGACCAACCTGGGTGGCGGGGTCGGTGCCGCGGCCGGTCACCAAAGCGCCCATGGCAGCGGCGAACTTGGCCGTGAACTCCGCAGCGACCGAGGAATGGACGAGGAACCGGTTGGCGGCGGTGCAGGCTTCGCCCATGTTCCGCATCTTCGCCGCCATCGCCCCTTCCACGGCGGCATCGAGGTCTGCGTCGTCGAACACGATGAACGGGGCGTTCCCGCCGAGCTCCATGGAGGCCCGCAGGACGTTCTGAGCGGCGTCGGCCATCAGCCGCTTCCCCACTGGAGTGGATCCGGTGAAGGAGATCTTCCGCAACCGTGAATCCTTCAACAGCGGCCCGGAGATCCCCGACGCACTGGAGGAGGCGACGACGTTCAAGACTCCGGCGGGCAGGCCGGCGTCGAGCATGGTCTTTGCGAAGTACTGGGCCGTCAGGGGTGTGAGCTTGGCGGGTTTGAGGACCATCGTGCAGCCTGCCGCGACAGCGGGGGCGACCTTGCGGGTGGCCATCGCCAGCGGGAAGTTCCACGGGGTGATCAGCAGGCAGGGTCCGACGGGTTTGTGCTGGACCAGGATCTTGTTCTTGCCTTCGGGCGTGGTGAGGTACCGGCCGTAGTCGCGGACGGTTTCTTC